>CAIOHJ010000001.1 GCA_903858085.1 uncultured Chloroflexota bacterium
AACGCAGCCAGACGATTGTCGATTTCCCGGAATTTCTGGGGCCGCAGGTCGCGCTGGTCGTCGTCAGCGACGAGGCAGCCGGGGCTCCGTCGATCCGCCAGGCTGCGGCGCTCCAGCTGCTGCTCGAACGTTCTGGCCGTACGCTGCAGCTGGGTGTGACACGCTGGCTGACAGACAGCCTGGCAGCCCCCAACGTCGATCTGCTCGTCGTCGCCCGCTATCAAGAGGTCGACAAGAGGAGCTTGCTGCTCGCCGATGCCGGTTTTGTGCTGCAGCAGGGGCCTGCCCCCCTTCCTGGCAGCACACTCTCTCCGCCGACAGCGACGCCGCAGCGCGCTGCGCCGACGCCCCCCACGCCAGCGGCGTTCCCGGCCAAACCGCTTCCGGCGACCACCGACCCGCCTCGGTTCAGCACCAGCCAGACGGGCAGAATGGCTGTGGGCCAGCCAGCAACACATGCGCCCCTGGCGGAGCCCCTCCCGACAGAACCCGCAGCCCCGCCAGAAGTTGCTCCAGCAGCCCCGCCAGACCCCACCCTCTATCTGGTGCAGAAAGATGGCATCCAGCTGCTCGCCAGCGAAACGCTGCTTTTTCTGCAGCGCAGCGAGACCGACGGTCGCCGCCTCCTTGCGCTCCTCGCCGCCAGCGAAGTCTCCCTGCAAACCGGGCTGCAGCGGCTGCTCGATCAGGATTTTTCGAACTGTCTGGTACAAGATGAGCTGGCGATCTGCCCGGTCGATCCTGCAGCCGCTGTGCAGCCCCCCGCCCCGCCGAGTGCCCCAACGCCCGCCCCGACGAGTGCAACGCCGGCAGCTCCCCCCGAAGCGAGCGCCGCTGCACCGATTTTGGTGGTCGACGACAACCTCAACGCCAGCGCCGAGGAAAGCAGCGAGGCTGTGCTGTACGCAGAACTGCTGGCGGCCGCAGGGTACACGGCGGACGTGTGGGCGACCCGCACAGATGGCCTGCCCAGCGTGGAGGAACTGACGCGCCACAGCTGGGTCATCTGGAGTGACGCAGCCTACGCCCAGAGTGGAATCCAAGGAGAGTCGCTGCGCTTGCTCAGCGAGCTGATCAACGCTGGGGGCAAGGTGACGATCGGCAGCAGAATGCCCTTTTTCGGGGTGGGCGGGGAAGCTGCTTCCCCGATCGTCGATCTCCAGGTGGCAGAAGGGCTGCCAGCCCTGGTGGCAGGCTTGCCAACAGAGCCGATCAAGCTGCCTGATGGCTTGCCGGCGGTGGTGCCGCTGGAACGTTCTCCAGCTGTTTCGACAGGGGCGTCGATCGCCCTGCGCCGCGGGCCTGTCAGTCTGGCGGCTGACGCTCCGGCGGTGATGTTGTATACGGACGAAAATTTTGAAGCGCCCAAAGGCGCGCGTCTGCTTCTGGTCGGGCTGGCACTGACCTGGCTGCCCAGCGAGATAAGCGCCCGACTGGTGCAAAACATGGCTGCCGTGATGCTGGCGTACCGTGAAAATCCCTCTGAGTGACGCCACGTTCGGGGCCTGCATCAGAGCACAGCCCGTCCGTAGGGAACAGCAGACCCCCTTTTGTGCGCCCGGCCTCGTTGTCGGGGGCCGCCGGCTGCATCCTTCGAAACGGGTTGAAGTGCACCACAGGACAAAGATGCTGCGATGACCGCTCTCTACCCAACAGTTGCCCCCGGGATTCGCTCCCCCATCCTTCCCGCCGATCTGATCGAGCGTCCAGCGCTGTGGGCACGGCTGGACCAGGGGCTGCAGTGTCCGCTGACCTTGGTCGTCGCTCCTGGCGGCTACGGCAAAACCAGTGCGGTCGCCACCTGGCTGGCCAGACGCCAACCCGACTGGAAGGAGAGGGGGGCTGTCTGGTACACCGTCGACAGCCTCGACGCCCCCCCCTCTTCCTTTTTGGCTCAGGTGGTCTCTGCGGTACAGGCTGGTTTTCCAGGCAGCTGCGGCCAGACCTGTCAGATGCTGGAGGGGGCACCCCTCTCGCCGATCGAACAGCTGGCCATCCAACTGACGCAGGACATCGCGGCGCTGCCCAAAGGGCTGGTGCTGGTCCTGGACGACTGCCACAAGGTGGAACAGACAGCGACCCTCGGCTGGCTGGAGACATTGGTGCGCCACGCCCCCCCTACGCTGTCGCTGGTCTGGATCTCGCGCTGCGACCCGCCTTTTTCGGTAGCCCGTCTGCGCAGCCAATCCCGTCTGGTCGAGCTGCGTCTGGCTGACCTGCAGCTGCGCGCTGCTGAGGTGCAGAGTGTGCTGGAGACGCACATGCACGAACCGGTGCCGCCAACGCTGGCCGAGCGGCTCACCGCTCATCTGGAGGGCTGGGGGGCAGGCTTGCGTCTGCTGGCTTTGTCGCTGCGAACAGTCGACGAAGTTGCCCACTATCTGCAGCGCCCGGATCTGCCGCCACAGCCCCAAATTTTCGAGTATTTCATCGCCGAGGTGCTGGCCAGCCACCCGACGGCGATTCAATCCTTTCTGTTGTACAGCTCTCTGCTTCCCTCTCTGCACCCGGAGCTCTGTGCCGTTGCCCTGAGGCCTGCGGTCGATGCCGAGCAGGTCGATGCGCAGTTCAACTATGTCCTGCAGCACAATCTGTTTGTGCTGCCCTTCGACGAAATCCCCGGCAGCTATCGCTACCACGATCTGTTCAAAGCTGTATTGCAGGATCGGCTGCGCAAGGCTGTGCCCCGCAGCGAGCTCGATGCCCTCTACCTTCGCTGTGCGCACTGGTACGTCAAGGCAGGCAATTTTGAACGGGCGATCGAATGCTGCCTGGCCGGACACAACCTGTTGGTCGCTGCCAGTCTGACCGAATTCCACATCCATACGTGGCAGGAACAGGCGCAATGGGAGACGCTGGAACGTGTGCTGAGCCTGCTGCCTGAAGAAGGGGTCGAGCAGAGCCCGGCCTTGTTGCTGGCGCGCGGCTGGCTGTACCTGTTCCGGTGGCAAGCTGAACTCTTGCAGGCCACCATTGCCCAGGTGAACATGCTGCTCGAAAACCGAACACTGGCGGCGCACCTGAGACAGCAGCTCAAGGCCGAGTCTGTGCTGCTGTCGCTGGCGCCGATGATCGCCGCAGACCCGCCCCTGCAGGCAATCCAGCGCATCCAGCAGGCCCGGCGTGAGGCTGCGCCGCTGCGCCCCTTTCTGGAGGGCATGGCCCACTATCTGCTGGCGCGTTACCAGCAGCGCGCTGGGGCGGCAGCGGAGGCTTTGCAGCTGCTCGACCAGAGCCTTGTCGGGGAAACGCACCCACCCAGCGTCCAGCTCCGGCTGCTGCGTGCCCGCTGCATGGTGCTGCTGTACGAAGGCAAAGTCACCGAGCTGGCGCTGAGCGCGGACATGTATCTGCAGCTGGCCCAGCGCCATCCGCAACGCTTCGATCTGAGCTCCGCCCATTTTATGGTGGCCTGCGCACACTATTTTATGGCTGCGCAGGACGACACTGCCCTCCAACATTGCTGGGAGGTTCTGCGACAGAGCCACACCACCTACCACACCACTTTGGTGGCAGCTGTCTCGATGCTGATCGAACTGCTGCTGGCACGCGGGGCGCTGGCGGAAGCCGAGCGGGCAGTCGAAACGTTCCGCAGCTACGCCAACCGGACCCAATCGCCCCATGCCCTGAGCAATGCAGCGCTGCTGGATGCCCAGCTCGCCCTCCACCAAAACGACCTGGCGCGTGCGCGCCCGTGGCTGCAACATTTTTCTGGCCGACCCGCCCATTCCAACGAGATCCTGCCCGGTGTTGTCTGGGCTGAGGGTCTGCTGGCGCTGGGCGAGCCGAGCTGGCTGGCCGCTGGCAATGCATGGCTGAGGGCCATGCTGGAACGCTGCCAGGCGATCCATGCCCAGGTCTGGGTGGTTCGGCTGCAGGTGCTGCGCGCTCGTTTTTTTGCTGCCAAGGGCAACCGGCGGGCAGCCCAGCAGAGCCTGCGGGCAGCGCTGCTGATTGGCTATCCGAACCAATTTTTTCGTCCGTTTCTGGTCGACGACCCGGCTCTGGACCCCCTGCTGGCTGTGCTGAGCCGCCGGTCCGACGGCCAGCTGGCCGCAGCGGCGCTGCAGCAGCGCCGGAGCGGGGTCCCTCCCCCGCCACAGGCTGCCGCCGAGCCAGCTCCTCCCTTCGGCGATGCCCCTCTGTTCAAACCTGTGACCGAGCGGGAGGCTGCTGTTCTCCAATTGTTGGCGAGCGACCTCAGCCGGAAAGAAATTGCCCAGACGCTGCAGCTCTCTGTGCACACACTCGACAAACATCTTCGCAGCCTCTACGCCAAGTTGCAATCGCGCAACCGGCTGGAGGCGGTCTACCGAGCCCATCAGCGGGGCCTGTTGTTGGAGCCCTGAGGCTGTATCGACTGGCCAAGGAGGGGGGAGAGCGGTCTAGCAGATGAGCGGTCGCAGCGCCGGGGCGAAGTGGGTGACCTGCTCGCGCAGCCGCAGCAGCGCCAGATCCTTGGCTTTGGCTTCGAGCATGATGTCAAACGGTCTGAGCTGGGAGCGCTGCACCAGCCGAAGCAGATCGAGGAAGGCAAAGGGGTCGAGAAAATCGCTGTGTTGGTTGGGCAAGGGTGGCAGGAGCTGCTGCCCGCTGTGGAGCGTGCGCAGCGCGGTGCGGGGGCTGCTGAAGTGGATCTTGGGGCGCCGGTTGCCCGGCCAGGTG
>CAIOHJ010000002.1 GCA_903858085.1 uncultured Chloroflexota bacterium
GAGCTGCAGGGGTGTGCCGTCTGCGGCGGTAGCGGCCAAAGGCAGTGCTGGGTCTGGTGGGATGGCCTCTCCACTGAAGGTGACGAGCTGTTCGTCCTCTGCCGGGGGGGGGGCTGTGCCGTACGCTGGCTCGGCGACGGCGGGCAGCCGGAGGACGGGGGTGACCAGAGGGGTCGGCAAGGGGGTTGCTGTGGGCAGGGTGGCCAACAGCGTTGTGGAGGCTCTCTCCTGTTCTGCGGCCGACGGACCTTCCAGCGAGGTTCCATCGGCGCGGTAGCGGGGCACTTTGCTCAGATCGTCGTACGGGATGACCAGTTGGGTGGCCACCCAGCCGAGCACTTCGGTGCGCCCGTCGGTGACGGTGGCTGCCCGGATCAGCAGCCAGTCTCCGGCTTCGGTGATTCCAAAGATGGCGACGGGGACCCCATTTTCCAACCCGGCGATGACGATATAGGCTGTGCCAGGTCCGCCGCGCAGCCGGGCGGTCTCGCTCAGGAGCATATAGCCGGTCACCGGTGGCTGCGCGTCGGGGGCAATTGCAGGGATGGGCAGCGGCTTTTCGGTGGGGGTCGGCGTCGGTGTCTCGGTCGGGGAGGGGGTCCAGGTCGGTGTGGCTGTCGGCTGTGGCGTCTCGGTGGGGGTGGCGGTGGCGGTGGGGGTATCTGTCGGGGTCGGTGTGAAGGTGGGGGTCGCAGTGGGGGTCGGTTCCAGAGTCGGGTTGAGGAGGGCCATCTCGCCGGTCAGGTCACTTTCCAGGGTCAGGGTCAGGGGATCGCCGTTGGCGAGCACTGTCTTCTCTGGCAGGAGTGGCGTCGGCGTTGCGGTCGGGCGGGGCGGGGCGGGTGTCACCAGACCTGCGCTGCTGGCGAGCAGCACGGGCGCGATCGACTGCAGGATGTACCGGTCGGAGGTGCTCTCCAGAGCAAAGGTGGCTTCATAGCTGCGGTTGCGGTCGGCGTTGTCAAAAAAACGCAGCCGTTCGGAGCGGCTTCCGTCCTGGATTTCCCGGTCGATCTCGTTGACGTACACGGCCATCCAGTCGCCTGGGAGGGCCAGTCCGAGATCGAAAAGTTCATTGAGCAGGTCAATTCGGGCCACCAAGGACTGGGCACGGCTGGCTTCGCCCCGCTGCAACTGGGCCAGGAGGGTGGCCAGGGTGCTCAGCGGTGTTGGCTGGACTTCGGCCTGGGCCAGCCGATAGCCGGCCAGACGGGGTGCAGCCTGGGGCTCTGCTGCGGCGGCTGTGGCGGGCTGCCAGCGGGTGCGCAGCTGTTGGCGGGCAAAGGGGGGCTGTTCGATAAAAATGGCTGCGGCGCCGTCTGGGGTCTGCAGGGTGCTGTTCAGAGGGCTGGCGACCAGCAGATCGGGCAGGGGGTGTTCTGCGCTGGCTTCGAGTGTGACCGTGCTTTCTGCGGCGTCGAAGTCCCACTGTGGGTCGCTGTCGCTGCTCCAAAGCTGCACAAACGGTGCGCCGGGCAGGGGCTGTGCCCACAGTGCTGCCTTGAGCCTGGCACTGGCTTCGGGGCGTTCGACCAAGACGATCTGGGAGATTCCCTGGGCATCTACGGCCAGGGTGCCGGCCTGGATACCTGCCGAGAAGGGAGCAGGGGCGCTGCTCTGGCTGGGCTCCAGCAGCAGCTGGCCCACGATCTGGTCGCCCGCAGCTGTGCTGCGCCAGAACAGCATCGGCAGTGTGGTGCCTTCGGGGGTGCGCGGTGCGATGAAGGCTGCCCAGGGGTCGGTGGCCAGCGGAAAATAGCTGGCTGCGACAAAGATCAGCCCTTGTTCGTGAGCCAGCCGTTCGGCCAGTGCTGCCGCTCGTTCGGGGGTAAAGTCGAGGGCTGCCAATGTGTTGAGCCCCTGGAGGGCGAGCTGGTAGTACCGATCGGCCCATTCGGCTGCGCTGGCTGGCGTCGCTGTCGGTGTTGAGGTCAACGTGGGGGTGAAGGTGGGTGCAGGAGTTTCGGTGGCCGTGGCCGACGGTGTGGGGGTGAAGGTGGCTGCAAAGACCTGGCGCATCGCTTCGGCGGTGGCGGCCGCCTGTTGGGCCAGCGACAGGCCGTTGGAACGGCCAAGCTGGAAGGCAGCGACTGCCACAAACAACAGGAGGAGCAGGAGCAGAGCGATCCCGCCAAGCCATTTGAGCTGGCGGCGGCTGGGCAATGGCAGGGTAGGTGGCAGCGGTCTTTTGTTCATGGGTTTGTTCAATTGGCGATCGTCACGGTGACGCGGCAAGGGGGAGGGAAGTTGCCGGTCTGGTCCACCACGGTCAGCTGGAATGTCCACGGCCCGTTGGCAAGGCCGCGTGTGTTGATGCTGGCAAGCGTGTTGTTGAAAACCTGGCCGCGGCCGTCGGTCAGGTAGGTAAACCCCTGTTCGGCGTTGATGCCGGGGGCGAACTCGATCTTGTAGTAGTTGAACTGGTCGTGAGCGGCGGTGCCGACCAGCGCCAGAAGACCGCTGACCGTCGCGTTGTTGCCCGGCGCAGAGATTGTAGAACGGCTGTCTGGGCACCCAGGAAGGTTGCTGGGCGCTGCTGCCGGGGCGGGCGGGGCGGTGGGCACCAGGGCAGTTTGGGTTGCCTGCAGCGGCTCAGGGGTGGGGGCTGTCAGGGTCGGTGTGAGGGTGGGCAGCGCTGTCGAGGTCTCTGTGACGAACAGGGGCGTATTGGTCGGGGTGATCTCCAGCGCAAACTGGGGGGGAAGTGTGGGCTGTGCGACAGGTTCGAGAACCAGCGCGCGCGGCACCGTGTTGCCGGCAAAATAGGTGATTCCCATGACGAGCAGCAGCAAGAGGGCGACCACGAAGATATTGTGCAGATCTTGGACGGCCCGTTCGCGTTCCAAAGAAAAAAGTGCCTGGCGGCGTTCGCTGCGCACCTGCCAGAGCCGGTAGAGTTGGAGGAGTGCAGTCAACCCGCAGGCCAGGTAGATGTAGGGGGCATAGGTTGCAAAGATTTGAAAAATCGTCACCATAAAAATTTTTGACTGCCAACCAGATACAGGCCATCCCCGGACGGCTCCAGACAGCTGTTTGTATCATACAATGACTGGGGCGATTGCCCCAGTCTGGCAGGGGATTCGAGTGGGATCGGGCGGGGGGAGGGCGGCCTTTGTGCGTCACAACAAGGCGGGGCGGATCACGCCGACCAGGGCGTAGAGGCTCAAGGCAGCGAGCAGGGCCAGAAAGAGAGTGCCGGCGGGCCGCTGCCAGCTGGCGGGCAGCAGGTTGGCCAGCCCCTCGATCCAGAGCACGGCTGCGGCGGCGAGCGCTGGAAAGAGCAATCTGCCTTGGTCGGTGCCGAGGGCCAGCAGCGAGTAGTTCCAGATGCTGGCTGCGGTGCTGAGCAGGGCGAGGCCGAGCAGGGCCAGCAGCTCTTGTTGGGCGCGGGGCTGCCGCCACCCGCTGCGCACCCAGCCAGCAGTGCTGGCGGCGGTCAGCCCTGCCAGCAGCCAGTAGACCCAGTCGGCCATTGGGATATGGCCGGCTCCCCCGAATTTGCCCCAAAAGGAGACAAACCAGCCGCTCAGCAGCCAGCGGGTGTCCGCCCAGCCCCAGGGGGTAAGCCGCTGGTCGACTGTCTGGCGCACCAGTTCCAGCCCGAGGGGGTCGCCGTAGAGTTGCCAGTTGCGCAGGAGCCAGGGGCTGGCCAGCAGCAGGGCAGGCAGAAAGAGTGCCAGAGAGGCGGGCAGAAAAGTGGGCAGGCTGTTGCGCAGCCAGCCAGGCGGGCCGGCTGTTGCACAGCCGGCCCGCCTGGCGTGGGGGGGGGCGTTGTGCAGGCTGCCTGCCCAAAGAGCCAGTCCGACCGCTGGCCACAGCGCAGCGGTGCTGACCTTGGTGAGCAACCCGGCGCCCAGGGCCAGCGGTGTCCACCAGCCTGCCCGCCAGTTGCCGTTGGCGCGGTAGATGGCCAGAGCTCCCCACAGCGCCAGTGTGCCGAAGAGGGCTGCGGTGCTGTCGTTGTTGATCGCGCTGCCGATGAACACAAACTCGGGCAGCAGGGCGACCAGGCCGGTGGCTGCCAGCGCACGGCCTGGCCGTTCTGGCCAGACTGTGCGCGCCAGCCCATACGCTGCAGCCACGGTCGCTGTACTTGTCAGGACCGACCAGAGCCTTGCCAGGTGGAAGGAGAGCACAGCGCCCTGCCAGGGCCACTCTTCCTGGTCGGTGTGGAGAAAGAAATTGGGGGACCAGCCGTCTGCGGTTGGCTGCAGCTGGACCTGGGGGTTGGGGTGCAGGAACTCGTTGCCTGGCTCGGCCAGCAGCGCCAGCAGCGCAGCTCCGATGTGGGCCAGGGGCGGGTGTTTGCCCTGGGTCATCCATGGGCCTGTTGGCAGCTGATGTTCCTGGGCGAGGTACACGACCAGCGCCCAGTGGTCTGCTTCGTCTGGGGCCTCGGCGATCGGGTTCCAGATGCTGTAGGCCAGGGCCAGACAGAGGTGTGCTGCCACCAGCAGCAGGGCTGTCTGCCGCGTGCTTCGGCCGAGGAGGCTGGGCAGATTCACGCCAGGGCGGCTCGCAGCCGCTGCAGCCCTTCTTCCAGGGTCGGGCGGGGGCAGCCAAAGTTGAGCCGCACAAAGCCTTCGCCGCCGGCCCCAAACCAGGCCCCCTCATTGACAGCCACCTTGGCGTTGGCCAGCAAAAATTCGGCGACTTTGCCGTCGGTCGCCCGTCGGTGCAAGTCCAGCCAGAGCAGATAGGTGCTTTCTGGGAAGGTGGTGCCGATGGCGGGCAGCTCTTGTTCGATGAAGCGGACTGCGAAATCTCGGTTGGCGGTCAGGTAGTGCTGCAGCGCAGCCAGCCACTCTGCACAGGCGGTGTAGGCTGTGGTGGCAGCCACCATGCCGAAGAGGTTGATATGGGGGACGATCCCAGCCATGCTGACTTCGACCTGTCGGCGCAGGGTCGGGTTTTGGATGATGGCAAAGCTGGCGCCCAGCCCGGGGATGTTGAAGCTCTTGCTGGGGGCCATCAAGGTGATGGTGCGCTGGGCAATTTCTGGGTCCAGGCTGGCGATTGGGAGATGCTGGGTTGTGCCGAGCAGCAGGTCGCAGTGGATCTCGTCGGAGCAGATCACCAGGTTGCGCTCGGCGCAAAATGCGGCGATTTCGTTCAGCTCGGCGCCTGTGAAAGAGCGGCCGACGGGGTTGTGCGGGTTGCAGAGCATAAAGAGCCGGGTCTCGGGCGTGCAGGCTGCGGCCAGCCCTGCCATGTCCAGCTCATAGCGAATCCGGCATCCCTGATGGACTGTACGCAGCGGGGCCGACTGCAGCGTCCGTCCCTGGTTGACCGGGGCGGTCAAAAAGGGCCCGTAGACGGGGGTATAGGTCAAAACGCCGTCGCCTGGGGCGCCGATCGCGCGGGTGACGACATTGAGCCCGCAGACCAGCCCGGGCAGCAGCACGATCTCCTCCGGGCGGATCTCCCAGCGATAGAGCTGCGCCATCCGATCGACCAGGGCCTGTTTGAGCGTTTTGGACTCAAGCCCGTAGCCAAAAACTCCCTGTTGGACCCGCTCTGCCAGCGCCGCTGTGATCGGGGGGGGGGCTGCGAAATCCATATCGGCCACCCACATTGGCAAGACGTCCTGGGCAAAATAGCCCCATTTTACACTGTCCGAACTGCGCCGGTCGATGACCTGGTCAAAATTGTAGTCCATCACAACTCCAATCGGTGCATGTGCTTGTCCAAGCACGGTAGGTTGTTGGGGCTTCAAGGATGGGGGTCGGTATCCTGAGCCATCTCGTCGTAGCGGAGCTGTTTCTTTTTGGAGCGGCTGGTGCGGTAGGCTGCGCGTGCGATTGCTGAGGAGGCGATCGGCAGCGTGGCAAAGAGGAGCCCAATCAAGAGCAGGACCCGGTAGAGCACAAACTCATTGAAGAAAAAAAGTCCGGCGGCCAGCAGCAGGCCGCCGATGCCCACGGTCGACGCTTTGCCCCCAGCGTGCATGCGCGAAAAGACATCGGGCAGACGCACGATTCCGATCGAGGAGACAACCATGAAGGCGACACCGGCGGCTGCCAACAGCAGGACGATCTGCTCTGAGCGTGACATACAAGGCTATTCCTCGTTGGATTCCCAGTCCTGTTGATTGGACTGTTCGATATAGCGGGCCAGCATCAGGGTGCCGACGAAACCGAAGACGGCGGTGACGATGGCTGCGTCGAGCAGGGCTGGGGCGTGGTTGCGGAGGGCCAGCAGGGCAAAGAGGCCGACGGCGTGGCTGCTGATCGTGTCGAAGGCCACTGCCCGGTTGGGGGGATTGGGCCCCAGGTAGAGCCGCACAAAGCAGATGAGCATCGAGATGGCCAGCACGGCCAGCAGGACTTCGATCCAGGCGACAAAGGACATGCTTTATTTCTCCCCGCGGGTGATCTGCAGGATACGTTGTTCGAAGTCGCGTTGGAGGGTGCGACGCAGCGCCTCCGGGTCTCCCATGACCAGGCTGTGGACATAAAGGACGCGTTCGCCGGTCGGGCTGTGGCCGACGTCGACGCTGAGGGTGCCAGGGGTCAAGGTAATCGAACTGGCCAGGATGGCGATTTCCAGGTCGCTGCGCACGGTCAGCGGGATCGCCACGATGCCCTGGTCCAATTTCAGCTGTGGGGAGAGCACGTAGCCGGCGACTTGGAAGCTGGCCACCACGATGCTCCAGGCCAGAAAGAGCAGATAGCCGAAGACGCCCAGCACCGATCTGGCGTAGCCGCGATGGAGCACAGAGAGCAGCAGAAAGCTGAGCAGGAAGCCAAAGAGCAGCGTGGTGGCGGTGAAACTTTCTTGCAGGGCTCCCCAGGCGGGCACCATCGACAGGTTCAGCAGGAAGAGTAAAAGCAGACGCATCGGCGGCTATCCTCCGGCCCTTTCTGACGGCTGGGATTGGATGCCCAGCGGGAGCGAGCGTTCCTGTTCGGTGAGCGCTGGGTTGACCGTGCGCACATAGCCTGCCCGGTCGATCGCCTGGCTGGCGGCGGTCTGGACGAGCGCCAGCATCGGCTGGGCGGCGACGCCGATCGCCAGGCTGATCGCCACCAAAATGGCCGACGGTGTGGTGGTCCACAGCGTCCGACCGGGCGCGCGGACCTCAGGGGGCGGAGCGAGGCGGGGTTTTCCCCAGAAGATCGATTGCCAGAGCCGGATCATGCTCATGGTGGTGAGCAGGCTGACAAAGACGCTGACTGCGGCGATCGGCCATTGTCCGGCAGCGAAGGTGACTTCGAGCAGTCCGAGCTTGCCGATGAAACCGCTGGTCGGTGGGAAGCCCGCCAGTGCGAAGGCGGCCACGAGGAAAAGGGTGGCTTGCAGCGGGCGGCTGTGCACCAATCCTCCCAGCTCGCTGAGCTTGCCTGTCCCCATTTCCAGCTCGACAGCGCCGCCGCCGAGCAGAAGCGCTGTCTTGACAAGCTGGTTGTGGATCAGAAAGAGGATTGCCAGCGCCAGCCCAAAGCCCACCCCATA
Organism: uncultured Chloroflexota bacterium; assembly: GCA_903858085.1. GTDB lineage: Bacteria > Chloroflexota > Anaerolineae > Caldilineales > Caldilineaceae > Caldilinea. The sequence continues at coordinate 7,456 of CAIOHJ010000002.1, forward strand.
GGCGCTGGGGGAGAGGGCCACCCCCAACCCCATCAGCATATAGCCGATCTGGCTGATGATATGAAAGCTGAGCAGCCGCCGGATGGTAGGCTGGGCAAAGGCCCCCAGCACCCCGACCACCATGGTCAGCCCGGCGACGGTCAGCAGCAGCGGCTGCCAGGTGGCGAGCAGCGTTGGGAAAAAGAGGGGAAAGACCCGGAACAACGAATAGACCCCGACCTTGGTCAGCACCCCGCTGAAGAGGGCGGTGACGACGGGGTGGGGCGTGTGGTAGCTGCTGGGCAGCCAGAAAAAGGCAGGGAACGCGGCGGCTTTGGCGCCGAAGGCGACCAGCAGCAGGCCAGCGATCAGGGCTTGCACGGTGTAAGGGGCCTCGACCATGCGCACAGCGATGTGGGCCATGTTGAGTGTGCCCAGGGTGCCGTAGGTGATCCCGGCACCCAACAGCAGCATCATCGACCCCATCAGATTGAGCACTACATAGCGGATGCCGCCGTTGATCTGGCTGGGGGTTCCCCCGAGGGTGAGCAGCACAAAGCTGGCCATCAGCAGGACTTCGTAGAAGACATAGAGGTTGAAGAGGTCGCCGGTGATGAAGGCACCGTTGGCCCCCATCAGCAGAAAAAGCATCATCGGGAAAAAGCCCAGCTGGGCACGTTCCGGGTCGATCGTCGCCAGGGCAAACGGGTAGATGAGCAGGCTGAGCAGCCCGACCATGACCAGCATGAGGGCGGTCAGGGTATCCAGATAGACAGTGATTCCGAAGGGGGCGGGCCAGAGGCCGAGCTGGAACGCCTGGGGTCCACTTTGCAGGACCCAAAAGAGCAGGAATCCGGCCACTGCCAGGTTGGCGAAAAGACCGAGGCCGGCCAGGGTGCGTTGGAGGGCGACACGGCGGTCTGGGCCCATCGATTGAAAGAGCAGCGAGATCGCGCCCAGGAGCAGAGGGAGGGCCACGGGCAGGATGAGAACGGTCGGGTGGGGTGTCATTCGCGTGCGTTCTCCACTTCTCGCTCGGGGTGGTCGTAGAGCTCATCCAGCTCGTACTGGAGGAGATCGTAGTCGTCGGCGGCTTCTGGCAGCTGCATGCGCAGGGTGAATTCGGCGAATGGGTCGGCGGTGTTGACCACAGCCGCCAGCTCGCCGGGCAGCAGGTCGCTGCCGGTCAACGCGTCGCGGCGGAAGATCAACATGACGATGAAGGCAGTCATGCCAAAACTGATGACGATGGCTGTCAAAATCAGCGCCTGGGGCAAGGGATCTGCGTAGCGGGCAAAGAGCGCAGCTGCTGACCCGGCAGCCTTGACGCTCTCCCCGTCGACGAGGGGGGGGGCCCCGCGGGTGAGGCGTCCCGTGCCGAAGAGGGCCAGGTTGATGGCATGGGTGAAGAGGCCGAGCCCCAGCACCAGCTTGATCTGCCCCCGCTGGAGAACCAGATAGGTGCCACAGGCAAAGAGGAGCCCGACGAGCAGGGCCAGCATCAATGCGGTCATGGGCGGGGCTCCTGGCGCTCTGCGGAGGGGGTGGCGGCCTCGGCAGCTTCGCTGAGGCGCAGCAGGTAGGTGACCGCCATGCCGACCACGACCAGCATGACCCCCAGGTCGAAGAGCTGGGGGGTGCCCAGCTTGAGGGTCTCGCCGGCCACTTCAAACTGGATCCACCTTCCCAGGAAAAAACCGCCGCCGGCCATTCCGATCAGCGCAGCCGTCACTGCGACAGTCAGACCGATGCCAAGCAGAGGAGCCAGCCAGGGGCCGTAGCGGTCACGGGTGGCTGTGCTGCCGAGGGCCAGAATGGTGAGTTCGATGGCGGCAGCGGCGACCAGCCCCGCAATAAAGCCGCCGCCGGGCAGGTCGTGACCGCGCAAGAACAAAAAAATTGCGATCAACAGCAGGATCGGGGTCAGGATCCGATCGACCAGACGCAGATAGATTTCAGTCATGGCCTGTCTCTGTCTTGGGTGGCGTCGGCTGGCTTGCAGCGCCGTTCTGCCGACGGGCCAGCTGGATGCGGCGGCGCAGCAGGGGCAGCTGTGGGCTGCGCAGCAGGGCATACCCTCCCAGGGCAGCCAATGCCAGCACCGTGATTTCACCCAGTGTGTCGTAGCCGCGGATATCGACCAGGATAACGTTGACGACATTGCTGCCGCGGCCGATCGAATAGGAATTTTCCAAAAAGTAGGGGCTGATGCTCTCCCCCACCTGGCTGATGTGGTTGATCAGGACCACTGCAAAGCCAAAAAAGCCCATTGCGGCAGCCATGCCGAGCTTCGAGATCGTGCGCCAGGAGGTGCCCTGGCCGCTCTCCAGGTTGGGGTCCGGACGAACGCGGAAAAAGACCAGCACCAGCAGGAGGATGCCGAGCACCTCGATCAGCAGCTGGGTCAGTGCCAGGTCGGGTGCGCCAAAAACCAGAAAAAAGAGGGTGACGGTGAGGCCAACCACCCCCAAAGCGATGATCGCGCTCAGACGGGAGCGGGCGCGGATCGTGGTCAGGGCGCCGAAGAGGGCCAGCACGCAAAGCAGCCACTCGGTGAGGCTGGGCATCTCCAGCGAGTCCAGCAGGGGGAGAGAGGCGAGGCTGCTCTGGGCGAAGGCGTAGGCGACCAGCAGCGCTGCGGAAAGCAGGGTGACGCTGATCTGGGGGGCCAGCGGGCTGCCTTGGATCCAGGTTGTGATGCGGTAGGCAAAGCGGTAGAGGGCGTTGACAAGTTGGTCGTAGACGAAGAGCGAGCTGAGCTGTGCGGGCAGGGAATTCAAGAGGCGTCGCAGCGGGGAGCGGGCCAGAAAAACAGCGGTGCCCAGCCCCAGGATGGCCAGACTGGTGAGAAAGACCGGGGTGAAGCCATGCCAGAGTTTGAGATGCAGTTCGACCGGCTCGCCGGCCAGCGCTGCGACCGCAGGGGCGAAGAGCAGATTTTGGACGCTGTCGATGGCCAGGGCGCCCAGCGCGCCCAGCAGGGTCAACAGCAGGGCAGGCGCCATGAAGCCAAACGAGGGGGCATGGTGCAGCCGGGCGCCCTCCTCCTCCGGGTGGCGGCGGAAGAACGCCTCCCAGAGCAGGGTCAGGATCGCGCCGACCATGAAGAGTGCAGAGAGGGTGGCGGCGCCGTAGGCCAGCGCGCCAACCAGCCACTCTCCCTGTTCGAGCGGTTTGATGCCACTCTCCAGCAGCAGCTCTTTGGCCAGGTAGCCCAGGGTCGGCGGCACCCCGGCCATAGAGAGGGCTGCCAGCGTGACGGTGACGGCCAGGAGGGGGAGCGACCTGCCCAGCCCTGCCAGCTTGCGCAGGTCGCGTGTGCCCATCGCATGGTCGACGATCCCGGCGCTGAGGAAGAGCGGTGCTTTGTAGAGTGCGTGTGCTGCCACTGTGACGACAAACGCTGCGTAGGCGTAGCTGCTGTCAAAGGCCAGCAGCAAGACCAGCATGCCCAGCACGGCGACTGTGGCGTAGGCGAGCAGCGCCTTCATATCGGTGTAGCGAATGGCGCTGAGGCTGCCGAGCAGCATCGTGAAGCTGCCGGTCAACAACAGCGTCCAGAACCATAGGGGCAGTTCGCTGAAGGCAGGGTGTAGCCGGGCCAGCAGAAAGATTCCCGCCTTGACCATAGTCGCCGAATGCAGATAGGCGCTGGCAGGGGTGGGGGCTGCCATAGCGCCGGGCAGCCAGAACTGGAAGGGAAACTGGGCTGATTTGGTGAAGGCCCCCAAAAAGATGAGCGTCAGGGCGATCGGCGTCACCGCTGCTGTGGCGATTCCGGGGGTGGCCAGGAGCCCGCTGATCGAAAAGGTGCCTGCCTCCAAGCCCAGCAGAACCAGCCCTGCCAGCAGGGCCAGCCCGCCGGCGGTCGTCACAATCAGGGCGCGGCGGGCACCGTCGACCGCCGCCTTGTACTCGCTTTTGAACGCGATCAAGAGGTAGCTGGTCAGGCTGGTGCCTTCCCAAAAGACAAAAAGGGCGAGCAGGTTGTCCGACCAGACCAGCCCCAGCATGCTGGCCATGAAGGCATACAAAAGAAGATAGAAAAACCCTTGCCGGGGGTCGCCGGCAAAATAATGGGCGGTGTAAAAGGCAATACAGGTGCCGATGCCGGTGATGATCAGACCAAAGAAGAGGGCCAGCCCATCCAGGCGCAGGGCCAGCTCCAGACCGAGCGTCGGCGCCCAGCCATAGCGTTCGACCCAAAAAGTGCCTTGCCCGACCGGAACCAGCTGCCCCATCTGCCAGAGGGTGACAGCGGCAGAGGGGAGTGCAGCCCACCAGCCAAAGGAGAGGGAGCGGTGGGGCTTGAGCAGCCAGAGAAGGGGTGCAGAGACAAACAGAACAGTCAGGCAAAGGGCAAGCAAGGTGTTTTTTCTCGTCTGACTTGTGTTCTCCGTCAGCGGCGGACTGTGCACCGATCTGGAGAATTTCGAAAGAGCAAAGCTCGCTGGCGGCTCCTTGCAGGGAGCACGCTGGAGCACAAAAGGTATTTTTCTGAAAACTACCACGACCGCGGTGAAAAGGCAAACGGGGGAGTGGGCTGGTGTACAGTTCCGGTGGGTGGTTCGACGGCTGAACCGGCTGTTGAACCGCCAACGCAGATTCGATTACATCCTTTGTCGGGCCCAAGGGCTATACTGGATCCATCAGAAATTGTGGGCTGCTGGGTGTCTGCAGCCCGGACAGAATCAAAAACAGGAGGAAGGCAATGCGTTCTGTTTCGATCATCGGCATCGGCCAGACGCCGGTCGGTGAGCTTTGGGACTGCTCAGCCCGCCAGCTGGCCTATCAGGCGATCTCGGGCGCGTTGGCAGATGCCCAGGTAGAGCAGGTAGATGCTCTTTTTGTCGGCAACATGCTCAGCGGCAGTTTGCTCGACCAGGAGCATCTGGGGACTTTGGTGGCAGATTTTTGTGGGTTGCATGGAATCGAGGCGGCCAAAGTGGAGGCAGCGTGCGCCAGCGGTGCGGCAGCGCTGCGGGTTGGCACGATGGCGGTGGCCAGCGGTTTTCACGATCTGGTGGTGGTGGCGGGTCTGGAAAAAATGACCGACACCGTCGGCAAAGATACGACGGCAGGGCTGGCGACGGCGGCGGATGCTGAATACGAGGCGTTGCATGGGGTCAGCTTTGTGGGGTTGAATGCGCTGATCATGCAGCGCTACATGTACGAACATGCGGTGCCGTTGGACGCTTTCGCCGGGTTCAGCCTCAACGCACACCGCAACGGGGTCCACAACCCCAATGCGATGTTTCGGGATCCGATCTCGTTGGAGCACTATCTCAAAGCCCCTGTGATCGCCACCCCCATCAACATCTTGGACAGCAGCCCGGTCTGCGACGGGGCTGCGGCAGTAGTGCTGGCGCCGACGGCATGGGCCCAGCGGCTGACCGGCGGCCACCACCGCGGGGCGGTGCAGATTCTGGCCAGTGCCAGCGCCAACGACACCCTGGCGGTCCATGACCGTCGGGACCCGCTGGTTTTGGAAGCCGCCCGGATCAGCAGCCAGAAAGCCCTGCGTCAAGCCAACCTGCGGATCGACGACCTGGATCTCTTTGAACTGCACGACGCCTTCACGATCATGGCGGCGCTCAGCCTGGAGGCGAGCGGCTTTGCCCGTCGTGGGGAAGGCTGGCGCATGGCCCAGCAAAATGAGATCGGGATCGATGGCCGCCTCCCGATCAGCACGATGGGGGGGCTGAAGAGCCGCGGCCATCCGGTCGGAGCGACCGGCGTCTACCAGATCGTCGAGTGTGTGCAGCAGCTGACCGGCTGTGCCGGCGCCAACCAGGTTTCCCAGGCTCGGCTGGCAATGGCGCAGAACATCGGGGGGAGCGGCGCCACGGTCGTGACCCACATTCTGGGCAGCTGAGCGGGCCGATCCTGCACATATTTTGTGCGTTTTTTGTGCAAACTTTCTCAGAATCGCTTTCAAAAGCTCTCAATCTGACAAAAATGTGGTGTCGATAGTTTTTGAGAGTCAGAAGCTGCTATGGTGGGGGGCAGGAATCTGGTTTTTTATCTGTCAAAAAAAGGATGAAGGAAGATAGGGGTATGGCAATTCCAAATTTGTGGCGAACCCAAAAGCAGCGGTACAGTTTGCAGGGAGATGTCTGTCTCCATTGTGAGCGGGCGATTTTTCCGCCACGTCAGATCTGCCCGCACTGTCGTCGTCCTCTCCAGGAGGCGGCTGCGCCATCTGTTCTTTTTGAGTTCAGTGCGTTGGCGCTGCCGGCGGGGCTGCCGGCGGGGGTGCCAGCAGGTACGGCAGGAGATGACTGATGGGGGGTGCGCCCAGCAACAGGTGGCCGGGGGCTGTCCCGGTTGTGTTGAGCGGTCGCGGCACAGTTTACAGTTTTACGCGCATGTACAATGTGCCGCATGGGTATGAGGAGCAGAAGCCGTACACCGTGGCGCTGATCCAGCTGGAAGAGGGGCCGTTGGTGACCGCCCAGCTCACCGACCTTGACAGCCAGGAGGTGCGCATCGGCCTGCCGGTCGAGATGGTCACCCGCAAGCTGCGCGAAGAGGGGGAAGAGGGGCAGATCGTCTACGGCTACAAATTTCGTCCGCTGCTGTCGGCTTGAGGATGGGGTCGGTGAACTGGCAGAGAGCAATTTTTATTCTGGTCTTTGGCTTTGGCCTGGTTGGGTGTGGCAGCACTCCCCCTGCGACCCCGGCTCCTGCGACCCCGGCTCCTGCGACCCCGGCTCCTGCGACCCCGGCCCCTGCGACCCCGGCCCCGACAGCTGAGGCGCTGCCCACCCCACAGCTGGCAAGCCCTGAGGAGCAGGCTGTGGATGTGGGGGTGACCTCGCTGTTGGCTGCGCGCCAGCGTGCGATCGCCCAGTCTTTGCGGCAGGAGCCGCCGATTTTGTTGCTCGACCTGCCGGCGGAGGATCCGCGAGCCCGTTCCCAGCAGCTGGCGATCGCCGACCCGGCGTTTGTCCGCTATGTTCGGGAGGAGGGGGGGGGCGGCCGTTGCGCAGCGAAATTTTTGGCGTCTACCCCTGGCGTGCCAGCGACACATCGGCGGCGACTGCCCGCTGTACGGGCGAGCGCTGTTATCGGGTGGAAATGTACAACTATGCGCTCAACCTGACCACAGTGGCTGCCGTCGATCTGGAAGAGGCAGGTGTGTTGGAGGTGCTGCTTTACCCGGACAGCCAGCCTGAAGTGCCCCCGGCGCTGGCCGAGCTGGCCGTGCAGATAGCGCTTGCCTCGCCCCAGGTGCGCCAGGCGTTGGGCGACTCGCCGGGCGAAGCGTTGATGGCGACCACCAAAACTGCACTCAAAAACACGACCTGCGAGCATTCCAACCATCTCTGCGTGGCACCGACGATTTTGTTGGAGGATCGGCGGTGGGCCCTGTGGGCGATCGTCGACCTGACTGTGGCACAGCTGGTTGGGATCCAGTGGACCCATCTGGGCGCGTCCAGCGGGCAATGGCCGGAGCGGCCTACGGAGGACCAGTTGCGCAAGCAGGTGGTCTTTGCCCAGTATTGCCAGCAGGCCAACACGGTCGAGCAGGATGGCTGGAAGGTGCCTTATCTCATCACCAGTTCGGATGGGTTGGAGATTTTTGATGTGACCTTTGCTGGCCAGCCTGTGTTGGACAGTGCCAAGCTGGTCGACTGGCACGTCCAGTACTCGGAGAGCGAAGGCTTTGGCTACAACGATGGGATTGGCTGTCCGATGTTCAGTTCGTCGGCGGTGGTTGCTGTGGAGGGGCCACATCTGGAGGCACTGCCGTCGGCAGCGGGTTTTGCGCTGGTCCAGGATTTTTACCATCCTCTCTGGCCGCAGCCCTGCAACTACCGGTATCAGCAGCGCTACGAATTTTTCTCGGACGGTTCCTTTCGGGTGGTGGCGCTCAACCTGGGGCGCGGATGTGGCACGGATGGGGTCTACCGTCCGGTGGTGCGTATCGACCTGGCCAGCCGTGCGTCTGGCGGCCAGCAGATTTCTGAGTGGGATGGGAAGCAGTGGCAGCAGTGGGGGGTGGAGGGGTGGAGGCAACAAGACGGGTCTACGCCTTACACAGCGGAAGGTTATCAGCTGCAGGTGACCGATCGGACGGGGGCGGGTTATTTTTTGGAGCCGGGGCGCGGCCAGTTTGGCGATGGGGGGCGCGGCGACAATGCCTTTGTCTATGTGACGGTTGCCCGTCCTGGGGAAGGGGATGCTGACATGCCCACATTGGGCTCTTGCTGTGGCGAAGGACATCGGCAGGGGCCCGAGCAGTTTATGGAGCCGTCTGCTGAAGCGCTGGCGGGGCAGGATCTGCTGCTTTGGTATGTGCCCCAGCAGGAAAACGACGAACGTCCAGGTCAGGAGTATTGCTGGGCTGATTTTGTCTGGACGGACGGCCTTTATGTGCCGACGGGGTTTCCCTGTGCGGCGGGCCCGCGTTTTGTGCCGGTCGGTCCATAAAGAAGCATTGTCGAGGAAATGATGCAACGCGCAGCATGGCAGATGTTGCTGCAGACCCGCCTGCATCCTCCCTACATCCCTGTTGATGTTGTGGATCGTCCCCGGTTGGATGAACTGCTGGCCAAGGTGTTTCAACACAAAGTGACGCTGGTGGCTGCGCCTGCCGGCTATGGCAAAACAACGGCTGTGGCGCTTTGGGCCAGAGCGCAGCCTGACCCGGTCGCCTGGCTTTCGCTTGGCACGCCCCCTGGCGAGCTCTTTCTCTTTGTTTCCTATCTGGTGGCAGCCTTGCAGCGGGTGGGGGGAGGTTTCCCGGAGACCGAGCTGCTTGTCCGCAGCGGCCAGGCCCCTGCGGCGATTTTGCGCCGTTCTTTGGTCGCTGAACTGGCTGCGCTGGGGCGGACGATGGTGGTTGTGCTGGACGACTACGACCGCATCGGCTGCGAACCCATTCATGAATTTGTGGCTGCGCTGGTGGATGAACTGCCGCCGTCGGTGCATCTGCTGATGACCGTACGGGCCAGGCCGCAGCTTGCGCTGGCGCGTTGGCGGGTGCGCCAGGAGCTGTTGGAGGTGTGTGCCAGCGATCTTTGCTGTGACACCGCCGAGACTGGGCAGCTGCTGTTGTCCATGTGTGGGACACCCCTCGATGCTGCGGTGGTGCAGGTGCTGCACAACCGCACGGAGGGCTGGGCTGCCGGGGTGCGTTTGGCGGCGTTGTCGATGCAGCGGGTCTCCCCCGAACAGCTGGCGGCGACACTCAAAGAGGCCAGCACAGTCAATGTGCGCGATTACCTGTTCGACGAGGTCTTCGCCCTGCAGAGCGAGCAGACGCAACAATTTTTGGTCAGGACCTCCATTTTGGATCGCTTCTGCGCGCCGTTGTGTGCTGCGGTGCTGGCAGAGGGGGCTGTCGACGGGGCTGTCGACGGGGCTGCGGTAGAAGCCAGCCGCTCCTGGATCGCGGCGCTGGCGGACGCAGGTCTGTTTGTGATCTCCCTCGACGAGGTGAACGAATGGTACCGCTACCACCATCTGTTTGCCGAACTGCTGCGGGTACGCCTCCATCAGCAGTTGGACCGCCAGACAGTGGCCAGGTTGCATCAGCGCGCGGGAGAGTGGCATGCCCGGCATGGCTTGATCGAAGAGGCTGTGCGTCACTTTTTGGCGTGCGGCGATGTGGAGGCTGCGGTGAGGGTAGTGGCAGACCATGCACAGCCGGGCTTGGATCGTGAGGATTGGCCGCTGGTCGAGCGTTGGCTGGCGCTGCTGCCAGAGCCCGCTGTGCAGCGCGATCCGGCGCTTCTGCTGGCGCGCGCGCTGTGCACCCATCTTCGCATGGATCTGGCGCAGCTGCAGCCGCTGGCGCAGCGGATCGACGCGCTTTTGCAAGGGATGGCAGAGGGCGATGTCAAGAATATGCTGTGTACGGTGGCCGATCTGCTCTCTGCCACGGTCTGTTTTCATCAGAATGCTCTTACGGCAATGCTGGAGCCCTCCGAGCGGGCGTGGAACCGTTCTGTGGGACTCACTGGCTATGTACACGGCCTCTCTGGCTTCTATCGGGCGATGGGGTTGCAGGCGTCTGGCCGTTTTGCGGAAGCGGAGCAATGGCTTGGGGAGCTGTTGAGGGGCCCCTACGCCGGGATCGACAGTGCCAGCCTTCGGCTCCGTTTTGCCTTGGTGGGTCTTTATCGAATGGACGGTGACCTGTGGAAGGGGCAGGCTGCGGCGCAGACGTTGCTGGCAGACAGCCTCTCCGGCCGTTTTCGGCTCATGGAGTGTTGGGCTCGTGCGCTTTTGGGGACCACCGCCTACGAGCAGGGGGATTTGCCAGCAGCAGCCGGCCATTTTGCCAGCGGTGCTGAGCTGATGTTTATTGCCAATGCGGCGGCTGTTCGGGAGTGTCTGGCTGGCCTCTGTCTGACGCAGATCAACCAGCAGCGGCTGGTGGAGGCAGCAGCTTCGCTGGAGCGTATGCGCGAGTTTCGCAAGGGCGACCCTGACAAGCTTGTTGAGTCTTTGTCGGCCCGTCTGGCGTTGGCCAACGGCGATGGGGAGCGGGCGTTGCGGTGGGCAAGGGCTGTCGAACCAGGTGAGACCCCTCCCTGGCTCTACTGGCTGGAGGTTCCGCTGTTGAGTGCGGCGCGCATTCTGATGGCGTCGGAGCAGCCGGACCTTCTGGAGCGCTCTCGCTACCTGCTGCAGCAGGTAGCCCAGTGGGCCAGGCGCAGCCACTGTCGTTGGCGAACGCTGGAAGTTGCTGTGCTGCAGGCGATCGTCTGCGAAAAGTTGGCAAGGGCGTTTCAGACGAGAGCTGTCGCAGGGACCACGTCGGTCGCGCTCCACCAAGAAGCCCTGGAGAGGCTTCGGTATGCGATCCCGGTGGCAGTGCCGTTGGGGTTCCGGCAGTTTTTTCGAGATTGCCCCCCGCAGCTGCTGAAACAGCTGGCGGAAGAGCCTGACCTGGCTCTCTGGATCGACCTGATCGTTGAAAAAACGCTGCAAAAGGGGCCCACACAGGCTAAAAAAGAGCGAGCGGCGGCCCGACCTGCCACCTTTGGGCTGAGTCTGCGCGAACAACAGATCATTGCCCTGCTGGCTCAAGGGTTGACCAACCGCCAGATCGCCGAGAGAATCTTGCTCTCTCCGCACACAATCCGCAACTACATCGTCGACATCTGCAACAAGCTTGGCGTAGACACCCGCCAGGAGGTGGTGGCGCAGAGCCTGCAACTGGGCATCGTTGCGGCAGATCTGTCTGACCCGAAAAGACCGAACGGCTGAAGCTCCCCTTCTCAAGATCCCTGCCCGCTGTGCCCAGGTCGGGCACCGTTGCGGCAGATCTCCCCAGCCTGGACACCCACCCTCTCCTGAATGGTACAGATGTACTGTAAGATGGCTGTGCAGTTGTGCTATGGTGTGGCCAGTGATTTCAAAAAAATGGAACGAAGCCGGAGAGGGTGTGTAGCCTGAATGGAGATGAAGGGGACGATATGCAGCCAACAGCCCCCTGTCGGCCACCAAAATCGTCAGACTGTTTTGGTGCAAAGCCGTTTGAATCCTCCCGCCTTGCCCGATATTCTGGTCGGCCGGTCGCGGATCCAGAGCCGGCTGGCCCTGATTCCTGGCCACAAATTGACACTTCTGACTGCGCCGACAGGGTACGGAAAGACGACTGCTGTCCTGCATTGGATCCAGCAGCAGGAACTGGCGGTGGGGTGGCTGACGTTTCTCAACGGCCAGGACAATCTCTTTACATTTGTGACGTATCTGGTGGCCTCGCTGCAGCGTCTTTGCCCTGGTCTCTGTGAGAAGACAGAACAGTTGGTGCACAGCGGACAGGCACCCGAGTCGATCCTGCTGATGACGTTGGTCAACGAGTTGGCTGGCCTGCCGAAGCCGGTGGTGCTCGTATTGGACGGCTACGAACATGTCGCCGATCGTTCGATTCACGACTTTGTGGCGGCATGGGTCGAGGGGCTGCCAGCGACCGTGCGGCTGGTGATGACGACGCGCACGAAACCGCCCTTGCCTCTGTCGCGTTGGCGGGTGCGCAGAGAACTGGCTGAACTCCAGGCGGCAGATCTCTGCTGTGATGAGGCGGAAACTGCCGAGCTGGTGGCTGCCTGGGCGGCTCTCCCAGTCACTGCGGCTGCGCTCCGGACAATCTACGAGCGAACCGAAGGGTGGATTGTCGGCGTCCAGCTGCTGGCCCTTTCCTTGCGGAGACTCTCCTCGGAGCAGCTGGTGGCGCTGCTGACCCAGCCCAACAGCCCCTGTTTGGAGATAGACTGGCTGAACGAAATTTTTGTCGGCCAGCCACCCGATATCCAGAAATTTTTGTTGAAAACTGCCGGTCTGGATCGTTTTTGCGCGTCGTTGTGTGCGACGGTGCTGGCAGAGGAGGAGGGCAGGAGCCCCGATGTAGGCGCCAGCCAGTCGATCCTCGAACGACTGCTGGCGGAGGGGCTGTTTCTGAGCGCGCTGGATGAAAGTGGAGAATGGTTCCGGTATCATCCGCTGATCGCAGATTGGCTGCGCAGCAGGCAGCAAAGCCACCAAGAGGTGTTGAAACGGTTGTACCGGAGCGCTGGCTGCTGGTTTGCAAGCCGTGGATTGGTCGAGGAGGCAGTGCAGTACTTGCTGGCCAGCGGCCAGGCTGGCCAGGCGGCTGCAGTCGTGGCGGACTACACCCAAGCAGCGCTCAATCTGGAGAACTGGCCCCAGATCGAGCGTTGGCTGGCTCTATGTCCCGACGAAGTCGTGGTGGCAACGCCCGCCCTGTTGTTGGCGCGAGGCTGGGTGCTGCAGTTTCGTTGTGCCTTCTCCGCCCTCTCCGATCTGCTTCAGCAACTTGCGGGCCTCCTGAAGGGCGATGGTGCAGAGAGCAGCGGCGATGCAGCGGCGATGCAGGGGCAACTGGCTGTCCTCAATGCGGTGCTCTGTCACTACTACGGCGATCTGGCTGCGGTGCTCACCTATGCGGAAAGTGGGCTGGATCAGATCCCCGGCCATGCCCGGTATGTCAGAGGGCTGGCCTGTTTCTTGCGGGCGATGGCGCTGCATGCCCTGGGGCGCACGGTCGAAGCGGAAGGGTGGCTGAAGGATCTGCTGCGCAGCCAGGCGGGCCAGGTGGACACCTTCACGCTGCGGGGGCAGTTTGCGTTGGCCACGATCTACCGGCTGAACGGCGAGCTGGCTAAAAAACGGGCGCTGGCACAGCAGATGCTCTTTGACGCCCAGTCACAAAAATTCCATGTCTCTCAAGGGTAGGCGTACGCCTATCTTGGGTATTGTGCCTACGAGTCCAATGAACTGGATCTGGCGGTCAGCTACTACGCGCGCGGCGCCGATCTGGTCTTTCTGGCGCATACCAGTGCTGTGCGCGAATGTCTGGTCGGGCTGGCCCTGGCGCAGCTCGCTTTGGGGAACAGCGTGGCAGCAGCCGCTGCTGAGGTCAGGTTGGCCAGCCTGCTCGCCGACCAGGCGGCCGATCTGCAGGCGCTCAGTGCGTCTTTGGCAATGGCGCGAGGAAATTTGGACGCTGCCCGGCGATGGGCAGAGGGCTTTGTGGTCAACACGACACAGCCATTTCTGAGCTGGCACCAGCTGCCGGTGCTCACAGCGGCCTGGATCGAGGTGGCGGTGGGCACTCCGGCTGGCCTGCAGCGTTCGCTCGCACTGCTGCATTCGACAGCCCAGTGGGCACGGCAGCAGTCTTGTGGCTGGAAAGTGCTGGAGTGTGAGCTGTTGTGGGCGTTGGCGCTGCAGCGACTGGGCGAGCAGCTGGCGGACCCCGCAACCTGTGCAGAGGGTCAGAAGCTGTTCGCCGACGGGGTGGAGCGGGCGTTGGCATTGGGGTTTCGACGGCTGTTGTTGGATTTGGGAGCCGCCTGCCCGGAGGTCGTGCACCGCTGGGCAGAGCACTATCCTGCGTTGGGGCGCCGGGTGGGAACGTGGCTGGAGTGGACAACAGCTGCTGTCGCAGAGCAGCCCCCTGCGGCCTTCGAGCCAGCAGAGCTCCAGATGCCACTGCTGACCAGCCGGGAACGCGAGATCCTTGTTCTGCTTATAGAAGGGAAGAGCAACCGGCAGATTGGGGAGAAGACCCATCTCTCTGCGTATACCGTTCGCAACCACCTGGTCCACATCTACAAAAAACTGGGGGTGAGCACGCGGTACGGTGCTGTGGCGCGTTGTCTCAAACTCAAGCTGGGGTGTCCGAGCGCTTCTGGGGGAGGCTGACGTACTGTGTGGGGGTCAGCTGCTGGAGGGAGGCTGGTCAGGGTGCTGGATGATCGCACAGAGTGTTGCCACTGTCCGCTCCAGATGGGAGCGCGCCCCTTCTGTGGGGGGGGTGCGGTCCAGATAGCCGCCGCGCCCGGTGTGATCCATGCCTTCCATGCGGAGGATGGAGGCGCGTCCTTGGCGCAGGGCGCGGTTCCATTCTGAGCTGGCGATCCAGGACCAGCGCCCTGGCATGAGCAGACGCCAGATCTGGGCTTTGTCGCGGCTTCCCCAGAGATGAAAGGTGTGGCTGGCTGCCAGCAGGCCAGGGTCGCTGCTGAAAATTCCTCCCAAAGAGATGACATAAATGGGGGCTTTTGTCCATTCGCGCAGGTAGGTGGCGGCACCGATGGCGATCTGGCCGGCGCCGCTGTAGCCGATCAGGAAGATCGGCACGGCGCTTTCTGGGTCGAAGTGGTAGCGCATCACCGTCTCCAACATCACCTCTGCCATTGCCTGGTTATAGATGGGCCCGTACCGTTTGTCGGCGGCGATGGCGACTTGCAACATGTTGCGGATGTTGATCAGATAGCCGGCCAGGGCAGGCCCTTCCAGTTTGCGGCGCAGTGCCCACTGCCAGAGCCCTGCAAACAGGGGCTGGCCGGTGAGGGCCAGGTTGTTGACCGAATAAGGGAAGATGTTGTCGATCACGGTGGCGTGGGGCAGCTGCTGGCGCAGCCGGTCGATCAGCCCTTGTTCGCGATAGCTGAGTGTCTGGCCGGAGACGCGACCGATCCCGGAGAGGAAGAGCACATAGGCGCTGCTGCTCTGCGTTGAAGGGGGGGCGCTGGTCGGTGCTGCGGCATCGTAGTAGATGGCATCCCCGAACCAGCCAGCCCACCAGCCCAGCGTCTCCAGCGGGGTCAAAGCGGCCCAAAAGAGCAAAAGGAGCAGGGCCGCTACCGGCAGCAACAGCAGGTCAGTCCAGGAAGTGGCCATCGGCTGGTGCGTGGGGCTTGTGCGTTTTTCTGTGCACAGGGGTGAGACGAACGGCACGGCGGCGGGTTTCCAGCTGTTGGTACCAGTTCTGCACCTGGTGCAGGCGCAGGCGTGCCACATCTTCCAGACGAACCGTGAGGGGGACCCCGGCAGCCCGGCGTTGCAGCCAGGCTTGCAGGAAAAGAATGGGTCTGCCGACTGTCCGGCGCAGTGCCTGCATCAGCACCCAGCCCAGCCCGGAGACAGAGAGGGCTTGCCAGAGTTCCAAGCCAAGACCTGACTGCAGCGCCACGACGATGGCGGCCATGCTCCAGAGCGACAGAAACCCCCAGATCAGATTGCCCAAATAGGGGGTCAGCTCAAAGAACGCAAAAAGCTGGGGGGCGTAGGCCAGTCCGACCACGGCTGCTACCTGGTGCCAGGGCTGTCTTTGTGGGAGCAGCAGATCGCCGACCAGCCAGATGGTCGAGACCCAGAGCAGATATCCGACGATATGGCTGGCAATCGCGATCGACAACGCCAGCACAAATCGGCGTGGCCTCACCCGGTTGAGAAAGAGGACCACGCTCTGGCCGAGCGATTCAGAGACGCCCGCCAGCAGCACGATCGACAGGGCGTAGCGCAGCGCCAGGGCAGGTTGCTCTGACAGACGATAGATCGATGGGTCCAGACGCCAGGAGAGGCGCAACGTATCCAAAAACTTGGGCAGCTCAATCTCAGACATAGTGTGCATCGGCCAGCCGCTGTGGCAGGGTTGACTGCCTTTTAGTATACTGTACTTCTGGCTGGATTGAAACTGGGCAGCGGGGCCAGCATCTTTCTCCTGCTGGGCAGGAAGGGGCTCTGTATACACGGCGAAGGAAGGTGTCGGTTTTGTGATGCGGACCGGAAAAAAGTCTCAGTGGGTTGTGGTGCTGGGGGCATGCGCTGCGATCGGATTGGGGGTCGCGCTGGTGGTGCAGGCGCTGTCTCTTTGGCTGCTTCCCCCCCCGGTCGCCGATCGGGCGACGGCAGTCTCTGCGACAGCAGTCTCTGCGACAGTCTCTGCGACAGTCTCTGCGACGGTCTCTGCGACGGTCTCTGCGACGGCAGTCTCTGCGACGGCAGTCTCTGCGACGGTGGCAGCGCCGACGCCGGTGGCGGTGGCTTTTGACCCCAGTGTCCCGGCTGCGCTGCAGAAGGCCCTGTTGGCGCCGGCCAGCGACCGTCTGCAGGGGGGGACCGGGGCAGCGGCGCTGCGTGTGGGTACAGAGCGTTTCCCGGGGGCTTCGCGCGTGTACACTGTGACCTTTGCTGCGGCTGTGCGATTTGACACTGTGGAGCCTGCTGTCGGCTGGGAAGCCCTGCGTGCGCTGTGGTCTGGGGCTCTTGTCGAGGAGCCTTTGCGTGCCTCTCTGCATGCGACGGAGACGCTGGCTGTGCCCTGGCGTGCGGTGGCTGTGTTGACCGAGACACTGCCGTTGTTGACGCAGGTACTGGGGGATCCGTCGTCGGCGGTGGTTGGGTATGCGACCCAGCCCGAGCTGGTCGAGGCGCTCTGGCAGGGGCGGACCACGCTGGCGATTTTGCCGTTCGACCAGCTGGAGCCCCGGCTGGCGGTGTTGGCGGTAGACGGTCAAAACCCAGTGGAAAACAGCGCCCATTTCGACCCGGCCCGCTATCCTTTGGTGGCCCATCTTTACGCGCAGGGGGCTGCACGCCAGCTGCTGGCGGGGTTGCCGTCGAACAACCGCAACCCGGCGCTGCTGACTGTGTTGACCATGACCGGGGTGACTGCGCTCTGCCGTATGACTGCTGCGCAGATCGAGCAATTTGGGCCTGCCTGGCCCGCTGCCGTGGTCGGGCCTGAGCTGGCCAGCGCTGACCTCACCCACATCAGCAACGAAGTGCCCTTTGTCGAGGGGTGTGCGGTCAACACCGACCCGGAAAATTTTAATTTTTGCAGCAAACCAGAATACATGGAGAGCCTCTGGGCGTCGGGCGTGGATATTGTCGGGATGACCGGGAACCATCAGAACGATTTTGGGCGTCAGAACGCTGCTGCATCGTTGGCGCGCTATGTGGAGTGGGGGCTCCCCTATTATGGGGGGGGGCAAAATCTGGATGAGGCCTATGCGCCCCTTTATCTGGAGCACAACGGGAACCGGCTGGCCTTTCTGGGGGCGAACAGTTATGGGCCGGCGATGGCCTGGGCAACTGCTGCGCTGCCCGGCGCCGCCCCCTTTGACCTGGCCATTCTGTCGGCGACGATCCGCGCCATCAAACAACAGAACCGGGCGGATCTGGTCTTTGTGGAGTTGCAGTACCAGGAGAGCTACGACGTCCAGCCGCTGGTCGACCAGCGGCTGGATTTCAACGCCCTGGTGCGGGCTGGTGCCGACGTCGTGACCGGTGTCCAGAGCCATGTGCCCCAGGCCATCGAATTTACCGAGGGCAAGCTGGTGCTCTTTGGGCTGGGCAACCTCTATTTCGACCAGATGGGGGCGCAGGCCACGCGTGAGGGGATGGTGGTCAAGCACACCTTGTACGCTGGCCGCCATCTCAGCACCCAGATTCTGACGACCCTGCTCTACGACTACGGCCAGCCACGCTGGAGCACACCGGAGCAGCGTGCCGACTTGTTGGAACGGGTGTTCGGCGCCAGCTTCTGGTAGCCGGACTGCTTTGTCGATCGTCGCAGGGACACTGTATAATGAGTTGCCGTTTCTGTGGCGACACTGTTGAAGAAAGTTCGAAAGGAAAGCGTATGACAGCAAAAGTGAAAAGAAAGAGCGGCGCCGAGACTTCGAACATCGGTCTCTGGCTGATTGGGGTCAGCGTATTGATTGTTGTGGGGGTCGTTGCGATCATCATTTTCAACCAACAGCGCACGGTGTCGGCGCCGGTGGTGCAGCCCGAGGTTCCAGCGGAGTGGATCGACCGGAGCAGCCTGGGGGACCCGAATGCGCCGGTCGTTGTGGAGTTGTGGGAAGATTTTCTCTGTCCTTCCTGCCAGTCGTTCAGCCGGCTGGTGAAGCCGCAGTTGGTCGACACCTATGTCAAAAGCGGGCAGGTCCGGTTGATTTTCAATCATTTTCCGCTGCAATCGCACGCGCCGGGTTCGTTCATGACGGCGTTGGCCGCCGAGTGTGCTGCAGACCAGAATCTGTTCTGGCCGTACCACGACAAGGCCTTCCAGGTGATCTCGGTCGAGCAGCAGCGGGGGGCGACCTACGAAAAGCTGACCGAATTTGCCCGCACCGCCGGGCTGGATGTCGACCAGTTCCAA
>CAIOHJ010000003.1 GCA_903858085.1 uncultured Chloroflexota bacterium
GAGCGCGAAAGGTGGCCGCTGCACCGGCAACCCCAGCCAGCAAGGAGAGGTCGGCAGCGATCCAGTCGAGGCTGGCCGACGGCTGTCGGGCACGAATTTCATCGACCACAGCAGCGCAGCGCTCGGCGCTTCGGCTGACAATCACAACATGGGCCCCCTGCGCAGCCAACTGCTCGGCAGTCAGCTTGCCGATCCCATTGGTGGCACCGGTCACCAGCACAGTTTTGTCCTGGATTGACCAGGAGGATCTATCAGACATTGGCAAACACTTCCTTTGATCAGGGTGGGCTGTCGCCCCTCTTGCCCCAGCCAGCAGACGACACAGCAGGCCACACAGAGATTATTTTGCACGCCGACAGTTTGCAAGTTCTCTTTGCGGTGCCAGCTATGTTAAAATAACAGGATATGCATCTTCACATTTGCATACCCACCATACTTGGAAGCCGGCGAAAAAATCTGTGAGCCATCTCCCAAAACGGGTATGGCAGGCTGGTCACAGCATTTGTGTCTTTGAACCAGCCTGTGACGGCACTCCCTGTTTTTGAAAGGCTCCAGCACAGGAAAGGGATCTGCGTGCTTGTATATTGTCAGTTCAGCAGGTTTCGGTGTAAGGCGGAACAGAGCCCACTGCGTTGTCCGATGACCGGTGCTCCGCTTGAATTCACAGACCTGCCACTTTTTGACCCAGCCAGCGTCGAGGCCAGGCGTGCAGGCATGTGGCGCTACGCTGCGATGCTGCCCGTTCTGGCTGCCAGCGCCCGCCATGTGACGCTGGGAGAGGGATGGACGCCACTGGTCGCCGACCAGTGGGCCGGCCGGGAACTCTATTGGAAGCTGGATGCGCTGATGCCGACCGGCAGCTACAAAGATCGCGGGATCAGTGTGATGGTCAACTGGCTGCGCGAGCTGGGCTACGAAGCCCTCGCCGACGATACCAGCGGCAACGCCGGCGCCAGCCTCGCCTGCTATGCCAGCCGTGCCGGGCTGCGCTCGGTGATTTTTGTCCCTGCCAGCGCGCCAGAACCCAAAAAAGCCCAGATCGCCGTCTATGGCGGAGAACTGGTCGAAGTGCCCGGCCCGCGCGCCGAAGCGACCCGTGCAGTCGAAGTCGCGACCTCCAACAGCCACGAGATCGCCTACGCCTCCCATGCATGGCACCCGGCTTTTCTGCTCGGCCAGATGACCGTGGCCTGGGAGATCTGGGAACAGCTGGGCTGCACAGTTCCAGACTGGCTGATTGCGCCGACCGGGCACGGCGGCACCCTGCTCGGAGCCTGGCGAGGGTTTCAACATCTGCGCGTCTCTGGCGTGACCAACAAACTTCCCCGTCTGATCGCGGTACAGGCCGAGCCCTATACCCCCCTCTACGAAGCTTTTGTCAACGACGCCAGCCAGATCGAACCGACCCCCCATGTTCAGTCGATCAGCGCCGACGGGATCGCCATCAGCCAGCCGGTGCGCTGGCGCTCCCTGCTCGAAGCGATCCGATTCTCCCGTGGCAGGGTGCTGGCTGTCAACGAGGCCGAGGTGCTCGCAGCACATACGGCGCTTGCGGCCCGCGGCATCTTTGTCGAACCGACCAGCGCCACAGTGGCCGCTGCCCTGCAACAGCTCCCTCCCTCTATCCTCCGCCCCAATGAGCTGGTCGTCGGAATCCTGACCGGCCATGGGCTAAAAAAACCACCGAAATTTGAGCCACTATGAGCACGCCTTCTCTTGAAACCCTTGAACTGCAGCTGGCGATCCAGTTCCACAACAGACACCTGTTGCAGCAGGTCTTTGTGCACCGCAGCTATCTCAACGAGCAACAGCCGCACAACCCACAGCTCTCAGACAACGAACGTCTCGAGTTTTTGGGCGACGCAGTGCTGGGCTATGTCTTCAGTGAATGGCTCTACAACCGCTACCCAGCCGAAAAAGAGGGCGGGCTGACCAACCTCCGCTCTGCCTTGGTGCGGCGGGAGACGTTGGCCCGGATCGCGCTCCAGCTGCAGCTCGGCGACTACCTGCTGCTGGGACGCGGGGAAGAGGAAAATGGCGGGCGCCAGCGGCTGGCCACCCTCTGCGCTACCTTTGAAGCCTTGATCGGCGCCCTCTATCTGGACCAGTCGATCGAGCCCTGCCGCGCAGTGCTGCTGCGGCTCTTTCATACCGAACTGACTGTCCTGGAAACAGCCCATGAACGCAAAGACGCCAAAAGCCGTCTGCAAGAGCTCGCGCAAGAGCTGCTGGGCTTTACCCCACGCTATCGCCCGCTCGACAGCACCGGCCCCGACCACGACAAATACTTCGTCATGGTCGTCCAGATCCAGAACAAAGCATACGGAATTGGAGAAGGACGCAGCAAACAGGAGGCGTCACAGCGCGCAGCGGCAATGGCACTCTACTACCTGGGAGACCCGCTGCGCGGCTACGCCCATGACACCACCCTGGCCCAGCGCTACGACCTCCCCCTCCCCCCCTCTTCCTGACCCACAGCTTACAGCAGAATCTCTTCCCGCAGCGGTTCGGCGCTGCCGTCGCTGTGGACCATCCGGTCCCCTTCAAGACGGAGACTGATCGCCCGGCTCACCCCGTCGCCGCCCATCGTCACCCCATAGATGGTGTTGGCCCCTTCCAAGGTGCGCCGGTTGTGCGTGACGATGATCAGCTGGGTCTCCCGGCTCAACGCCTCGACTGTCATCCGAAAACGGTCGACGTTGGCCTCGTCGAGCGCCGCATCCACCTCATCAAGGACGCAAAATGGGGTCGGGCTGACCTGCAGAATCGCAAAAATAAGGGCACAGGCAGCCAGAGCACGTTCCCCCCCCGAAAGCAGCGCCAGACTCTGCGGTCGCTTGCCCGGCGGCCGGGCGACGATCTCGACCCCACTCTGGCTGATCTGCTCGCTGTCGGTCAGCTCCAGATAGGCGGTGCCGCCGTTGAAGAGCTGCTGAAAATAACGGGAAAATTCTTTGCCGACCGCCTCATAGGTGCGCCGCAGCTCGATCGCCATACGGTTGTCCAGCTCTTTGATCACCTTCTGCAAGTCGGCAGAGGCCGCTTCCAGATCCTGGGCCTGCGTGAAGAGGAACTCGTAGCGCTCTGCCGCTTCGCTGTACTCGCGCGGCGCCTCCTGATGGACCGTGCCCAGCCTGGCCAGCCGGGCACGCCTCTCACGGATTTCCATCTCCGTCGAATCAGGCAGCCGCTCCACCGCAGGCAGCCGCTCCACCACCGCCTCCCAAGCCAGAGACGGCTGGCCGGCGACCTCCGTGCTGGCTTCCAACAGCCCCAGATCCCCTTCGATCTCGGCGCGCAACTGCTGCTGCAGATCCTCGCTGCGCTGCAGCTGCAACAGGGCCTGGTTGAGCAGTGCCTCGGCCTGGCGCAGCGTCTGCTGCAGCCCACGCTCGCGCATCTCTGCGCGGGTCTGCTGCCCCTCCAGCACCTCTACCTCCTGCTCCAAGGGCTTGATCTGCTGCCGGAGTGCTTCAAGCTGCTGGCTCAAACCAGTTTCCTCCTGGCTGGTCAGTGCGGCCTGGTCGGTCAACCGCGCAAACTCTGCACCCAACCCGGCGATCTGTTTCTGTTTGTTGCAAATTTGGTCGGCGACACTTTGCCGGGCCCGCCGGGTCGACTCCACCAGTGCCTGTTGGCTGCGCAGTTGCCCTTGGGCCTCCGCTGCGGCGGCACGGCGGTTGGCCAGCTCCTGGAGCAGCACATCCGCCCCTGCCGCAACCAGCTGCCTCTCCAGAGCAGCCAGCAGCGCCAATTCCTCCTGCTCTGCACGGGTCACTGCTTCTACCTGCTCAGAAGCCCCGACCCGACGATCCGCCAGTGTGCGCAGTTCGGCTTCCTGCTGGGCCAGCTGCTCGGCTCGCCAACGCCGGCTTTGGTAGCTGCGGTCGGCCTGGCGGCGAAGCTCCTCCAGCTGGCCGCGCAGCTGCCGCTCACGACGGGCCAGGTCCGCCAGCAGCTGCTGTTGGCGGACGGCAGCCAGCCGTTGCTCCTCGATCTGCAGGGCAAACGAGGCACAGGAGGCTGCCCACCGGTGCAGCGACTCGCTGGCTTGTGCGATCTGCGCCGGCAGCTGGCGCAGATCCCGTTCGCGCGCCAGCAAAGAGTCGTCTTGACGGCCTCCCTCGCTGCCCCCTGACACGGCCCCGCCCGGGCGCACAATTTCGCCCTCCAACGTCACCACAGTGGGCCTGGCTCCCCCACGCAGCTCGTCCAATGCCGCACGCGCAGCCGCCAGATCTTCAGCCACCCAGACCCGGTTGAGCAACTGCTGCGCCGCCTCCTCAACCCGCTCTGCATACTCGACCAGATCCACAGCATTGCCGAGAATGCCAGCCCGCCGGGGTGCAGGGATCGCCGGCTGGACATGCAGCCGGTCCAGCGGCAGAAACGTCGCACGCCCCCCACGCTGTTCTTTCAGAAATGCGATCGCCTGCGCAGCCGTCTCCCAGCTCGCCATCACAAGATTTTGCAGCGCCCCCCCCAAGGCACTCTCGATCGCCTTCTCCAAGTGGGCCGGCACACGCAGCTGAGAAGCGACGGTCCCGAGCACCCCCCGCAGCCGGCCGCTGGAGTGCGCCTGCAGCACCGCACGCACGCCCCCCCCATACCCAGCGCCGTCACGGTTGAGCCGCTGCAACAGATCCTGGCGGGTCTGCAGACGGTCCAGCAGACGATCGGCCCCCTGACGGCCCTGCTCAGCAACCTGCAGTTCCTGCCGCACCCCCGCAGCCCCAGCCTCCAGCTCGCCGAGCCGCTGCTGGGCCAGCAGCCCTTCCTGCTCGGCGGCCACGACACTCTGTTCTGCCTCCTTCAGCGCAGCCTCTGCAGACAGTACAGCTTGCTCGGCACCCTGCAGCGCCTGTGCCTGCTGGCCCTGTTCGACAAGCACCTGCCCCCGGCGTTCTTCGATCTGCTGCAGGCGGCTGGTCAGTTCGGCTTTCTGCTGCTGGCGCTGGCTCAGCGCCCGGCGCAGCTCGGCCTGTTCTGCAAGCAGCCGATTTCGTTCCTGCTGGAGTCGGGCAACCTCCCCTTGGAGCAAGTCCACGGCCTGCAGGCGCTCATGGCACTCCACAACCCGCTCTGCCTCGGCATGGTGCAGTTCGGCCAGCCGTTCGTCCAGAGCTGCCTGCTGAAGAGCCAGCGGAGCGAGCTCGCGCTCGGCATCCTCGCGCCGGGCCTGCAGCTGACGCAGCCCCTCCTGGGCCACCGCCAGGGTGCGGCCGACCCCCTCTGCCCGACGATGGCACTCGCTGCTCTGCGCATGCAGCTTTCCCAGCTGGATGCGCCGCTCGGTCTGCAGCTGACGAAGATCGGCGATGGCCGCGCCCACGCTCTCCAACTCGGTCTGCCGCGCCCCAACCTCCGCCCGCTGCAGCTCTGCCCACCCCTGCTGCTGCTGAAGCTGCTGCACCGTCGTCTGCCAGCGGTAGCCGTACCAGTCACACAGCAGCCGCTGCAGATCCCGCACAATCTGTTCCCGTTCCTGCGCGCGCTCTGCCTGCCGACGCAGCACGCTGAGCCGCGGGCCCAGCTCGGCCAGGATATCGCGCACCCGCACCAGATTTTGCTCGGTTGCCTCCAGGCGGCGAACCGTGCTCCCGCGCTTGAGCTGGTAACCGCTGATCCCAGCTGCCTCTTCAAAAAGCGAACGACGCTCCTCGGGTGCCATGCTCAAAGCCCGGTCAATGAGCCCTTGGCCAATTACAGAATAGGTGCGCTTGCCCAGCCCGGTCTGCGCCAACAGCTCGACCACATCCTGCAGACGCACACGCTGGCCGTTGAGCAGATACTCGTTGTCGCCGTCTCGGTAGGCGCGCCGCGTGATCTCCACCTCGCTGTAGTCGACCGGGATCTTGCCAGCGCTGTTGTCCAACGTCAGCGTCACCTCCGCCAGGTTAAGGCGCGCTCTTTTGTCGCTGCCCGAAAAGATGACGTCGCTGCTCTTGCGCGAGCGCAGCAGGCTGAAACTCTGCTCGCCCAGACACCAACGCACAGCATCGACGATGTTGCTCTTGCCGCTGCCATTGGGGCCGACGACCGCCGTAATCCCCAGGTCAAAGACAAAATCTGTGCGCCGCGCAAAGGTTTTGAAGCCCTGGATGGAAACCTGTTTGATCCGCATCGCCCCATCGCTCAACGATGAAAACGCCAGAAAGCCGGCAAAAGCGCCTCTGCCACCACCCCTGCCAGGTAGAGCAAAAGCGCGAACCACAGCCAGCGCTGCCGCCGTCTGAACCAGCTGCCAGTCACCCCACGCACCACCCAGAGCGGTTCGGCCAAGAGCACCACCAGCCCACTTGCCCCTGCCAGCTGCAGCAGATGCCAAGGAGCCAGCGCAACCGGCAGCCAGAGCGGACTGCCCAACACCCCCAGCAGATGGCCCGCCCCAAAGGCGGTCAGATTGGCGAGGCGGACCAGCGACCAGACCCCGACCACACCGCCGCTGACCAATGCACCCACCGTCAGACCGGCTACCTCCAGCAGGCTGGCCAGCGGCTGTGTCGCCAGAGTGGCCGGCAACGGTGACCCTGCAAAATACCACTCAGAAAGGCTGGCACGATAGAAAAAACCGTCGTCAAAAGCCCGCTCGATCTGGGCTGGAGCCACCCCCATCAGCACAATCAGCGCCGCCATCGAGACCGCCAGCCAGAGCAGCACAACCCCCAACGCCCCGCGCAGATCGCGACGGCGGACAGCCAGCACCACAAAAATAGAGAGCACGACAGTCTGGCCCAACGGCATGAAACGCACCTGCCCCAAGACCGCCGGCAGCGCCGTCGTCAGCAGCGCAAAAAAGCTTCCCATCCAATAAAAAACTGGGTCGCTCGTCAGTTGATAGGAACGTTGCATAGGGATTTTCACCGCACTGTGTTCTGTTTTGAGAGTTCTGTTTTGAGAGTTCTATTTTTGGAACTCACGACGAGCGTCGAGGGACAAAAATCGGGCGGCTGGTTGTGCCAACCGCCCGATTGGGGAATTTTGCATCGCCCGGCAAGTTCAAGGCTGTCAGCGCACCCGATTGGGGTCGAGCAGCCAGGCCACCATCAGGTTGATCTCCTCTTCGCTCATTTTTTCGGCGAAGTTTTGCGGCATGATGCCTGCCATATACCCCTCGGAGACGTACGCATTGGGGTTGACAATGCTGGTATGGACGTAGGTCTCGGCCTCTTCGCCGTGGGTGCCCGCACTCTCGTGCAGGTTGGCCATATTGGGCCCCACCGGCCCTCGGTTGTCGGCGGCCTGCGGCTGGTCTAAATTGTGACAGCCGCCGCACCCCATGCTGACAAAGAGCTCCTGCGGCTGGCGTGGCCCTGCAGGCTCGGCCGCCACGACCGCTTCAGCTGCGTCGCCTTCTGCCCCCGCCGCAGCACGCGTCGGGGCATTCGCAAAAACTTGCCAGGGGTCCGGGTTGTCTTCTGTTCCTTGTGTCAGCGCCGATTTCTCCCAGTTCAACACATAGGCGGTCACTGCATCGACCTGGTCGTCACGCAAAGGCCCTCCAAAACGACTGCTCCAGGTCGGCATCATCTGTGCCCACTGCATATTCACATTGGATGGGCGTCCCGCTGCAACCGTCAACGCAATATAATCCTTCAGCGAACCGCTCCAGCCCACATCTGCCAGCCGCTGCGTGAAAAAATAGTTGCTGTGCAGCGCAGGCGCTACCCCGGGCAGCCCCTTGCCATCCATGCCATGACAGTTGTAGCAGTTATTGGCGTAGATCTCTGCACCCTTCTCAATGGCGCGGCCATCCCAGTTGGCTGTCTGTGCTTCCATTCGGCTTTCTTCGACGACACCCAGGAAGAGCAGCAGGCCGATCGTCAACAGCAGCGCACCAATTCCCAACCCGATCTTAAGGATCGGTGCACGAACATACAAAAAGTTGTACCAAGGTCGCTTCATGAGGGTTGCCTACTCCTCTGCTGCCGCACGAACAAAGCTGAAGTCGCGCAGCCCATACTGCTCCCAGTAGAGGGAATTCTCGTGCAGGAAGAACGTCCGCTTAAAGGTATCTTCCACACCTTCTGGGCTCAGCCAGTGGATTTCCCAGGTCAACCGCTTCAGGCTGGGCTGTTCCTGCGAAACGGTCAGCACACCGTATGGGCTGTTGAAAGAGGGGTCTTCCTCTTCAAAATGGACAATATGGCCCTCAAATTGGTGCAAAATGTGGTTGAACTCTTCGTTTTCGGTCACAGGATGCTCTCGGGTATCGTACACACCGAGCGGCAGATTGGCGTAGCCCAGCTCGCGCACGTGGCCAGCACCCTCTTCTGGCATCAGTTTCTGCACGACTTCGACGGCAGGAGCCCCCTGCACAGCGTAGTAAGGGGTTCCCATCCAGCTCCAGATCACCATCACAATGCCAGCGACCAGACCGCTGATGATGGCGACACGCCGGTCACGTGCCCGGCGACTTGGGTTGCGATCCAGATAGGGGATCGCCATCAACAGCACCAGCAGCACACCCGGCAAGATCACACCGGCGATCATTTTGTCGGCAATTTTGAGCAGCCCCTGCAGCCAGTAGAAATACCAGGGCGCCACTGTGTGCAGCGGGGTCGACTGTGGGTTGGCGATCGATTCCAAAGGAGCCGAGAAGAAAAATGCTGTCAGGAAAACCATGACCGCAGTGAAGCCGATCAAGAAAGAAGCCTCGTCGATCATCACATCCGGCAGGAAGTAGACACGGCGGTCAGCCGGCACCTTGTTGGCTGTATCCTGGCCTACCTCTTCTTCGTCGGACGGCAGGCTGATGCCAAAATGCACCACTTTGTAGTAATGGACAAAGAAAAAGAGAAACAGAATCAACGGCAAGAAAAGTACATGCAAGAGGTAAAAACGGAGCAGCCCGTTCGCGCCAATGTCAGGGGCGCCGCGCGCCAGGAGATTGACCGTCTCTCCGACAATGGCCGGTGGCACAGCCTCAGCCATCGAGGTGCCGATGGTCACCGCCCAAAAAGCCAGCTGATCCCACGGCAGCAGGTAGCCCGAAAAACTCAGGAAAAGGGTCAACACCAGCAAAATTACGCCGGTAAACCAGGTAAACTGACGGGGCGCTTTGTAGCTGCCGGTCAGATAGGTCCTGACCATGTGCGCCGTGACGATCAACACCATCAGCTCCGCCCCCAGACGGTGCATATCCCGCATGAACTGGCCAAACGGCACATTGCTCAGCAGGCGGATCATGTCGACGTACGCACGCTCTGGCGTCGGCGCGTACCAGATCATCAGAATCAACCCAGTGATCGTCTCCAAAAAAAACAGATAGGTGGAGAGCAGACCCAACCGGAAGGTGTGGGTGAATTTGGTGACACTCTCATGGTAGTAGGTCGGCTTGATGTGCAGCAAAAATGCCTCGGAATGGGGCTTCAGCCGCGGGTTGGGACGGCCCGGCGCTTCGCCACGGATCATGCGGCGCACTTCACCCGCTGGAATTCCGGCAGTGATGCGTGTGAACACATCGTCTGCAACATCCAGAACAGTTTGTACTACACTTTTCTTTTCGATTTCAGGTTGGACAGCCATAAGACTCCTTTTCGCAACGGTGACAATGCAAAAAAGTCGATTGGACAGTTTGATTACGCTGGAATCACCCGGGCCGGCGAGTCGCCTGCAGGCGATCCAGGTACCCGCTTCCCTGTGTTGACTGCGACCTCACCGTTCTCGATCGAGATCGCAAATTTGTCGAGCGAACGCGGCGCAGGACCCTCGATAAAGTATCCCTCCCGTGTAAACTTGGAGCCGTGACACGGGCACTCAAACCGGTTGTTGGCCTGTTCCCACTTGTACAGACAGCCCAGGTGCGTGCAGACCATGTAAAGGGCGACCGGGCCCTCTTCTTCCGTGTTGACCAACCAGAACTTGCCGCCCGTCACCGGCTGCGGCGAGGCAGCTGTATCCGGCAGCGTCGTCTCTGGCCCGATGAAGAAGACACCACCAAATTCACCCGCCTTAAAGCGCGGCATCATAAATTGAAAGAGCCCTACACCAGACTGGAGTGTCACCAGACCCAGCACCCCGCCCCAGCCATAGGTGAGAAACTCACGGCGAGACATCTCCTTGTGCGCCTTCTCCTCCGGCGACTCCTCCACAAAGGCCGCAACCGTGGCGGCAACAGGCTGGGCAAGCCCGGCTGTCCCCCCGTTGCTCGCCGCCCCGTTGTTGCGAACGGCTGCAGCCTGCCCGGCTGTTTTCTGGACGACAGCTCGCTCTGCAGCCGGCTGTACCGCCGCTGCTGGCTGCGCTGCCGCCCGCTTCGGCTCAGAGGAGGGCTCTGGCCTGGCTTTCTTGGCAGCAGACTGCATTTTTGCCTTCAATTCAGCGATTCGTTTTTCCCGTTCTTCACCGCTCAAGTCAGCTACTGTGTCTGCCATTGGACGCAGCCTCCTTCTCGCACATCGTTTGGTGGTTCAGCGCTTCTTTTCACAAGATAGCAACAAGAGGCTGCTATCTTGCCCTGCTTGCATCTTTGCCTGCTGCTATTCCTGAGAAGTTGTCGCCTCTGCGGCAAACAACTTGCGTCGAATATAGCATACGGGCTGGCGTTTGTCAAAATAATCACAAATACCCCACACCAAAATTCCGCTGCCCCTCTCCCTTCCCATGCGTGCAGTATAGCCTGCAGAAGCCCTACTCACCAAACACGCACAATCTTTGTATCATGTTGTGCAGGCCCGTTGTCGCAGTCAGGCTTCCAGTTCGGCCAGCCGTTCGGTGAGTCGGCTGCGCCGTTCCTGCAGTTCTGCCAGCCTGGCCCGCTCTCGCTCGACCACTTCAGCCGGTGCCTTGCCGACAAACCCAGGATTGGCCAACATCCCTTCGATCCGCTGCCCCAGACGGTCGACGTTGTCGAGCTCCTCTTGGGTGCGTTTGCGTTCTGCGGCCAGGTCGACCAATCCGGCCATCGGCAGATAGACCGTCATGCCCGCCACGGCCAGAACCGCTGCTTTGCCCGGCGTCGCCACTTCGGCTGCGATCTGAACGGCACCGGCGTCCAGACGGGCCAGCATCGCGACGGTCGGCAGGTTTTGCACCAGCAGCTCTACCTGGTCACCTGCGCTGACCAGCGCTGCGATCTTGCGGCCTGCTGGCACATCATACTCGCTGCGCACATTGCGGATGGCGCGCACCAGTTCCTGCAGACGGCCGAACGCCTCCTCGGCCTGCGGCGCATGGCCGTCGCTCTCCTGCGGCCAACGCACGGCCATCAACGACCGTTCTCCCGCTGCCATTCCCGGCAGGTTCTGCCAGATCGCCTCGGTGACAAAGGGCATGAACGGATGCAGCAGGCGCAGGCTGCGCTCCAGCACAAAGGCCAGCACCTGGCGGGTGGCTGCCGCTTCAGCGGCACTGCCCTCCCCCAACCGTACTTTGGCAGCTTCGATGTACCAGTCGCAGTATTCGCTCCAGAGAAACTCGTAGAGCTGGCGGCCGGCCTCGCCCAGCTGCCACTGTTCGACCAGCCGTTGAACCTCGCAGCGTACCCCCTCATACCGGCTCAAAATCCAGCGATCTGCCAGCCCCAGGGCAGAGCGCTCGGGCAGCCGATAGGCTGGGCTGTTGGGATCCGTGTAGTCGATCTCCAGTTCGCTGTCTTGCAGTTTCATCGCCACAAAGCGGGCTGCGTTCCAAATTTTGTTGGCAAAATTGCGGTTGGCCTCCACCCGGCTGACGCTCAGTTTGAGGTCGTTGCCAGGCGTGCCGCCCGTCAACAGGCTGAAACGGAGCGCGTCGGTCCCGTATTCGGCGATGAGGTCGAGCGGGTCCAGCGCGTTGCCCAGGCTTTTGCTCATTTTGCGCCCCTGCTCGTCGCGCACCAGACCATGCAGGTAGACCACGCTGAAAGGCACCTTCCCGCTGAATTTCAACCCCAGCATGACCATGCGCGCCACCCAGAAAAAGAGGATGTCATAGCCGGTCTCCAAGACTGTTGTCGGGTAATAGGTGGCCAGATCCTGGGTGCGGGCAGGCCAGCCCAGCGTGCTGAACGGCCACAGCCCACTGCTGAACCAGGTGTCCAGCACATCGGGGTCCTGCCGCAGGGGCACTGCACTGCCGTATCGGGCCAGCGCCTTGGCCTGCGCCTCGGCCTCGGTCCGCCCGGCAAACATCGCGCCGTCGGGCCCATACCAGATTGGAATGCGATGGCCCCACCAGAGCTGGCGGCTGATGCACCAGTCCTGAATGTTCTCCAGCCAGTGGTTGTACACCCGCTCGAAGCGCTGCGGCACGATCTGAATCGCCCCGTCGGCCACCGCCGCCAGGGCTGGCCGCGCCAGAGGCTCCATCTTGACCCACCACTGCTCGCTCAGCAGCGGTTCCACGATCGTCCGGCAGCGCTGGCAATGGCCGACCTGGTGGAGATGCTCTTTGTCGCCGACCACCAGCCCAGCTGCCCCCATGTCCGCCCACAGCGTTCGCCGTGCGGCAAAACGGTCCAGCCCGGCGTACGGGCCAGCAGCCTGGTTGAGCGTGCCATCGCTGTTCAGGATGTTGAGCATCGTCAGCCCATGTCGCTTGCCGATCGCGTAGTCGTTGGGGTCATGGCCCGGCGTCACCTTGAGGGCACCGGTGCCAAAGGCCGGGTCCACATAGCTGTCAGCGACCACCGGAATGGCACGTCCCAGCACCGGAACCAGCGCGACCTTGCCAATCACCGCCTGGTACCGCTCGTCGTCCGGGTGCACAGCCACCGCCGTATCGCCCAGGATGGTCTCCGGTCGCGTCGTGCTCACCTCCAGGAACCCTCCCTCTTGGAGCGGATAGCGGAAGGTATAGAAACGGCCGTTGACCTCTTCATACTCCACCTCCAGGTCGCTGATGGCGCTGCGGCAGCGCGGGCACCAGTTGACCAGGTAGTTGCCTTTGTAGATCAACCCTTCTTCGTAAAGCTGAACGAACGCTTCAAGCACCGCCTCGCTCAACCTCTCGTCCAGCGTGAACCGTTCGCGCGTCCAGTCACAGGAGATGCCCATTCGTTTTTGCTGGGCGGTGATGCGGGCGTGGTACTCTGCCTTCCACCCCCAGACTTCATCGACAAACCGCTCGCGCCCCAGGTCATGGCGGGTGATCCCCTGTTTCTCCAGCTGGCGCTCGACCACGTTCTGCGTGGCAATGCCAGCATGGTCGGTGCCGGGCACCCAGAGCGTGGGGTCGCCAACCATGCGGTGGTAGCGAATCAACATATCTTCGATGCTGCTGGTGATCGCATGCCCCAGATGCAGCGCCCCCGTGACATTGGGAGGCGGCATCGAAATCACAAACGGGCGCCGGCTGGGGTCAGCCAGCCCACTGGCAAGCTGCTGCTCGGGCTGAAACAGCCCCTTCTGCTCCCACCAGCCATAGAGGGCTTCTTCCACCGCCTGCGGGTCGTACGCTTTGGGCATCGTCGGTTCGGTCATGCTCGATTCTCCTGTCACACAAAAAACCGCTCCATCCTCCAGGACGAAGCGGCATCTTACGGCCCCTGCTATTTTATACCAGCCGGCAGAGAAGAGCGAAATTGCGGAGCTGCCAAAAACGCTTCGCCCTTTCCGATCACCTGTTCAACACGAGAACCGTAAACGGCGCTGAGGGTCGAACGCCGCCCGGGCTTTTATCGTTTGAGCCGTTCAATATATTGCTTGCGAAATTTAGCTACTTTCGGCGCAATCACCACCTGGCAGTACGGCTGCATCGGGTTGCGACGGTAGTAGTCGCTGTGGTACTCTTCCGCCGGATAAAAGATCGTCAGCGGCACCACTTCGGTCACCAGCGGATTGGACCACAGCCCTTGCTGGGTGACCTCCGCCATGACCGCACGCGCGTCCCGCTCCTGCCCGGCGTCATGATAAAAAATGGCCGAACGATACTGCGTCCCGACATCTGCCCCTTGACGGTTCAACGTAGTCGGGTCGTGGATCGTAAAAAAAATCCGCAGCAGGTCGGCATAGCCGATCACCGCCGGGTCAAAGCTTACCTGAACCACCTCGGCATGCCCGGTCGCACCGCTGCAGACTTCCCGGTAGGTCGGGTTTTTGACCCGCCCCCCCGCATAGCCCGAGACTGCCCGGCTCACCCCAGCCAGCTCCAGATAGACTGCTTCCAGACACCAAAAGCAGCCCCCCCCCAACGTCGCCAACGCTTTCTCTGTTTCGTTCATCGTCCCGTCTCCTTGGTGGGATGGTCTTCACCATACCCCTCTTTTCTGGCCTGTTGCCATGCCAGCAGTGCAGCACCTGCCGCTGCATCAAGATACGGCAGAGTCACCGCAGCGTACGGTGCAATCTCTTCCAATCGGTGTGTCAACAACGAACAAAGCAGCCCTTCCCGGGTCAGGTTGCCCCCTGCCAGCACGATCGAAAAATGCTCCTGCGCCATTCCCAGCCGGCGGATCACAGACTCGGCACGCCAGGCCAGGTTGTCAGCCGCCCAGGCCAAAATCCGAAATGCCACTTCGTCCCCCTGCGCTGCACACACTTCCGCCAACGGCGCCAGCCCAGCCACATGGGCCCAGCCCGGCTGGCCGTAGGCCCAGTTGACCAGGCCAGCGATCTCTGCCAGCTGCAGCCGATCCAGCACCTGCCCGGTCAGCATCGTGGGCGGACCACAGTGGTCCGCAGCCGCTGTGATGGCCTGAAGGATGGCCACGCCGATGCTGTAGCCGCCGCCCGGATCTCCCAAAAGGGCCCCCCATCCGCCCGCACGCTGGCGCTGGCCCGCCGCGTCGACCCCCAACACAATCATGCCAGTCCCGCTGACGACGACCACACCGTAGAGCTCCCCCCCGGTCCCGCTGGCCAGCGCTGCCACCGCATCGTTGTCCACATAGGCATAGGCCTTCGGCAACATTTCGGCCACCCAACGCCGCACCAGCGCCACATCGCCCGGCCGCCCCACCCCCGACATCCCCAGCCCAATCACCGCCACCTCCTCCGGGTCGGCACTGGCATGCGACAGGACGGTCACCACCCCCTCGGCCAGCCGCTCACGCACGGTCCCATGCTCGACGGCCTGAATGTTGGTCGAACCGACCGTAACCAACGCCAGCACTTCCCCTTGCTGGTTGAGCGCGACACAGCGGGTCTTGGTGCCCCCACCGTCGACCCCCAACGCAATCCAGCGGGCGTTCATCGAACCACTCCTCGACCCGCACGCCCAAATGTCACTTTGCCCAACAGAGCAGGGCGCAGCGCACCCGTACAGGCCGGCACATTTCCCGGCACCCCGTGCACACAGAGATAGGCCAACAGCGCGAACGTCAACGCCTCTTTGGCGTCCCCTGCAAACCCCAGCGCAGCATGGGGGATCACTGCGACCTCACGCCCCAGCCCGGCTGTCAGCCGGGAGCGGAGTTCTGCCATCAAAACTGGGTTGTGAAAGCCGCCGCCAGAGACCACCACCTCTGCCAGCGGGCCGGGTGCAAAACGCACGTATGCGTCGGCAATGCTGGCCGCGGTCAACGCCGTGATCGTGGCCACAACATCCGCCGCCGGCCGCCCAGAGGCTTCCTCCCACATCTGCTGAGCCAACCCCGCCGTGAACAATTCTCGCCCGGTCGTTTTGGGGGGACACCGCCTGTAATATGGGTGAGCCAGCCATCGTTCGAGCAGATCCGACTGCACCGCTCCCTGTGCTGCCAGTTCGCCGTCACGGTCGTAGACGAGACGCCCGTCGCTGACAAGCTGGGCAGCCCAGTCGATCAGCACATTGCCCGGCCCTGTGTCAAAGGCCAGCGGCTCTGCTGCCCCCCCCAGCGGCGGCAAAAACGTGACGTTGCCGATGCCCCCAATGTTCTGGACCGCCCGCCATCCCCCCAGAGCCGACGGCGGGCGCAGCAACAGCCAGTCAAAAATGCTCACCAGCGGCGCACCCTGCCCCCCCGCCGCAACATCTGCCACCCGAAAATCCCCCACCGTCGTGACCCCGGTGCGCGCGGCAATCACCGCAGGCTCCCCAATCTGCAGCGTGCTGGTCACCCGCCCGCCCGCTGCAACGTCGTGCCAGAGGGTCTGGCCATGGCTGCCCACCAGATCGATCTGCGCCAGCGCCAACCCAGCCTTGGCCACAACCTGGCAGAGCGCGTCGGCAAAGGTCTCCCCCAGGCTGAAGTTGGCCTGGCAGATCTGGGCCAGGGTCGCACGGCCGGCAAACAGCTCGAAGATCGTCCTGCGCTGGGCTTCTGGCCAGGCAACCGTGTCAAAAGCCAGCGGCACGACCGCCAGCCCACCGCCTTGCCCGATCTCGGACGGCATACCCGTGATCTCGGCGATCGCTACGTCGATTCCATCGGCCGATGTGCCGCTCATCAACCCTGCAACACGCATGCCTGTTCGTCCGCTTCTCTCGCAGCAGCGCCCTGGCTACCGCAGCTGCCGGGCCAGCTCCTCAGCCCGCGCCCGGTAGCTCGCCATTTGAATCATTTCTCCGCTCAGCCGCGCATCCTCGGCAGCAAAAGCCAGCAGATGGCTCTCCAGCGACACACGGGCCGTCGTCAGCGGCTCGAGCTCCCCACGCAGCACACGCACAAAATCGTGCAGGATCCCCTCGTCGCCGCCGCCATGCCCGGTCGGGCTGGGGGGAATCGTGATGCGTTCGGTCTGCGCACCGTACAGGCTGATCTCGATCTCGTCCGGGTCGACCCGCGCCCGCAGGGTCCCCTTGGTGCCGTCGTAGCGCATGGTCCGCCGCTCTTCGTACGAATGGCCGTGCATGACCAGCGTCACCGACGCGCCGCTCTCCAGCTCCATCAGAACGCTCTGGTGGTCGACCACGTCGTTGTCACACCGGTAGACACACCGGCCATACGGGCCTGTCTCGATCGCCTGGCGCCGGCCCGCCCGGCTGACATCGTTGGCAAGGATGCTGAAGGGCCAGCCTTCGGGCGCTTCGGGGTCCTTGCCCGCAGCGACCAGCCGCTGGCGAGTGCCCGGAAAGGTGCGCTCGTAGTCCAGATAGATGCCGATCGCTGAAAAAGGGCACGCGGCCTCGACCGGGCAGCCGTCGGTGCAGCGCAGCGGGATCTCGGGTCCGACGCTCTCCGACCGGTAGTGCATCAGCGAGCCAACCGACGCCAGGCGCTTGACAGGCTGGTCGAGGTTCCAGACCAGCACGTCGAGGTCGTGGCAGCACTTGGCCAGGATCATCGGGCTGGAGAGCCCTTTGTTGCGCCAGTTGCCGCGCACAAAGCTGTGGGCCATGTGCCAGTAGGCCACATTCTCGCGGTGCTCGACCGTGACCAGATCGCCGATCGTTCCAGCCTCCAACACCGCATGCAATGTGCGCCAGAAGGGCGCATAGCGCAGCACATGGCAGATCTGCAGCACGCGGCCGGTCCGCTCCGCTGCCTGCACAAGCTGTACCGACCCTTCGAGCGTATGCGCCATCGGTTTTTCCAGCAGCACAGCGTAGCCAGCCTCCATCGCTGCGATCGCTGGTTCGACATGCATCTGGTCCTGTGTGGCCACGATCGCGCCGTCCGCCAGTTGGCCAGCCGCCATCATCTCCTCCCAGGAGACAAAACAGCGGCTGTCGTCGATGTCATGCAGCTCCGCCAGCCGCTCTCGACGGAGCGGGTCAGGGTCTGCCACCCCGACAATGCGCGCCTCTTCGGGGTGGCGCAGCGCATAGGAAGCATAGGCCGTGCCCCCTCGCGCGCCAGCACCGACCACAACCAGTTCAACAGGGTTTGCCATTCTCTCCCTCGATTTTTTGTCGTTTCCCAATCTTCAAAGTTGCCGCCAGCCCGGCAGCAGGAGGACACCCGCCCGAAGAGGCGCTCCCTACACCATTTTTTCTACCTGCACCGGCTGGCCGCTGGCCGACGATGCGTAGGCAGCCAGCGCCACCGCCAGCGCCGCCAGCCCGTCGGCGCCAGAGATCGAAGGCTCACGCCCGCTGCGCACCATGTCGACGAAATCAACCATCAGCCCACGATCCATGTCGCTGCCAAACCCGGCCCACGCTGTCCGGCCGGCAGCGTCCGATGCCAGGGTGATGTATTGGTGCAGCGTGTCGGCGTGGACAGCGCCCCGCTCGCCCAAAATCTCAAGCTTGACATCCCCCCAGATCAGATAGCTTTTGGGCCGCGACCAACTGGTGTCGAGCGTGCCGTAGATGCCGTTGCTCAGTGTAAACGAGAGCAGCCCGACATCGTCGATGCCCAGACCGGGATGCAGCAGGCTGTCGCCGATCTCGGCGTAGACCTCGGTGACCTCGACACCCCAGAGCCAGCGCAGCACGTCGATCACATGCACCGTATGGTCCAGCACGGCGCCGCCCCCCGCCAGCGCCGGGTCGACAAACCAGCCGCCGGGCATCGACCCGTGGTTGGTGCAGTTGACCGTCCAGACCTCTCCCAGCAGGCCAGCGTCCAGCTGCTGCTTGAGCTCGACCACTGCCGGTGCAAACCGTACCGGAAAAGCAATCTGCAGCCGGGTTTGTGTGTCGGCACAGCGCTGGATCATCGCACGGGCGTCGGCGGCTGTGGTGGCAATCGGCTTCTCACACAGGATCGCCCCCACACGGCCGGCGGCCTCTTCGACCAGCGGCCGATGGTAGCAATTCTCGCTGCAGACCACGACCGCATCCAGCCCTGCAGCCAGCAGCGCTTCGGCGCTGGCAAAGTGAGGCACGGCCAGCCGGCTGGCCCACTGTGCGGCCAGCTCGGGGCTGCGATCCCACATCCCCACCACCTCCACCCCGGCCATCGCCAACAGATTCTGGGCGTAGCTGACCGAATGCATGTGGGCAACCCCCAGAAAACCGACCCGAACCGTCTGACTGTTCATGGTTTTACCCTCCAAATTCCTGCATGGCAACCGGCTTGCCGGCGCGCATCGATTCAATGGCAGCCAGCGCCACCCGCACGGCCTCCAAGCCATCTCGCGCCGTGACCAGCGGCGCTGCTCGACCTTCGATGACCTCTACAAAATGGGCCAGCTCGGCGTAGTAGGGCTCGTCCACCGCCGCGGTCGGGTTGCTTCCGCTGCGTCGGTAGCCCTGCACCTCGTCGTAGAGCTCCACCAGCAGCGGGGGACGGTCCTGCGAATCCCACTCGGCCAGCCCCTGGTCGCCGGCGATCTCGACCCGCGTGGTGAAGGTCGTGCGCGGGTGCGACCAGCTGGCCTCGATGTGGCCGATCGCCCCGGAGACAAACCGCAGCGTGATCAGCGCATGGTCCTGGAACGGTCTTCCCGAAAAGGTCAGCCCGCGCGCAAAGACCCGCTCGACCTCCCCACAGCACCAGCGCGCAAAATCGATGTCATGCACCGCCACGTCGAGCACCACCCCGCCGCTCTGGTTGAAATCCGCGTAGTAGGGCGCAGAGAAATCACGGCCTGGCCGCGGAAAGCTGCCGCAGCGAGCGCTGCGGTAGACCATCGGTCTGCCGAGGGTGCCGGCGTCGATCGCTTGCTTCACCCGTTTGTACATTGGGAAAAAACGCACAACCTGGGCTGGAAAAAGCGGCACCCCTTGCCGCTCACAGTACTCCACCATCTCGACCGCGTCGGCCAGATGGCGCGCCAGCGGTTTTTCACAGACGATCGCCCTGCCCGCCGCCGCAGCCGCCAACACATTGGCCTTGTGTGCAGTGCCTGGGGTGCAGATGTCGACCAGATCCACCGCAGCCAGGAGTGCATCGAGCGATCCAAACACCTGGCCGCCGTAACGCTGCGCCGCCCGCTCCGCCGCTTCCTTTGCCAGATCGTAGTAGCCGACCAGTTCCACGCCCGGCATCTGATGCCAGGCTGACAAATGGACACCGGCGATCGCGCCAGTGCCTATCACTCCGATTCGCAGCATAGACCTCCCCTTTTCTTTGCGTTGAATTGTCGTCGGTTGCCGCCGACACTGGCCGCCGACACTGGCCGCCGATCCACTTATGGGGTCGAAGCGTGTCCAGCCAGATGCAGATTCCCCTGCCGCCGCAGCAGCCAAAAACACCCCGTGCCGCAGACCGCCAGCCCGGCACAGACCCATAGCAGCACATGAAAGCCTGCAAGCTGCACCAACATGCCGCCGAGCAGGTTGCCGGCCAGCTGCCCGACGCTGCCCGCCGTATAGAAGAGCGCGCTGTTGCTGCTGCGCTGCTCCTGCCCGCCCGCTTCCGCCGCATAGGTCATCGCCGCAGAGGTGTAGCTCCCAAAACCAAAGCCGCGCACGATCTGTACGCCCAGCAAAGCGGGCAAGCTGGCAGAGAGCCACAGATAGCCGAATTGAACCAGCACGATCCCGGCGCCCCCCGCCGCCAACACCGTCGCCCGCCCCACCACATCCGACAGCGCCCCCCCCAAAAACATCGCTGGCATCTCGATCAACGCAGCCAACGACCAGAGCGAGCTGATCGCTGTCTTGCTGTAGCCCTGGCTGGCCATGTAGTTGGGCCACATCGACGTCGAAGCCACATGGGCCATGGTCCACAGCACGCACCCCGTCAAAAACAGCAGGGGCAGCCCCAGACGCGGGCGGCCCTGGACCACAGCCCTGCTGCTGACACTCCCCCGCTCCGGCGTGACATCCTGCAACAGCAGCGCTGTCACTGCAGCCGCAAACAAAAGGCCACTGCAGACCTGGTACATGGTGGCAAGCCCCAATGCATCCGCCAGCCGCCCCCCCACCAGCGCGCCGGCGGCAAAGGCCAGCGAACCCAGCCCGCGCGAAAACCCCATTTTGCGCCCTTTGCGCTCTGACCGCTCCAGCGTGTCCCCCATCAACGTCAGCCCCAGTGTCGAAGTCCCGGCCATACAGAGGGCATCCAACAGCCGCGCCGGCCAGGCGGCGAACACCCCGGTTGCACGGCTCAGCCACCAGTAGGCACAGCCCACCCCCACGAGCGCGACAATATAGAGCAGCTTGCGCCGCTGCAGACGATCCGCCAACCAGCCCCAGGCCGGGCTGCCAGCCAACGTCACCAGAATCGTACTGGTCAGAATCAGGGAAATCAGCGCAAAGTCCGCGCCCAGTTCCTGCAGATAAAGTGTCAAAAGGGGCAAGTTGAAGCCCATGGCCGCAAAGAGCAGGAGGTTGACCAGCGTCAAAACTCGGTAGTTGTTCATATACGGAATATGGAGCCGGTGCAGACACACCGGCTCCATGCTCACAATCTTTCAGCTTTATGGCTGAGCCCGCCTGGGCAGGCTCAGACGCGAAAATTAATTGGCGACCGGCTGCAGTTGGCCAGTCACCATCAGCACGATCACGAACGGGTCGTTGTAGGTGCCGTTCTGGTAGACCGGGTCGCCGTCTTCCGGCCAGCCAGTGATGCGGATCGCCGGGGCCGGGTTGTTGCCGTAGCGCTCCCACAGCGGGATCTGCGGCAGCAATTCGTTGTAGGCCAGCGCCAGTTTGCTCACCACTGCCTTCTGCGCAGCCAGGTCGCTGCCCGCACCCGATTCGACGACCAGCGCGCCCAGGTCCACTTCGCCCAGCGCATCCGTCTGCTGTACCAACGGGAAGGAGATCCCAGCCTTGGCAGTGTCGCCGACACCCGAGATCGCCTGGTTGTACGGGGTGCGCAGGTTGAAGTTGAAGGAGAAGTTCGGGTGGGGGTTGCCGGCACCCCAGGCGCGGATCGCCATCTGGAAGTTGCCATCCTGCACGTCGATGTCGTGCTGGGTGTAGGTGACACCGCGGAAGGCCGTTTTGATGCCGAAGTCGGTCAGCTGCTGGGCCAGATTCTCGGCAGCAGCAGACCAGTCGGCAAACTCAGCCGGTGCGGTCAGCTCGAACTCCATGCGGTTGCCGTCGGCGTCCAGCCAGACATTGTCGCTGTCGCGCGACCAGCCCAACCCCAACAGAATTTCCTCGGCCTTGGCCCGATCGAACTCGTACTTGTTCAACTTCGCAGCAGTCTCGGCGTCGATCCAGTTGGCAGCCAGGTTGTCCGAGAAGCCGGCCATGTGCACCACAGCACGGCCAGAGTCCGCCAGCGAAACCACACCGTTCTCGTTGCGGTCGATCGCATAGGCCAGGGCCTGGCGAACTTCCTTCTGGTCGAAGGGAGCTACCTTGTGGTTGAGGTAGAGGGCCGGTCCGTTGTAGTTGGGCGCACGGATGATGCGGTAGCCGAGGTCGATGTACTCGCGCTCGGTGGCTGGCGGGAAGCCATGCGTGGCATAGTCGACGTCGCCGGAGAGAACCAGCGGGGTCACCACCGGGGTCTCACCGTTGTAGTTGACCAGACGGTCAAACTTGACATTCTCAGCCATGAACGAGGTCGGCACCTTGTTCAGGATCAGCTGAGACTCGGTGACGCTGGCCTGGTCGATCTTGTACGGGCCCAACACGACCATGTCGTCCGGGCGGAA
Source organism: uncultured Chloroflexota bacterium (assembly GCA_903858085.1). Lineage (GTDB taxonomy): Bacteria > Chloroflexota > Anaerolineae > Caldilineales > Caldilineaceae > Caldilinea. Next base: position 22,290 of record CAIOHJ010000003.1, read on the forward strand.
TTCGTTGAACTGGGCCAGCAGGTCTTTCCACTCCTGGTCCTGCACACTCTTGCCGGCAGCCACCAGTTCGTTGACCTTGGCAGCCCACTCTCCGTAGACCGACGAGGCATGGATCGAGCTGTCACGCAGCAAACGCCGCGGGGCCACTGTGGAGGGGCCGTTCAGCAGGAAATCGACCGTGGTCTCGTCGACCGCCACAACATCGGTCAGGTGGTCGGCCCAGGGCGCAGTGTTGAGCAGGCGATAGATGGCGAAGGTATCCACCACATCCTGGGCGCTGTAGGCGCTGCCGTCGCTCCACACCGCCCCGGAGGGCAGCACGACCCGCAGCGTCACATCGTCGACCCACTCCCACGACTGGCCAGCCATCGGCAGCCAGCTCTCATCTGCCCACATGTAGTAGAACAGAGGCGGTTCCAGCAGCGCCTGATAGGGCGAGCCGCTGAAGATCCCATTGGTGACAAAGGTGTTCCAGTGGCCTGCCGGCGGCACCGTGTACGGCCAGGCAATGTGCATCTCGCTCGCTGCCGGGGCTTCCGCCGCCGGTGCAGCAGCCTCGCCCGCCGGCGCTGCGGCCGGCGCAGCACAGGCGGAGACGAGCATCACCAACACCATCAACAGCGCAAACCATTTTGTGCTCTTCATGCAATCTCTCCTTGACTCTGAACAACAAAAAAGAACCAATCCTGACAACAAAGACCGACAATCTGGGGAAAACTGGCGTACATCTGGGACGGCGTGCGCTCCTTTCCAGCGTTACCGCTGACCGAGGCGGATGGCAATGCCAAGCGCCACCATGAACACAAGCGCTATGGAGACCGTAAACCCTGTGATCACCTGTTCGGCACTGCCTGGCTGCACGACAAAGAGCAGGGGCACCCCTCCCACCAGCAGCAGGCTGCCGATCAGCAGCCCTGCACGGGCAATCTCAGGATTCATCGGTTAAACCAACAAAGACACAGCGTCCTGCTTGCGCACCGGACAGGCCACCCGCCCCCCCACTTCGACCGGCTCCAGCGCCGGTACGGTGCGGTCACACTGCCCAGGGAGCATGTAAGGACAGCGCGGGTGAAAAGAACAGCCCGGCGGCAACGCCAGCAGGCTCGGAATCTCGGCCCCACGCAGTTCGATCTGCCGTTTGTGCTGCGCCAGTGCCGGGTCCGCCTCAGGCACCGCAGACAACAACGCCTGGGTGTAGGGATGGCGCGGGTCGGTGATCAGCCGCTGGGTCGGCCCATCTTCGACGATTCGCCCCAGATACATCACCGTGATCCGCCCTTCCCAGGCAAAGTATTTGGCCAGCGCCAGGTCATGGGTGATAAAAAGAAAGGTGACGTCAAATTCACGCTTGAGCCGCGCCAGCATCGTCAAGATACTGACCCGGATCGAAACATCTACCATCGAGACAGCCTCGTCGGCGACGATAAATTTGGGGTCCACCGTCAGCGCACGGGCAACAGCCACCCGCTGGCGCTGGCCGCCGCTCAACTGGTGCGGATACTTGGCGATCACATCGCTCGCTGGCGTCAGATCGACGATCTCCAACAGCTCCAACACCCGCGCCTCCGCTGCCGCCGAATTTTTGACCTTGCGGTGGCGCAACAACGGCGCCGTCAGGATCTGACGGATCGTCTGGGTCGGATTCAAAGAAGAATAGGGGTCCTGGTGGATGATCTGGACCGTCTGGCGATAGCGCTGGTAGGCCTTTCTGTCCAGCTGGCGAATGTTTCTGCCCTCAAAGAGCACTTCTCCCGCCGTCGCCTCCAACAGCCCAGCCACCATGCGGCCGGTCGTGCTTTTGCCGCAACCACTTTCGCCGACCAGACAGACGGTCTCCCCCGGTTCGATCGCAAACGAGATTGCGTCGACTGCCGTCACTGTCTCACGCCCTTTGCCAAACTGTCTGGTCAGGTTGCGCACTTCCAGGATCGGGGCCATCAAGAACCCTCCACTTCGCTGCCAATTCCATCGAGCACGTTGAGCGCCCCACGGTGCAGCGGGTTGCGCTGCAGCTCCGCCTGCACCTCCCGCCAGTTCCAGCAGGCGGCACTGTGTTCGGCCCCCACCTGCTCCAGCTCCGGTTCCTCCTGCTGGCAGCGCTCGGTCGCAAACGTACAGCGCGGGTGAAACTTGCAGCCGCCGGGCAATTTGACCAGGTCAGGCGGAGAGCCAGGGATCGAAAAGAGCTGCTCAAAGCCTCCGGTCACAGTCGGCACCGCCCGGATCAGCCCCAACGTGTACGGGTGACGAGGGCGGTAAAAAATGTCGTCCGATGTGCCCAGCTCAACAATCCGGCCCGCATACATCGTCGCCACCCGGTCGGCCAGCTCGGCGGCGATCGCCAGGTCGTGCGAGATGAAAATCATCGTAAAGTGCTCTTCTTGTTTGAGCTGACGCAGCAGTTTGATGATCGTGCGCTGGGTGATGATGTCGAGGGCCGTCGTGGGCTCGTCCAGAATCAACACCTGTGGGTTGAGCAAGAGCGCAAGGGCGAGCAAGACCCGCTGCCGCATGCCGCCGCTCAGCTCGTGTGGGTAGGCGTCGATCACCCGCTTGGGGTCCAGCTGGACAAACTCGAGCAGTTCGACCAGCCGACGGCGGATCGCCGGTTTGTCGTGCCACCCATGGGCCTGGGCAGTGTCCAACGCTTGCGCCCACACCTTGAGCACAGGGTTGAAGGCGTTCAGCGCCGCCTGAAAGACCATCGCACAGTCGCTCCAACGAAAGGCACGCATCTCGCTGCGCGACAGTTTGAGCACATCCACCTCGCGGTCGTTGCGGCGATAGGTGATCACCCCAGGCTCGATTCGAGCAGTTTCGGGCAGCAGACGCACAATCGCCAGCCCCAGGGTCGATTTTCCCGAGCCGCTCTCCCCGATCAAGGCCAGACTTTCGCCCGCATGCAGGTCGACCGACACATTGCGCACAGCCTGAACTTTGCCGCGGCGGGTCGCATAGGAAACATGGACGTTCTGCAGCGACAAGGGCGGCTTGTCAGGATGCCGGTCGTTTGCCGGCCGGCCCACAGTGCTTTGCACCATACACACGGTCCTTCGTTTGGGTCTGAGTGGCACCGACCTGTGCCGCCCCGCAGGAGCGGCACGCACCCCTAGGCCATCGTGCGCAGCCGCGGGTTAAAGGCCAGTTCCAACGAACGGGTCATCGTAATGACCGAAAGCTGAAAAAGCGCGATCGCCAGAATCGGCATCATGATGCGCCACATCGCGTCGCGAAAAAAGATGGCCCCCTGCGTCCAGGCCAGGCTGATCATGACCCCCCAGTTGCTGCTCGACACCGGCACCAGACCCAGCAGCACCAGCCCCACCTGGGTGTAGACCGCCGCAGTCAACGCCAGCGTGAAGCTGATGACAATATAGGTCATCATGTTGGGCACCAGCTCGCGAAAGACAATATGCCCTGTGCCCAGGTCCAACGCACGCGCAGCCTCGACAAAATCACGCTCCTTGAGCGACAACGCCTGCGAACGCACAGCCCGCAGCAGCGCCGGCCAGCTCAAGACCCCCAAAAACAGCCCGAGCAACGTGAGATTGTCCAGCTTGACAAAGGCAGCCAGCACAGCCAACAACGGAAACTGCGGGATCGTCAAGATCACGTCGGTCACCCCCATGATCAGACTGTCCGTGACTCCCCCAGCAAACGCGCTGACCGTCCCAAAGGTGACCGCAATCAGGGTCGACAACAGGGCCGCCACAGCCGCCACATAGATGACATCCTTGCCACCATGTACAATCTGTGAAAAAATATCCCGCCCCTGATGATCGGTCCCCATCCAATGCTCGGCAGAAGGGGGCTGGTAGATCTTGTCCAGCTTGGTCGTGGTGTCAAGCGGAATCCAGAGCGGCCCAAGCAGACAGACCAGCAAAATGGCCGAGGTCATCAAAAACCCGATGAACCCAGCCTTGTTGTAGCTCATCAGCCTGAGCGTCGTCCCCAACCAGCTCAACACACCTTGGATCGATCCCATCTCATTTCGCTCCCGAATCGCGTCCGTTCGGCTGGTTGCCGCTCAGCTGACCTTGATGCGCGGGTCCAGCCAGCCGTAAAGAAAATCTGCCAACAAATTGGCCAGAATGACCGACATCGTGATGACCAGAAAGACCCCCTGCATCACAGGGTAGTCGCGCTGGGCAATGGCACTGCCGAGCACATAGCCGATCCCCTGATACTGGAAGATCGTTTCGATCAAAAAGGAGCCCCCCACGACAAAGCCGATGGCGATGGTAAGCTGGGTGAAAAGCGGCAGCGCCGCGTTGCGCCCGACGTAGGCAGTCGTGATGCGCCAGTCCTTGAGCCCACGCGCCCGGGCCACCGTGACAAAATCCTCCCCCAGGGTGCCCACCGTGCTGCCCTTCATGCTCAGCATCCAGTTGCCTATCGTCGTGAGCACATAGGTAAAAATTGGCAGGAAGGCGTGGTACAGCGCGTCGTAGACAAACACAAAGGTAAAGGCTGGCACCACCCCCGGCGACATGGTGCCGCGCATCTGAGCGATCGGCAAGACCTTCCACTGCACCCCCAGCCACACCACCAGCAAAATGCCGAGCAGATAGTTGGGTACCGAGCTGACAATCGAGGCCAGGATTGTCAGCACATGGTCCAACACCCCCTCACGGCGGTACGCCATCATCAGCCCCAACAAAATCCCCAAGGTGAAGCTGAGGATCAACCCAACCCCTACGCTGAAGAGCGTCCAGGGCAAAAAACGCCCGATCATCGCCGTCACCGGGGTGCCCGGCGATGTGATCGACACCCCCAGGTTGCCGCTGAGCAGGTTTCCCAGATACTCCCCATACTGCACCCACAGCGGCGCATCCAGGTCGATCGCAAACAGCGCTGCCGCCTGCATGCGCGCATTCTCATAGTCCATGCCCTGCGTTTCGATCAGACGCGAGATGTATTGCTCGACCGGGTTGCCCGGCAGCAGACGGATCAAAAAAAAGATGATCGTGCTGACCACCCAGACCGTCACCAACGCCTTGAAGAGCCGACGCACATAAAAATTTTGCGTGACAAACCGCCATGACCCCCAGCCAGCCGCCGAACGGCCTTCGCGAGCCGTCTCTACAACAGGAGCAGATGTACTCATCGGTTCATTTTGTCCGTATTCTGGCTCGTACCTGGACGGCCCGACAGACCTTCCCAGAACACTTCAGCAAAATTCGACGTTGGCGTCGAACAGGGCGGGAAGCCAGCCACCACCAATGCAACCCGACAGCGGGCGACTCAGGTACAAAGGGTACACTCTACAAACTGGTACCCATAAGCCTACCACAGCAGATCCGAACCTGTCAACTTTGTACAAGATTTGACACAGAGCTTCGCAACTGTCGCACAGCGCCGCACCAGACACAGCGTCCAGCCTCATGATTTTTCTTTTCCATAGACTTGACGTACCTGCTCAGGCAGAGAAGTCTGCTAAAGGCATGCTGAACAGGCCGCACCCGGCAAGGCAAGCGAGTTGGCAACTCGCTTTACAAAACGACCGGCTCTCCGAACGCTGTGGATCGAAATCTCAGAGGAACAATTCAGCAACCAGCAGGTGGCGGAAGAATTAGCGGCGACGCATCAGGTGAACCGCTCAGAGCCCCGACCGCAAGGGAAGGGTGGCTTCTAAACTCATCCGCCCCGATGGGGCGGGGCGTGTGCGTACCGTCTCTAAACTCATCCGCCCCGATGGGGCGGGGCGTGTGTGCGTACCGTCTCTAAACTCATCCGCCCCGATGGGGCGGGGCGTGTGTGC
>CAIOHJ010000004.1 GCA_903858085.1 uncultured Chloroflexota bacterium
AGCACCATTCCGGCCGCAGCGACCTGGCGGGCCAGGGCGTGGTGGCCGGCGACATCGAAGCTTCCCCCTTTGGGGGTGGCGGCAGCCCGCTGGATGAGGGTGAGGAGCCGCTGCACCGACTCGTCCAGCACCGATTCGTCCAGCTGGCCTGTCTGGACGGCCTCGACCACCGCCTGGGTGCGTCTGGGTTTGGGGCCGGGCATTTCCAGATCCAGCCCGGCCTGCAGCGACCGGACACGGTCGTGTACAGCTCCCCAGTCAGAGACGACCAGCCCGGCAAAGCCCCATTCGTTCCGGAGCAGTGCAGTGAGCAGGGCTCTGTTTTCGGCGCCGTAGGTGCCGTTGAGCCGGTTGTAGGCACACATCACAGTCCAAGGCTGGGCTTGCTTGACCACCCGCTCGAAGGCGGGCAGATAGATTTCGTGCAGCGTCCGGGTGTCGACGACGGCGTCGATGCTGAACCGCTGGTATTCTTGGTTGTTGGCGGCGAAATGTTTGAGCGAGGTGCCGACACCGTTTTTTTGGATACCGGCCACCAACTGGGCTGCCAGTTCTCCGGCCAGCAGCGGGTCTTCCGAGAAATACTCGAAATTGCGGCCACAGAGCGGGGTCCGTTTCATATTGACGCCGGGTCCCAGCAGAACGCCGACCCCGAGTGCGTTCGCTTCAAGGGCCAGCGCCTCTCCCACTCGGTAGAGCAGGTCACGGTCCCAGGTGGCGGCCAGCAGCGCTGCGGTCGGAAAGCAGGTGGCGGGCAGGCTCTGCAGCCCCAATGCATGGATGTCGGGGGAGCGGCGCACCCCGTGCGGGCCATCGGTGAGCAGCAGTTCAGGGAGCTCCAACCGTTCGATCGGCGTGGTGGTCCAGGCACTGGCACCGGTGACCAGGGCTGCTTTTTCGGCGAGGGTCATTTGGCGAAGGAGTGTTGGGATGTCTTGCATAACAGGTGGCTGGCTTTCTGTGAAAAGGGCGTAAACGCTACGCCCGAATCTGGACATGAACCTGAAGCCCTGGATGTGGGCTCAGCGTGATCAAAGGGCGTGGGGTGATGGCCTGGTCGGGGAGGGGGGTCAAGACAAAGCGTTGCAGCAAAGTCGCCAACAGAAGCTGCATCTCCATCATCGCAAAAGAGTTCCCGATACAAATACGGGGGCCTCCTCCAAAGGGCAGATAGGCATAGCGTGGCAGACGCTCTTCAAAGTCGGGGGTCCAGCGGGCGGGCAGAAAGCGCTTGGGATGGGGGAAATAGGGTTCCAGATGATGTTGGACCCATGGGCTGATCAGCACCTTTGTCTGGGCGGGCACGGTGTACCCGCCGACAGTGGTGGCCAGAGGGGGCTCGCGCGTGCTGAGCATCCAGGCGGGCGGATGCAGACGCAGCGCCTCTTTGATCACACTTGCCAAAGAGGGAAGGCGGGGCAGATCGTCCAACGTGGGGGAGCGGCCTTGCAGCACAGTATCTACCTCGTCGTGGAGTTCGGCGGCGATCTTTGGGTGTTGGCCCAACAGATAAAAGGTCCAGGTCAGCGCGTGGGCGGTGGTTTCGTGTCCGGCCAGAAAAATCGTCACCAACTCGTCGCGCAGCTGTTGTTTGTCCATCGGTTCGCCCTCTTCGTCACGCGCATGGAGGAGCATGGACAATAGATCGCCAAAGTCTGGCAACACTCCGTTGACCGCCTGGCTCTGTCGCTCGGCCAGCACCCTTTCGATGGTCGCGTCCAGAGTTTTCACCGTCTGACGTCGACGGCGGTTGTGTTGGGTAGGCAGCCAGGCTGGCCAGGAGAGCCAGGCGCCGAAATCGATGTCGCTGATCTCTTGGACTGCGAGCATTGCGCCGCCAATTTCGTCGACAAACTCCGCCATCATCTCGCGGTCGGCGTTGAAGAGCGTCTTTGCCACGATATAAAGGGTGATTTGTCGCAGATCTTCGGCCAGGTTGCGCACCTCTCCTGTGCGCCAGCATTCCGAGGTGTTTTGCGCGTAGGAAACCATGGTTTCTGCGTATCCCTGGATGCGTCGCGCATGAAAAGCGGGTTGTGCCAGCTTGCGTTGACGGCGGTGGCTGGCCCCCTCGTTGGTCAGCAGTCCTCTGCCCAGAAAACGTTCCAGGATCGCTGTCTCTTGGTGGGCCTTTGGAAACTCAGCGGCTTTTTCCACCAGGATCTCGTGGATCTGGCTGGGGGAAGCTACCAACAGGAAGCGACTTCCCCAAAGCTGGAAGCGGACCAGCTCGCCATAGCGGTCGACCAGGGCTGGCAAGTTGTCCAATGGAGTGCCGGAGAGCAGAGTGTGGGCGCCAATCCAAGGCAGGCTGGGCGGGCCGGGGATCGATTCAAAAGGCAGCGACATTTTTGGGGACTCCTTCGCAGAGAGCGCTCATTTTTCGGTTTCGTTTCAAAAATATCGAAAAAGAGCCGGCACGTCGGTAAGCCAGCTGACATCGGGGCTGAGCACACCTCACTGTCGGCAAGGTGTGCTTCTCAACCGAGAACGGCTGCCAAAAGAAGCTGAACGCTGAGGGGGCCGTTCTGCCGTTCAGGTCTTCTCTGCCGCTCAGGTGTCGGCCACGACCGTGGCGATGGCGTTGCAGACAACTTCTTCGCCTGGGTCGTCGATGACAGTGACCGCGCCCAGCCGCTGGGGAACGACAAAGCGCAGTTTTTTCCCGACACGTTTTTTGTCCTGTGCCATGGCGGCATAGATGGCTGCGACCCCATAGCCAGTGACCTGGACGGGCAGACCCAGCCGTTCCAGCAGCGCACGGATGCGGGCGGCCAGTGTGGCCTCGCAACACCCCAGCTGGAGCGCCAGATTTGCGGCTGCCACCATCCCGACGGCGACCGCTTCGCCATGTCGCATCTGAAAGTGGCTGACCTGCTCGATCGCATGGCCAAAGGTATGGCCCAGGTTGAGGGTGGCCCGCTCGGCCTGTTCGAAGGGGTCGCGCTCCACGATCTGCACTTTGACCCGCACGGCGTCTGCGACCAGCTGGAGCAAGCTGACAGGCCCTTCCTCTTCCAGCTGGACAAACAGCTGCGGCGCTGCAAGAATCCCGTGTTTGACCACCTCGGCCAGCCCGGCCCGAAATTCATCCCCCGGCAGCGTTGCCAGGACCGCCATGTCCATCAGGACGGCGGCTGGCTGTTTGAAGGCCCCGACCAGGTTTTTTCCCTGTGCCAGATCGACGCCGGTTTTGCCACCGACCGAAGCGTCGACCATGGCGAGCAGTGAAGTCGGTACCTGGACGAACGCAACCCCGCGCAGATAGGTGGCGGCTGCAAAGCCGGCCAGGTCGCCGATCACCCCGCCGCCGACCGCAAACACGGTGCTCTGACGGTCTAGCCCTGCTGCCACGAACTGGTCGTAGAGCTGTGCGACAGTCGCCAGCGTCTTGTGCTGTTCTCCCTCGGGCACCGTGCAGATTGTGGGTGTGTAGCCGGCGGCAGCCAGGCTGCTGGCCAGCAGGTCGGCGTGGCTGCGCACCATCGTGTTGGTCACCAAAGCGGCTGGCCCCGGCCGCACCCCGCGGCGGGCCAGCAGGGCCCCTGCGTTCTCCAACAGCCCGCTGCCCAAAAGCAGGTCGTAGCTGCCGGCCGGGCCCGCCACCCCGATCCGGGTCAGCGCTGGCAGCTCCTGGTCGGCGCGCACCGCCGACAGCACCTGGTCGGCGACTTCCTCCGCGCTGAGCGCAGTGGTATCTACCTGGTAGGCGATCGCGCCGTAGGCCAGGCGCCGCTGGGCCAGCAGGCTACGCACCCGCTGCCGGCGTTCTGCCTCTTCCCCTGCGACCAGCGGGCGGTCGGTGGCCGCAGCCAGCCGTCTGACCAGCACCTCCTCGGCTGCGTGCAGACAGACAACGGTGCTGCTGGCCTCGAAGGCCTGCCGGCTTTCTGCGTTCACCAGTGCGCCGCCTCCTGTGCTGACCACCAGCCCACGCTCGCACGCCAGTTCCTGGCAGAGCCGGGCCTCCGCCAGGCGGAAGGCCTCCTCCCCCTCCTCGGCAAAAACTGCGGGGATGCTCTTGCCGAAGCGCTCCACCAGCAGGGCGTCCATGTCCACGAACCGGCGCCCCAGCCGTTCGCTCAGGAGGTGGCCGACCGTGCTTTTGCCGACCCCCATGAATCCTGTCAAGACAATATTGCGGTCGGTCAGATGGGTGTCCATGTCTAGGTTTTCTCCAGGATGCGGGCAAGCAACGCTTCCAGCGACGCTGCAACGGGCTGTGCGCTGTCGACCTGCAGGTGGTGCTGGGCCGCGATCGGGTACTGCCAGCGGCCAGCATAGCTGTGCAGCATGGCTTCCATCGCGGCCCAGCCACGCACTTTGTGCGCAGATTCGTCGGGCTGGCGTGCTTCCAGCCGGCGCCGCCATTCTTGTTCTGCGAGCAGGGTTTCGACAACCCACACATTGGCTGAATATTGGGTGGCCAGCTCGCAGGCACGTGCGTAGTCGGCGGGGTCTGACAGCGGAGAAACGGCCACAACACTCTGCCCCAACGCCAGCTGGGTCGCCACCACCCGCCACATCACGGTGTAGGAGAGCCGATTGGCCTCGGGCAGCGTGTACAGAGCGTCTTTGATGTCGTCCTTGTCGATCAGGGGGAGGTGCAGCCGAACAGCCAGCGCGTGGGCGAGAACGCTTTTGCCGGTCGCCGGGTGGCCTTTGAGCGCGAAGAGGCTGAGCGGCAGCCGGGTCGAAGGCTGAATTGCACAGCGGTGTGGATCGGCCGCAGCAGGTCGCAGGTCCATCGGCTGGGTCAGGCAGGCCGCTCTGGCTGGCCAAAAAGCGCAAAATGTGCCGGGTTGACCTGGCTGGCTGCGTGCATCAGCACAGCATTCATCAGCTCGATAGCCAGCCGCGACTCCAGGGTCACGCCGGCACGCACGCCGACACAGGGGTCGTGGCGCCCCTTGGCCAGCTGGAAGTCGATCTCGGTCAGATCCTTGCGCACGCTCAGCTGTGGCTTGACGATCGTGGCGGTGGGTTTGAACCCCACCCGCACTTCGATCGGCATCCCGGTGCTGATCCCCCCCAGCAGCCCGCCGTGGCGGTTGCTCTGGTAGCCGCTGGTCCGAATCGGGTCGTTGTTCTCGCTGCCGCGGCGTTCGACCGCTGCAAAACCAGCCCCGATCTCGACCCCTTGCGCCGCGTGGAGCCCGCCCAGCGCGCCCATCAGCCGCATTTTGAGGCTCTGGTAGAGTGGGTCGCCGGCCAGCGCAGGCGGGTTGACCGCCACCACCTCGACCGCAGCGCCGATCGAATCGCCCTCGATCCGCGTCCGTTTGATGAGCTCCCCAGCCGCACGCGCGAATTCAGCATCCAGCGTATGGATCTCTGCCGCCGCCAGGGTGCTTTCCAGATCGGCCAGCGCGGCCGCCTCGATCTTGCCACCAGCAGGGGTCAGGTCTGCCAGGCGGTCCGCCAGCCTCTGTCGGGCGCGCAGCTCGCCGACCTGGCAGATCGACGAAAGAATCACCGTGCCGAACAGCTCTGCCAGATACAGACGGGCCACCGAGCCGCCGATCACATCGCTGATTGTCGAGCGGTAGCTGGAGCGTCCACCCCCGCGCGGGTCGACAAAGCCCTGGCTTTTTTGGTACTTCACCAGATCGGTGTGGCCGGGGCGCACAGCGCCGGTCGAACCCACAAACTGGGCGTAGTCGGCCGATTTTTTGGCGGTCGAAAGCACCAGTGCGGCGATCGGCTCCCCGGTGGTGTAGCCTTCCGCGTAGCCCGCAGAGACCGAGCGCTCCTGCCCGGCCTCCACCGTGATCGAGGCCCCGGCGGTGAGCGCTGCGTGGTCCTCCTGATAGAGCCCGGAAAGCAACACGACGGTGTCGTCTTCGTGCCGGGGGGTGCCATGGCGGTTGCTCCCCGGACGACGGCGGTCCAGATAGTGCTGGATGGCGCTGGTGCGCAGGTACAGACCTGGCGGGCACCCCAGCACAAGGGTGGTCACTGCCGGTCCATGCGATTCCCCTGCCCCGGCAACCGCAAACAAGGGTCCTCCAAGTATTTCCATAGAGTTCTATCATACTGCCCGTCTGTCCGGGCTGAAAAATTTGCCAAGGGGCGGCGCACACGCGCGCCGCCCCTCCCGTGTGCCTGGCGCTTCTGAGCCCAGGAGAGTTCAGTCAAAGGTGGCCCGTTGGATCAGGGGCAGGTAGGCCCGGCTCTGGATCAGATCGTCCAGGTCCAGCACGACGGTCGCGCCTTTGCCGCTGGACGGCTCAAACGGCTGCTTTTCGTTCAGATTGTTGGTCGCCAGCACGTAAAAGTCGTAGATGCCGTTGCCAGTTCCCTCGGCGGCGTAGTCAAAATTGGCCGACTGGAGGGGTGGGTTGCCGGTGAGCACCTGCCAGACGCGCCAGTCCTGCAGCTGGCCGCCAAAGCTGGTGTAGCGATAACGAATTTCGTACTGGGTGATGGTGGTTCCTGGCGCTGTCACCGCCCCCCACCGAACCGGGATCACAGAGGTCACCGGCGCTGTTGCTTTGATCAGCCCTGGGTTGAAGGGCTCCACCCCAGCCACCGGGTAGGTGAAGATGGTGGTGGTGGCCTGGGCGTAAGGGGTCCAGTTCTGTACGTTGCCCGCCCTGTCCACTGCCTGCACCCGGAACTCGTATTTGTCCCCCTGTTGGCCGCCGGTCACCTGGTAGGAAGTCGAACGGGTCTCTTCCAGCAGTGTCTGCCAGGTGCTGTCGTTTTTGTTGAACTGGACGTTGTAGTAGTCGATGCCGGAGAGAGCATCTGTGCCGCTCCAGCTCACGGTGAAGCTGGGGTAGGGCGTATAGGCGGGCAGCTGGCTGGCAGAAGCGACCGGGGCCTCTGCGTCGACTCGTGTCGAGACCGTGGCGCTCCACGCGCCCAGATTGCCGGCGCGGTCAGCCGCCTGGACCTGGAATTCCACCAGCGCGTTGTTGGGGGCAAAGCCCCGGAAATGGTTGCCGGTCGACGAACTCTGGTTCTTCCAGTTCACCCAGCCGCCGCCGTTGATCCGGTAGCGTACGTTGTACCAGGCGACCCCGCTGGCGCTGCAGCCGGGCTGGCTGGGGTCGAAGGCTGACCACGAGGCGCGAAACTCGCTGAGCACAAAGCTCGGCAGCACGCCCATCGTCGCTATCGGCGCAGCGGTGTCGCAGTTGGCTGAATAGTCGACCACCAGATAGGGGGCTTGGGCTGGGATCGCACGCGAGCTGAGCTGACGCCAACGTCCTCGATCCGGCGTCTCATCCCCGGTCAGGAGCACCCCGTAGTTGGGACGACCGCTGTCCCAGGCAACGACCGACCCGGTCGCCCCCCCGCTGATCCAACCGACCGACGAGGAAAGGGTGCCGATCGGCAGCGAGTCGCCGCCC
>CAIOHJ010000005.1 GCA_903858085.1 uncultured Chloroflexota bacterium
TGCTGGATCATCTGGCATTCAGGAACCACGAGAGCATCGTCTTTGCCCCAAGCGGTGGCCCGCGCTACTACAGCAGGTTCAGGATTGTTGGGCTCAATGGCATCCCCTTTCCGCTGTATCCAGAGCTGAAGCTAGTGCCGCCCGTCGTCAGTGTGTTGGAGGAGCTGCGCGCCTTCAAGCCCGACCTTGTTCATGTGCTCAATCCGGTTTCACTTGGCTATGTCGGCCTTCGCCATGCCTGTCAGCTGAAGTTGCCCTTGGTTGCATCCTACCACACCGATGTGCCGGGCTTTGCGATGCGTTGGGGGTTGCGCTTCTGCTATCGCCCGTTGGTGCGATTTTTTCGGTGGATGCACAACCATGCCGATCTGAATCTTTGTCCTTCCACTGTAACGCAGCAAGAATTGACGGTGAGCGGATACCGCCGTGTCAAGGTCTGGACGCGGGGCGTCGACAGTAAATTTTTTGATCCCTGCCATCGAGACATTGGCTGGCGTCAGCGTCTGACCGAGGGTGAAACTGACAAAAGGTTGCTGCTCTATGTGGGGCGGTTGTCCCCCGAAAAGCGGGTCGATTGGCTGGCACCGGTTTTGGATGCGCTGCCAGATGTCCGGCTTGCCATTGTCGGGGATGGGCCGTCCCGCCCCTACCTTGAGCGACAGTTTGCTCGCCGCGCCGTGCATTTTACCGGCTATTTGAGCGGCAAAGATCTGGCAGCTGCCTATGCATCGGCGGATGTATTTGTCTTTCCTGCCGCGAATGAGACGCTGGGCAACGTCGTGCTGGAAGCGATGGCCTCTGGCTTGCCTGTGGTGGCACCCCGCTCGGGCGGGTTGCTGGATTTTATGGTGGATGGCGAGACTGGGTATTTGTTTGAACCAGAATCACAGGACGCGCTGGTCGAGGCGGTCCGACGCCTTGTCGTGCAGCCTGTGCAGGCGCGTTCGATCGGTATGAACGGACGCACACACATCCTCCAGCAAAGCTGGGAGCATGTTCTGGATGGTTTGATCGATCAGTATGCAACCCTGATCGAAAGCAAATCATCCAGACGGCAGCGCGCCATTGCATAGCTTGTTCGCGTCGCCGATTTTTTTCGTATCCCCCGCTGGTTCTCTTTCTGTACAGTGCCCCCTTTGTGCCCCCTCCGCACAAACCGGCTCGACCGTTGTTTTCCCAAGAGTGCAAAACAAAAGAATCGGCTGTTGACAGAGCAAAAAACGTATGCTATATTACGAATTACCGCATACGATTGCATGAACAGAGCGAGCGATGTCAAAGCCGGAGGGTCTCCACAAACAAGCTGTCACCATGCGCGATGTTGCCCAGGCAGCGGGGGTGTCGCAGAGCACGGTCTCACGGGTGCTGAGCGGCACAGAAGGCAGTATTCTGATCGGCGAGGAGACACGCCAGCGGGTGCTGGAAACGGTAGCGTCGCTCGGCTATTTTCCCAATCTGCACGCTGGCAGCCTGCGCGGGCAGAAGACGAGGATGCTGGCGATGATGATCGCCGACATTGGCAATCCGTTTTATCATCCGATGGTGCGGGCCGTGCAGGATGTCGCGCACGAACACCGCTACGATGTGATGATTGCCAATACCGACCATACCTCTGTGGGGGAGCGGTTGTTTGTTGAGTCGGTGATCCGGCGCCCGGTCGACGGTGTGATCTTGGTGCCTTACCACATGGTCAAGGCGGATTTTGACCGGTTGATTGCGCGGACAGGGGCGGCGGTGGCTGTGTTGGGCCAGCACATCGACCACCCGCAGGTGGATACGGTCTACGGCAACGACGATCAGGCGCTTTTTGAGGCAATTTCCTGGCTGGTCTGCGAACGGGGCCACCGGCGGGTAGGGCTGATCGGTGTGACGAACGAGCATTCGGTCGGCGTGCGGCGGCGCAGTGCTTTTGTGGAGGCGCTCCGTCAGGCCGGTCTGGCAATCGACCCGGCGCTCTTCACGCTGGGGGATTGGACAGAATCGAGCGGCTATCGGGCTGCCCAGCAGCTGTTGGCCTTGCCCGAACCGCCGACTGCGGTTTTTGCAGTCAACGACCTGATGGCGATCGGGGCAATGGAAGCCATTCAGTCGGCTGGGGTGCAGGTTCCCCAGCAGATGGCGGTGATGGGCTTCGACGACATTCCCCAGGCGACCTGGGTGCGGCCTCGCCTGACGACCGTGGCCCAGTATCCGGCGGAGATGGGGAGATGGCTGGCGACAGCGCTTTTTGAGCGAATTCGGGGGGAGTTTGACGGTGCGGGCCGCCGGTTTGAGGTCAAATGCCGGCTGTGCCAGCGCGAGTCGGCGTAACCTGCATGGCAGGTGGGTGGGTTGTCACGCGGTCTCTGGCTGCGTTTTTCAACACTTGACAGCGACGTGTTGTGCCGCTGCCGGTCTGTTTTATTGGGTTTTCGTTTGTCACAAAGGAGAAAAGCTGTATGCGTAAAGTTTTTTGGACGCTCCCCTTGCTGCTCGCGCTGGCGCTGCTGGTAGGCGCCTGTGGCGGTGCACCGGCTGCGCCGGCCGACGCAGGTGAACCGGCCGCCGAGGCCGCCGCCGAAGAAGCTGCGGCCCCGGCAGCCGAACCGACGCCGGTGGTCAACAATTTTGGTGAGTGCGAAGACCCGCTGGTGCTCTGGCACGGTCTGACCGGCTCCGACGGCGCAGTGTTTGCTGAATTGCTCCAGCAGTTCAGCGAGGCCAACCCAGAGATCTGTCTCAACTCAGAAGGGTACCCGTGGGATATCTTCTTCCAGAAGTACCCGACCGCGGTGGCGGCTGGCTCGCCGCCCGACATGGTCATCTTCCACGCGGCTGAGGTCAACCAGATGGCGACCGAAGGGTTGATGACGCCGCTCGACGATGTGATCTACAACGATGGCACGCTGGCCCGCGAGGACTTCAACGAAGCCTTGATGAACACCCTCACCATCGACGGCCAGACCATGGCGGTCCCCTTCGACAACCACGGCTGGCTGTTGTGGTACAACACCAGCCTGATGGAAGCGGCAGGTCTGGATCCCAATGTGTTGCCGGCCAACAGCGAAGAGTTCATCGCAGTCGCCCAGCAGCTGACCACCGATGTCAACGGCAAGCACCCCAACGAGGAAGGCTTCGACAAAGACAACGTCGATGTCTGGGCGATCGACTACACCTGGCCCCGCTTCACCATCCCGACCACGCTTTGGCAGTATGGCGGCGGTGTGATCAGCGCCGACAACAAGACGGCAACCCTGTCCAGCCCCGAGTCGATCGCAGCGGTGCAGTTCTGGCATGACCTGATGTACAAGTACTATGTCGCCCCGCCGGCCGTGCCGGGCAAGACCTGGGCTGGCGATCTTTACAAGAACAACCGTCTGGTCTTCATGTGGGAAGGCACCTGGACCGGTGGGTTCATGCGTGACAACCCAGACATCGCTGCGGTGACCAAGACGGCCTTCATCAACTCGCTGGCTCCGGATGGCAACCAGGCTGTCAAGTTTGACTCGCACATCATGTCCGTGCCGACTGGTGTGGACGAGGACGGCATTGCCAAGGCCAAGCAGCTGATGACCTTCCTGGTGGAAAACGGCGCCTACTGGGCGACCTCTGGCCAGGTGCCGGCGCTCAAGGGTGTCCAGGAGCTGCCGGAAGTTCAGTCGATCGCCTCGGTCGCGATGGCTGCACAGCAATTCAACGCCATCGGCCGGACAGATCTCTCGCACAAGTCCTTCATCGAGATCCAGACCGCCTGGGAGACTGCGGTCGGCACTGCGCTGGCTTCGGCGGATGCTGACATCGCCGCTGCCCTGCAGGCTGGCAACGATCAGATTCAGGCCATTCTGGACCGCCCGTAAGTTTGCGAATCGCCGGCTGGCTGCAAAGCCAGCCGGCCGGGCGAGGCTTGGGGGGCAACGCCCGGCCTCGCCCGATGTTTGCAGGGCCCCCTTTTGTGGGGGCTCTTCGTCCCTCTCTGGATCGGCCAGCATGTCGGCGGTGCCGCACAGGGAGCTCGGTTCAGCCAGTTTGTGTGCAAGGAGCGTATGCGACCATGACCACGACCGCCCTGCCGGCCAGCACATCCTTGTCGAACAGCAGACGCTGGAAGACACTGCGCAAGCAGCTGCCTAATTACCTGTTTGTGCTCCCCCATTTCTTTTTCTTTACGGTCTTCTTGCTCTACCCGATCGTACGGGGGCTGCAGATCAGCCTCTTTGACTGGAAGATCATGCTCAAAGAGCAGAAGTATATCGGCTTGGCCAACTACCAGGCCCTGCTCAACGACAAGATATTCTGGGAGGTGCTCGGCAACACCGCCGAGTTCATGGTGGTGACGGTCATCGTCAACGTCATCCTGGCGCTGCTGGTCGCAGTCGGCCTCAAACACAAATTTTTTGGCAGCGATGCACTGCGTGTCCTGTTCTATGCGCCGGGCATTCTTTCGGTCTCGGTGATCGGGATCATCGGCATCCGCATCTGGGACACCCAGATTGGGATCCTCAACTATTTTGTCACCACCCTGCTGGGGGGGCCGCGCATTTCGTGGCTGGGCGACCCAGGGATTGTGGTGCCGGCGCTGGCCCTCACGACGGTCTGGTGGAGCTTTGGGTTTCCCATGCTGGTGTTTATCGCCGGGCTGCACAACATTCCCGAGCAGCTTTACGAGGCGGCTAAAATCGACGGTGCCGGTCGGCTGGGGACCTTCCGTCACATCACGGTGCCGCTGATCATGCCGACCATGCTCTTTGTGGTGGTGACCCAGTTTATCGCCCACATGCAGGTCTTTGCCCAGCCCTACATCATCAGTGGCGGCGGGCCGGGCAACGCCTCCCGTTCGGCGTCGATGTATCTGTACGAGACCGCCTGGAAGTTTTTCCGGTTCGGCTATGCTTCGTCAATTTCAGTGGTGATGGCTGTGGTCATGATCGTGGTGACGGTTGTGCTCTTCAGCCTGATGCGCCGCCGTACCGAGTATTGAGAAGGAGCCTGCAATGACAACTTCGACCCATCCGACCCCCTCTCCGTTCTGGCGGCGCTGGCGCAAAGAGGCTGGGCGTTCGGCGTTGATGTGGCTGATCTTTTTGCCGCTGGCCCTGATCGTCGTGGTGCCGGTTCTGTACATGTTCTCGATGGCCTTCACGTTGGAGGCCAACCAGCTCAAATTCCCGATCGAGTGGATTCCCAATCCGGTCACGACGAGCAATTTTGTCAAGATTTTTGTCGACCCGCAGCTGCCGATCGTCCGCTGGTTTACCAACAGCCTGTGGATCGCCAGCCTGGGGACGGTCGTCATCATTTTTCTTTCGACGCTGAGCGGCTATGCCTTTGCCAGGCTGGAGTTCCCGGGCAAGGGGCTGCTCTTTTCGCTGCTTCTTTTCAGCTTGATGATCCCGGCTGCCGTGACCTTGATCCCTTCTTTTTTGCTGCTGCGCGACCTCAAACTGCTCAACACCTACCACGCCATCTGGTGGCCTGCAGCTGCTTCGGTCACCGGGATCTTTTTGATGCGCCAGCATTTTTATGCGATCCCGGTCGAGCTGGAAGATGCGGCGCGCGTGGATGGGGCTGACCGCTTCCGAATCTACTGGCAGATCTGTCTGCCGTTGGTGCGCGGGGCCATCGTTGCGCTCTTCATTTTTTCGTTTCTGGGGCTGTGGAACGACCTTTTCTGGCCGCTGATTGTGCTCAGCGACCGGGCAGCCTTGACCCTGCCGGTGGGTCTGATCGTGATCCAACAGGGCAGCTATGTCCAGCGTGGTCTTGCCTTTGCCGGCGCGTTTATTGCGTCGGTCCCGGTTTTGGTCTTTTATGCCTTTTTTCAACGCAAAATCATCGCTGGAATCACCACGGCGGGCCTTGCCGGCCGCTGACGCGCTGTTTTGTGGAAAAAGGTTTTTTTTGATGGTTTTGTATACAGGATTGGACACTATGTCATCACTCAGTGCAAAAATTTCGTTGGATGCCAATCGCACCATCGCCGAGATTTCGCCGCTGCTGTTTGGCGGCTTCGCCGAACATATGGGGCGATGTATCTATGAAGGGGTCTACGAGCCGAAGTCTGCCCATGCGGACGCTGCTGGGCTGCGCACCGATGTGCTGGAGGCGCTGCGTGCCCAGCGCTACACCACCATTCGGTATCCGGGCGGCAATTTCCTCAGCGGCTACAACTGGCTGGACGGCGTTGGCCCCCAGGATCAGCGCCCACGCCGCCGTGAACTGGCCTGGCAGTCGCTTGAAACCAACCAGTTCGGCACCAACGAATTCATGGGCTTCTGCCAGGCGATCGGGGCCGCCCCCATGCTCGGCGTCAATATGGGAACAGGCACGATCCAGGCAGCTGCCGACCTGGTCGACTACTGCAACACCCCCGCGGGTACCTATTATTCGGATCTGCGGACGCGCCATGGGTACAGTGCCCCCCACAAGGTCAAGTACTGGTGTGTCGGCAACGAAATGGATGGCCCCTGGCAGATGGGAGCGCTCAAAGCCCACGAGTACGGCGCCAAAGCACGCGAGGCAGCCAAGCTGATGCGCTGGATCGACCCCTCGATCCAGACGGTGCTCTGCGGCTCCTCCAATGACCAGATGCCCACCTACCCGGAGTGGGATCGTGTGGCGCTCGAAGAAGCCTGGGAGCAGATGGATTATCTGTCCATGCATTACTACGCAGGCAACCGCGAAAACGACACGCCCAGCTTCCTGGCCAGCGCTGTGCAGTTCGAGCGTTTTGTCGATACGCTGGAGGGCACCCTGCGCTATGTCAAGGCCAAACGCCGCAGCAAGCACGAGGTCTATCTCTCCTGGGATGAATGGCAGGTCTGGTACAAGGGAGACCCGCTGCAAGGGAACTGGACCGAGGCACCCCATCTGGCCGAGGAGATGTACAACCTGGAGGATGCGCTGGTCGTCGGTCAGTGGCTCAACGTCTTCCTGCGCAAAAGCCATGTGCTCAAAATCGCCTGTGTTGCGCAGATTGTCAACGTGATCTCCTGGCTGCACACACGGGGCGACGAGCTGCTCAAGCAGCCTTCTTTTTATGTGTTCGAGCTGGTCAGCACCTATGCGCGCGGCCAGGCCCTCGATCTGTGGGTGCAGGCCCCGCTGCAGCAGACCCAGAAATATGGCGATGTGCCTGTGCTCGACGTGGCTGCCTCGCTGGATCCAGCCAGCGGCGACGGGGCAATTTTTCTGGTCAACCGCAGCCTGGCCGACAGCGTGGTGACCGAGCTCTCCTGGGTGGATGGCAGCGTGGTCACGCTGGACAAGGGCTGGCAGCTGGCAGGCAGCGACCCCAAGGCGATCAACAGCTGGGAGCAGCCCAACACCCTGGTGGCCCAGCCGATCGCTCTCCCGCGTGTGGCAGATGGGCAGGCCACGGTACAGCTGCCCCCCCTCTCTTTCACGGTGCTGACGACCCACAGCCGCCAGAGAAATGGATAAAACGATGTCAGGGTTCACACGACTTTCACTGGATGGCAGCTGGGAGTTTCAATTTGACCCCAGCGATGGGCAGAGCCCGAACGCGCTGGCCGAGTGGCGTCTGGCACAGGTGCCGATGCCCTGGCAGGCGCAGTTTTCCGATCTGCGGGGGGCCAGCGGGGTTGCCTGGTATCGCCGCCGCTTTGGCTGGGCGGGTACTGGACAGGGAGCTCATCTGCATTTCGGTGCGGTCGACTACCATGCCACGGTTTGGCTGAACGGAGAGCGTGTCGGCGAACATGCCGGCGGCTATCTGCCCTTCGATTTCGAGGTGACCTCTCTGCTGCAGGCGGGAGAAAATCTGTTGGTCGTGCGTGTCGAAGATGCCGACGACGACCGCAGCCGCTTCCCGGACGCCCCCTTCAGCGAGGTTCCGCACGGCAAGCAGAGCTGGTATGGCCCGATCGGAGGGATCTGGCAGAGTGTCTGGCTGGAAGAGCGCCCGACGGCGCACATTCGCAGCCTTCGGTTGACCCCGCGCCCGGCCGAGCGCACGATCGAGATCGTTGCTCGCCTGAGCACGCCGCTGCCGGCCGCAGCCAGCCTGACGGCGACGGTCTACGACCCGGCCGGGGCTGCGGTCGCTGCCCTGGCCCTCGACGCCAGCGGACAGGGGGTCGCCTCCCTGACAGCCCCTCTCCAGCTCTGGAGCCCGGAGTCACCGGCGCTGTACACGGTGGAGGTGGCTCTGTCTGGTGCCGAGCTCGTCACAGATACCCTGAGCGATAGCTGCGGCTTTCGTACGGTGGAAGCGCGCGATGGGCGCATCTATCTCAACGGCAGCCCCCTCTATTTGCGGGGTGTGTTGGACCAGGCCTACTATCCCGAGACCCTCTACACCCCCCCCAGCCTGGCGTTTCTGGAAGATCAGGCGCGCAAAGCCAAGGCGCTCGGGCTCAACTGCCTGCGCATCCACATCAAGATCGAAGACCCGCGCTACTATGCCGTCGCCGACCGCTATGGGCTGCTGGTCTGGACGGAGATCCCCAACTGGGTGCTGCTGAGCGATGCGGCCGACCGCCGGATCCGAGAGACCTTCAGCGCCATGGTCGAGCGCGACTGGAACCATCCGTCGATCATTGCCTGGACGTTGGTGAACGAGAACTGGGGGACCGACCTGGTGCGCAACCCGGAGCATCGGCGTTGGCTGGCAGATTTCTACCATGCGGCCAAGGCCATCGACCCAACCCGGCTGATTGTCGACAACTCGGGCTGCTGCGACAACTTCCACGTGGCCGGCGATCTGGAGGACTTCCACCACTACCGAGCGATCCCAGACCATGCCCAGGAGTGGGATAGTTGGGTCGCCGAGTTTGCCAGCCGCGCCAACAGCTGGGTCTGGGCGCCAGACTATCTGCACGAGCGCCGATCGGACCTGCCGTTGGTCGTTTCGGAGTTTGGCAACTGGGGGCTGCCCGACCCTGCCACGATCCAGGAGAAGGGGGCAGATCCGTGGTGGTTCGAGACCGGCCACGAATGGGGGGAAGGGATCGTCTATCCCCATGCCATGCCGCAGCGCTTTGTGGACCATGGGCTGAACGCTGTCTTTGGCAGCCTGCCGGCCTTTGCGCACAATGCCCAGCTGCACATGGCACGCAGCCTGCACTATGAGATCACCAGCATGCGGCTGAACCCGTCGATCGCTGGCTATGTCATCACCGAATTCACCGATGTGCACTGGGAGTGCAACGGGCTGCTGACCATGCAGCGTGCTGTCAAGCAGGGGCTGGACAGCCACTTCACACCGCTCAACCAGGACAATGTGGTGCTTTTGCGCCCGCAGCGTTGGAGCGGTCGGCCCGGCGACAGCCTGCCGGTTGTGCTGCGTGTCTTCGGCGTAGACGGGGAGCGCGGCGACGGATGGATCGAGTGGCACGCCGGCTCGGCTACTGGCCAGATGGCAGCGCCGGGGGGGGAGATCGCGGTGCCGCTGACTGCTGCTGGGGTTGTGGTGCTCACGGCGAGCTGGCGAGCGGCAGATGGCTCGCTGATCGCGGCCAACCAGGTCGAACTGGCCTGTGTCGACCCTGCCAGGCCAGCCGGTTCCCTCTGTGTGTTGGAGGATCCTGCGCTGGCTGCTCTGCTGCGCGCCCAAGGATATGCGGTCCTCGAACGCTGGCCAGAAGGCAGCGGCGAGCCGTCGATCCTGGTCGCATCGCACTATACCCGTTCGTTGGAAAGTGCGGTGCAGGGGGGAGCGCGCCTGCTGCTGCTGGCGGGGGGCGGTCTGGAGGGCGCTCCGGAGGGCGAGCGGGTTCGCTTGCCGGTCGGGGCGATTCTGGCCCGTGCCGGAACCGCCTGGCAGGGGGACTGGGCCACTGCTTTTTCCTGGCTGAAAAAGCAGGGACCGTTTGCTGCGCTGCCGGGCAGCCCGCTGTTGGAGATGGAGTATGCCCCGGTCATGCCGGACTATGTCCTGGCTGGGCTGCCCGGCTGGGCAGCCCGGGCCCACAGCTGGGCAGGGCTGGCGCTGGGCTGGATCCACAAGCCGGTTTCACTGCTGGCGGAGATGCCGTATGGGCGGGGCAGGGTTGTGGTCACAACGTTCAAGCTGAACGCAGCGACGTTGGCAGAGGATGCGGTGGCCCAGGCATTGTGGCAAGGGGCCCTGGCTTTGCTGGCTTGAGTGGCAGGGAAGCCAGCCAACACCCGCTCCTACCTACCATCTGACGCAGATCTGGAGATTTGTGTTGGGGGCTCCCCCCAACACAAATTTTTTGCCAAAGGTAGGGTGCCGTACTGCAATTGAAGGCTGGATCAGCCTTAAGTAGAGTATGGAACGAATTGTCACTTTTGGGATGGAACAAAGGCATTCATAAGGATCGCGAAAATGGGTGCGAGCCTGCCCCTGCGTTTGTTGGGAACAATTTTATATGGAGTGATCGGCTGGGAAGTGGCGTTGGTTCTGGAGCAGATCCCAGCTCTGGGCAGCTGGCATGTCGTATTGTCGGTGGTTGGGATGGTCGTCGGGTTTTTGGCTGCACCCTGGCTGGTGTGGGCACCGGCGCAGGCGGCCCAGAGCGCTCTGCGCCAGATAGCGACCCCCGATCTGATGGCCGGCGTGTTGGGGGGAACGGCAGGTCTGGGGATTGCTGCGCTTTTGAGCGTGCCGGTCGCCTATCTGCCAGATCCGTTTGGCAGGATTTTGCCCCTTGTGCTGGCGGTGTTGTGCAGCTATCTGGGGGCTGTTTTGTTGGTAGGGCGTCAGAGCGATCTGGGAGCCTTGTGGCGGGGGCTGCCTGCTTCTCGGGGCTTTGGTGAAAACAGCCGCCCGCTGCTGTTGGATACCAGCGTAATCATCGACGGGCGGATCGACGACGTGGCCCGGACGGGTTTTTTGTTGGGAACGCTGACCGTGCCACGCTTTGTGTTGAACGAACTGCAGTCGATCGCTGACTCGGCGGACAGCATGCGCCGTGGCCGTGGCCGACGTGGGCTGGAGGTGCTCGACAGGTTGCAA
>CAIOHJ010000006.1 GCA_903858085.1 uncultured Chloroflexota bacterium
GACCCGCAGCATGGGTCCAGCAGCTTCAGTTCGGCCAGCGTCTGCGGCCAGCCCACCAACCAGCCAGCAGCCGGGCGCCAGGATGGCAGGGGCGGCGTGGGGTCGTCGCTGCAGGACGCTTCGCCCGCCGCCTCCGCAGGGCCGCCTTGGGCTTCCACACGCACAAAGCGGAGAGAAGTCAGCGGCACACCAGGCAGGCTGAAAGAGGTGCGCAGCTCCTGCTCGCTCGTCGCCGTGCGCAGCAGATCCTGCGCCGCCTGCTCGCTGGCTGTCAATCTTCCTTGCCCCTTCGCAGCACCGCAGCGCTGCCCCACCCACCATGCGCCCAGCGCGTTGTCGAGCAGGAAGCGGACCATGTACGGCTCGGTGAAGAGCTGCGTCACCGCAGGCAGCTCGCGCGCGCCGATCTTGACCTCGGCAGCGTTGACCTCCTCCTTGCGCCTGCTCTGCCAGAACTGGTAGACCCAGCCCAGCCCGTCGGAGGAATGAAAGACGGCAGGGTCCAGCCCCTCCACCAGCCCTTCGAGCGCCTGCTGCGCCTCGGTGGGCAGCGTCAGCTGGAAGACAGGCGACGCTGGCCGGAAGATCTGCGGCAGCATCTGGCTGGCAAAGCGGGCGGCCAGGTCCCACGCATCGACCGCACCCTGCGCCAGGTCGGGGTCGGCGGCCAGCTCGGCGCACTCGGCCAGCGTGATTGCGATGGGCGTCACAGGGTCGGGGTACATGAGCAGCTGGCTTTCGGCCAGCCAGCGCGCAAAGAGCATGCGGTGCCAGTGCTGGTAGGCGACCTCCTGGACAAGCAGGTCGATCGCCTGCGCTTCGGTCGAGGGGTCACGGCGGTCGCCCAGCTGGCGGCCGTGGCTGCGCAGCCGCCGGCGCAGCTCGCGCTGGCTCTCGCTCAGGTACGAAAACGCCCCCGCCCGCTCGACGCCCAGCTGCTCCAGCAGGCTGCGCGCAGCGCGCTCGGCGATCTCGCGTGCAGCCTTGACAGTGTTTTCGAGTTGGCGGCGCAGGTCACGCTCCAGGGGTTGCACGGCATTGTCCAGTTCACTCACAGCCCCTCCACGATGCGTCGCCATACCGCTGCAAACGGCTTCTCCAGCCCTGCGTCCACCCCTGTTGCACGACCATCGGCGGCGAGCAGCGCCCGGATCGCCTCCACCAGGTCGGCCAGCCTGCGTGCGTCATCGGCTGCGGCGCAGCGCTGCAACTGTGCCAGCTCATCCTGCCACTGCCT
Source organism: uncultured Chloroflexota bacterium (assembly GCA_903858085.1). Taxonomy (GTDB): domain Bacteria; phylum Chloroflexota; class Anaerolineae; order Caldilineales; family Caldilineaceae; genus Caldilinea. The sequence goes on from CAIOHJ010000006.1 coordinate 1,238, forward strand.
GCGTTGCATCCGCCAGCCAGGCAGGCTGCTCCCCACCCACTGTCTCCGCCCAGATCGCGTCGAAGCGTGCTGCGCCCAGCGTCTGGGTCTTGGCTGCGGCCAGCAGATTGCGCATGGTGGCGGCGTCATAGCCCGCACCGGCCAGGGTCGCATAGGCAGACCAGAGCATCTGGATAGCACCGCGTGTCTCACCCTCTTGCAGCAGAAATTGTCCAAAGTTCGCCTGCGTGACGGCGATTGCGCGCACATCGCCCAGCGCCTGAAGGGTGGCCAGCGACTCCTGGTAGAGCGCCATCGCCTCCTGCGGTTTGCCCATCTGACTCAGCACGTCCGCCATCGAACTCTGGGTGACGGCGATTGCGCGCACATCGCCCAGCGCCTGAAGGGTGGCCAGCGCCTCCTGGTAGAGCGCCATCGCCTCCTGCGGTTTGCCCATCTGACTCAGCACGTCCGCCATCGAACTCTGCGTGACGGCGATTGCGCGCACATCGCCCAGCGCCTGAAGGGTGGCCAGCGCCTCCTGGTAGAGCGCCAGCGCCTCCTGCGGCTTGCCCATCTGACTCAGCACGTCCGCCATCTTACTCTGGGTGACGGCGATTGAGCGCACATCGCCCAGCGCCTGAAGGGTGGCCAGCGCCTCCTGGTAGATCGCCATCGCCTCCTGCGGCTTGCCCATCTGACGAAGCATGTCCGCCATCTTACTCTGGGTGACGGCGATTGCGCGCACATCGCCCAGCGCCTGAAGGGTGGCCAGCGCCTCCTGGTAGAGCGCCATCGCCTCCTGCGGCTTGCCTTGCAGCCATTGGAGGGCGGCCAATTCCTGCTGAATCTTAGCCAACCGCTCCTGGGTGGTGCGCTGGGGCGGCAGCGCCTGAAAGTCGTCCAGTAATCCTTCCAGGATGCGCTGGTGCTGCAGCTTGCGCGCGGCGGTCAGGCTACTCAGTGCAGCCAGATTGCTGTCCAACTCGACGTAGCGCGCATAGGCTTCGCGGCGCTGGGGCTCCTCCAGGGTGAACTCGAAGACGCCGCTGCGCCACGCCCAAAAATCAGGCGCTTGACGCGCCACTGCGGTCACCGCGTAGTTGGGCAGCCAGAAGACCAGCGGACAGGGAGCGTCGCGCAGGAAAAGCTCGCGCCCCAGGTTCAGCTCGGCCATCAGACGCACAGCGGACGCGCCCAGGGGGATGCTCAGCTCCAGCCCGGTCAGAAAGATGACCGGCTTGTGCAACAGGGCGGCGTGGTCCGGCTCCTTCGCCGCGGCGAAGTAGGCATGCGGGATGGCCAGGCGCGTGCGCAGGGTCTGGCGCAGATTCCGCACAGGTTGGTCGAAATCCAGGGGGAGGACGGTGACGCCCAGCGCCGCCAGACGCACGCGGGCCTGTTCGATCAGCCGGTTGCGCAGCAGCGGGGCGTTGCAGCAGGCAAAAAGAATGGTCAGCCCCTCGGCGTAATCAAGCATGGTGACCAGCCGATCCAAGGTCGCCGCATTGTCGCCGGCAAGCGCAGCACCTGGCTGCGGCGACTCATGTTCCATCCGCCAACACCTCCTGGAACTTGTCCAGCCGCACCACCACCGGCTGGACATCCTGCCAGGGTGGTGCTCCGTTCATATATTCCAGCACGCTCAGGTTCTGAAGCATCAGCCGGTGGGAATCGTCGTTGTTGACCTGCTTGCGTCGGTAGACCTGCGCCAACAGCGGGAAGTGTTCCTCCGGGATCGAGCGGCTGAATTCGCTCACCAGCCGATTGATCGCTCGCTCGGCTGCGTTGGCGTCGATGGGCTTGGAAGAGCGATTGACAGCGTACGCACAGGCGTTGCGCACCAACGTCATCAGGATACGCGGATGGCCACCGCTGGCCTTACACAGGGCGGCCAGTCCCTCTTCCTCGAAGATCAGTGACAGATCGATGCGCTGCGCCAATATCTCGCGCAATTTGGCCAGACCGTCGGGTGCAGGCGTGTTGTCGCGCCCGTGCACCTTGATCATAGGCAGGATGCGATAGTCGGGAAAAACGTTGGCCAGCACACTGGCGCGCGGCGAATAGAACATGGAACCTTCGCAGCCTCCATCAGCTCGCAGTATACCACGGCCAGCGTGATGGGTGCGTGGTGTTACGGCATTTTTGCTACCCGCCAATGCTCACCGGCCCCTGTTTCAGCGCCGTTGTGACTGTTTGCTTTACCTCGGCCAGCCATTCATCCAGCTCTGCTGCGGTTCGGATCGTCGGTCGTGGGATAGTGACGAACTGAGTCTGTGGCTCCACCCACTTCGCCGCGGCCTTGCGCAGGTCGGCGACACGCCCGGGCAGCGCGGCGATGCGGTCGTCGAAGATCCGCAGCGGCAGCGCGTCCAGGGTGGCCAGCACCGCTGCGCTGCTGCCTACCTCCACGACCGGGGTGTCGGCGGGTGTCAGGTGAAACTCCCGGCGCAGCGCCGCCTGCTGGTCTGGGGTGAGCTGTCGCCAGTTGGCGTCCTCGTCCAGGTGTGCCTCACCGGCCGCAAAGGCCTGCTCCATGTCGGCTGCCCGCGCATTGAGCGCCGTGCGCAGCAGCTGCGTGGCGCCGTCGATCAGCGGCTGGATCAGGTCGGGTGTGGTCAGCAGTTGGCGGTGCTGGCGAATGTGCGCGGCCTGGGTGCGGAGGATCTCGGCGTCCGGGAGGTCCTCCATGTGGCCGACCAGGCGCTGCAGCGTCTGCCAGGTCGGCCAGCGTGTCGCAATCGCGCGCGCTGTCTCCGTCCAGCCGGTGAAGGCTTTGGTCAGCTCCTCGCGCTGGTTGTAGATCGCCAGCAGCTGCTCGTTGCCCGCCGCCAGGCGCAGTTCTTTCAGGGTGCGCGTGGCGGGGGGCGCCGGTTTCGGTGCTTCGCCCCCTGCGCTGTTCGCCAGCTCTTCGAGCAGCGCCACGTAGCGCGGTGCTGCCGCACTCTCCTCGCCGGCCTTCACGGTCATGCCAGCCAGGCTGAAGAGCTTGCGCAGCGCCAGCCGCTGGGGAACGGTGATAATTGTCGACTCCATCTTGAAGAGCGTGCGCCCGATCGCCTTGCGTTCCAACGCGGCAGCTTCCACCGGACGCCCCTGTTCGTCTGTCGCCCGCACCAGGTTGGCGACCAGCAGCGCCTGCAGCGCACCGTCGATGGCATCGCGCGGCCAGCCATAGGGGGCGGCGTCCAGCGTCTTGCGCACCTCTTCGCCCCGTTTGCCTGCGCCGATCAGCGCCAGCACCTTCTTGCAGACAGGGTGTTCAGCCACTTCACCTGTGTAGCCGACAGCGCGCAGGCTGTCCGGCGCTCCTTTTTGCGCGTGCATGTAGACCTGTTCCCAGCCGGCCTGGTCAGCCACGCGGAATTCGCTGTAGAGGCGCACCAGCGCGTCGTCGAGCGCCTTTTCGATGGCGGCCGACAGCGTCTCCCCCAAGACCTCGGCGCCGCCCCCCTGGTACACACGGGCGGTGCTGAGAATTTCGCCGATCAGTTCGCGGATGCGCCGCTCCGCTGCGCGCTGGAGGGTATCAATCGCCGCCCGCGCCTCATTGCCCTCTGGTGAGTTGGGGGTGCCACGCTTGTCGAGCGTATGGGTCGCCGCCTTGTGGTGGATGATCTGGGTGCGCAGGTCATCGCCGGAGCGGCGTGAGAGAAAGACATAGACCGTCGGCGAATCGGTGCCTGCCTGCCGTGCGTCGGCCTGCACGCTGTTCTGGTCGACTGTCCAGCCGCTGCGCACCCAGACATAGAGCCGTTCGCCGGCGTCTGCCGGCAGCGCTTCGTCGAAGCTGACCTGCGGGGTGCGCAGCATCTTGGCATTGCCTTGCATCCGGTTCAATTTGCCGACGACCTGGCTGAAACGCGCGCGCAGCTGGCTGTTGCGCTCCATCTCAATGCTGTGGCTGTCGTTGGCGATCTGGTTGACCTGGGCGGCGAACTCGTCGTTCCAGGCGCGGCTCTCGTCGGTCTGGATGCGGTATTCGTCGTCGACGCGCATGAGCAATTTGCATCCGTTGAGCAAGCCGGGCAGGCGGCTGCGCAGCGTGCTGCTCCCCTGCGACAGGTCGCTGATCATGAGGTCGGCCAGCGTGTCGACGGTGGCGCGCAGCCCCACCTCTTTGTTGTGGCTGTTGAGCTTGTTGATCAAAAAGACCAGCCCGACCGCACGTGCCGTCAGCAGGTCGCCAGCCTCTGCGCTGGCATGCAGGCGCATCGTCTCGTCGCGCACCTTGCGCGGCAGGATGCGCGCCTGCAGCAGCCGGTCGACACTGTCGAAGTACAGGTAGTCTGCCGGAATCACATGGCCCACGGGCTGCTCCAGATTGGTCTGCACGGCCTTGTGGACCATGGTCAACTGGTTGCGCAACTGGCTGTCTGTGCCGGTTGGGTCCAGCGCACGCAGCGTCTGCTCCCAGAAGCGGCGCCGCACAGGCAGAATCGGATAATCTTTGACGAAATTGGCGTTGTCCTCCTGGCGGTGTGCCAGGGTGGTGCCGGTCAGATGGCGCGAGACCTCGCCCAGATTGGCTGTCATGACCTGGTCGACGACGCCGATGGCGCTGGGCTGTTTGGCAAGAATCACCTGGCGCACCACAGCGTCGACGTCGGCGTCGGAAAGCTCCACACGGAGGGTGAAGCGGCCCTGCAGCCTCGCCAGCTGCGCGGTGCCGGTCACTGCGGTCTGGCCGGTGGCGATCAAAAGCAGGTGCGCTCCGATGTTCTTGCAACAGGCCTCCACCGCTTCCTGCACCTCATTGGCGCGCTGCGGGTCGTTGCCGATAAACTGCTGCACTTCGTCCAGCACCAGCAGCGTGAGCGGGAACCGGCCGTCGGTAGAGAGTGCCTGACGGAGGGCCCTGACCATTTCGTCGCTGGTCACGTCGGTCACATGGGGGTACTGGTTGCACAGCGTCTCCAGACAGGCTGCCGGCGAGCCAAACAGATGCGGTTTGGCGGCCACAAGCGCCGCCGGCAGCCCCTCGGCCACGTAGAAGTTGTCGAGCTCCTCCTGCCAGTCGTAGCCTTCCTGCTCCAGATACGCCTGCACCTGCATCAGAAGCCCTTCGCGGCGCAGCCACATGACAAAGCGTGCCTGTGGGTACTGTTGGGGCAGGCCAGCCGATTTGAAGACGATGCTCAGGATCGCCAGCCGCACGCTCCCTTCGGCGCTGGCGCCCAGGGTGCCAGCCGCAGCGCGCAGGCCGCCGGCGCGCTTGCCGGCCGCAGTCAGCTCGACAAGCAGGTCGCGGAGGACGACAGGCAGATGGGCGATGCCGCGTGCCGTGGCGCCGTCGGAAAAGATGAAATCCACCCACAACGCGCGCACCATCTTGACCATGTGCGACTTGCCCGAGCCAAAGAAACCGCTCACCCAGACCGCCGGTTGTTGTGCCGCAGCCAGGTTGCCGAGGTATGTATGCAGAATATGTTCCAGCCCCTTGGCATACTGGCCATCGCAGACAAAGGTCTCCAGCTCGTAGCGGAGTACGGCGAGCGCATGCTCGGACGAGTCGTCGTTGACGCTGGCGACCCCTTCATTGACCAGTTTGCGGGTGGAAGGATCCTTCTGGTAGACAGCACGGTTGAGCATGTGGACCTCCGTCTTTATTCCTTGTCGGCGGTAATTGGCACGGCCAGATAATTCCAACCATCATAGGCGTCGAGCAGGCGATAGTTGTTGTTCTCGTAGGTGCCTGGAAAGAAGACGAGCAGTCGGCCTGCCACCAGGGGTGCTATGTCGTCGACGACCTCTCTCACTTTGAGAAAGCCGTAGAGCGCGCCAGCCCCCTGGACGGCCACGACCGTATTGGCGTCGGCCCCCTGCAGCGCGCGGGCAAAGTCGTCGCGGATGTAGAGGCGGTAGCGCGGCATCAAGGTCACGAGCAGAGCGGGGTCGGCGAAGTACCTGGTGGCATAGCGGCGCTGCGTGGCCAGCCAGAGGGCAAAAGAGTCGGTCAGATCGTAGAGCAGCCAGCTGTGCCCAGCCTGCCGCGTCAGCACCTCGAACTCCCCGATGTGGGCGCGCAGGCGCAGTTCGTCTTCTTCGGGGTAGATCCCAAAGAGCACGCGCTGGGCAGCTGCTGCGTTCTGCTGCCACGGGATCTCCATGTAGCGCGCATAGGCGCTGGCCAGCCGGCGCAGTCTACTCACGGAACCATCCTCGGTGGAGCTCGGTCATAAGGGCTGGAAAGCTCACTTCGACCACGTCGCTGATGCGGCGCATCACAAGCCAGGCGCGCTGTGCCGCCATGCTGGCCAGATTGTATCGATCGCCAACGGGGCAGTCGAGCAGCGTTGCGTACGGGGCATCGAAGAGCAGCGGGCCGCGTGCGCCGAGCAGTGTGCCCAGATAGAGCGCGTAGGCTGTCGCACCTACTGTTGCCGTTGCACGTGCCCGCACTTTGCCTGTCCTGCCGACAAGATGCCCGCTCTTCGACCAGGTTGCCAGGAGATTGCGTGCAGTCGACCGGACCGTTGCCGGGCTGAAGCGACCGGGGAACGCGGTGGTCAGAAATTCCTCCATGGCAGCGCACGGCAGTGGGGTGTCCGCCGGCAAATCACGCACCAGCGGCACACTGGCGCGCAGGAGCGAGTCTCTGGCACACGCGCAGCACAAGGCCAGCAGGGGCTGTCCGTCCGGGTCGCGCGCCCAAAAGTAGCGCAGCGCCTGAAAAATTGGCACGGCTGGGTCGAGTGCATACAGCTTGCGCAGATGCCGGTAGGTCAGTTTGCGCGTCTGGCCCGACTGTTTGCCGAGGCAATTCTCGGCGATGACCGCCGCCTGATAGCGAGCCTTCGTCGTCTTGGGATCAGGGGTATAGGCAAGGAGGGTCTGCAGCTCTGTCAGCATGTAGCTGCGCGCCAGATGGGTGCTGCCCGCTTCCCCGGCGAAACCAAATCTCGAAGCTGCACTGGACACGAACAAATCTGTGGTCAACATGCATCTGCATCAATTCGGCAGTATTGCCAGGAATGGATGGATCGGCCGGGCGTTCCTGTCCATCACAACGGCACAGTTCATCACAACCGCATACAAATGTCGGCCTGGTGAAGTGCGGCGCCTGCAGCTTGACGACCTTCTGCGCCTGTGTGGGGTTGCGGCCATGTGTGCCAGACAGCTCGTCAAAGCCATCGCAGTTCTCCTGTTCCCCACTGCGCAGCGTTGCCGTAGATGATGTCGAGCAACTTGTCCATCATAGGAATGCCATAGGAATGCCATAGGAAGCGCTGAGTGAAGCAGCGGGTTGAGGATAGGATAGGCGACCAGAGGGTGTTCTGTCAAATCTGCCAAAATCGCTTTGCGGGGGCGCATTCGAGGAGATGCGAGGGGTGTGGTGCTGCTTGTGCAGGGGGGGCGACCCACTTTTTATTCTTGCAGCACAATGCGGCGGAACGCAGCCAGATAACGGCCGTCGCCGCTCAGTCGGCGCTGCACCCAGTATTCAGCTCCCCAGAACAGGTAAGCGAAGAGGTGGCCGTTGCCCAGCGCGCCCGGCTCCAGCCACTGGTTGTAGGTGGTGATGAGATGTTCCGGCAGGCAGCTGGCCATCGCCGCTCGCTGCGGATTGGGAGGCGTGGTCAGGGCTTCCCACGGTTCGGCCTGCCCTTCGCTCACCAGCAGCTGGCGGCCCTGCGCCTGCACTGCCTCGGCCAGTCGCCGGCGCCGCCATTGCTGCCATGGGGTGTGGCTGCCGTCGAGGTAGAGGCTGCAGCGGCCCAGGCGGAACAAGGCGAGGCGCGGGTAGTAGTCCACCCCCACCAGGTCGCCCAGGCGCTGCGCCCCAGCCAGCGAGTCGTCCTGGTCGCGCGTGCGCAGCCATTGCGTGGCCGCGGCCAGCGTGGAGTTGGCCAGGAAGCCGTTGAGCAGCACGGGGCGGGTGGGGTCGGCAGCGCGCACTGCGTCGATCTCATGGACTACGAAATCTTCGGCCAGACGCCAGGAGTGCTCCATGCCCAGTGGGTCGAGCGCCTCGTGTTCCACCTGCCAGGCGATGACCGCACGCCGGTCGCGGTAGCGTTCTACCACACGCGTGACGAAGCGGTTGGCCGCCTCCAGCAGGTGCGGCTGTTGGGCGGCGCGCACCAATGTTCCCTCGCGAAACGCGCCGGCCTGATAGAAATCGGGGGCGAAGAACTCCGGATAGCCGAAGGTTTTGACGGCACCCACGGCCAGAATGATCTGCTTGCCGGTCTGTTCGGCCAGTTCTACCAGCCGATCCAGTTCGTCATACACGAATGCACCGGGCGACGGCTCCATCAGCCGCCAGTACGCGCCCAGACGCACCAGCTGGAAGGGGTAGGCCAACAGCTCGGCCGCGGTGCTCATGGGTTCCAGCCCGAAGGCGGCCATCTGGCGCGGGCGCAGGCTGAGACCCAGCAGGGTAGCGCCGCGGCGCGCCACGGGCAGCTCCTGCCAGATGTCGGTGAGGGGTTGCTGGCTGCGGCGCACGCGCAGGTCAAGCGCGAGGGGCGCAGCCAGCGCGGCCAGGGCTGCGCGCAAGGTATTCTTCATGGAGAGTCCCCTGGCGCACGACGCAGGCGTCCCAACGAAGCTACCGCCCGCAGCACCGGGATTGCCAGCCATTCCGGAAGCGAGGGCAGGGCTACCTCGCGGCGGAACTCCACTGCCACCCTGGCCAACGCAGGCAGATGGCAGATCCTGGCCAGCAGCGAGCGGGAGTCGCCGGTCTGCACCGCAGCGGTGGCTTCGAACATCTCCTGCAGGCGCAGCGCGGGGCGAGCTGTCACGCGTGCGACCAC
>CAIOHJ010000007.1 GCA_903858085.1 uncultured Chloroflexota bacterium
ACCGACATCGCCGTTGCCCAACAGCAAGGTGTCGCTCCCCCGCGCCAGATCGGCAGCCAGGCCAATCTGCTCCCAGTCGGCGCTGCCGCTGTACCGCTGCTGCAGCGTACGCCCGTGCAGCGCCAGAGCTGCCGGCTCAGCCTCCAGCAGCCAGGGAATCCACTCGCGCACCTGCGGCACCGCATAGCCGATCCGCGTCTTGACACTCACCGGCACAGGCCGGCGTCTCTGAAATGCCGGCGGCAGCTGTGCACGCCACCCCACCACCTGCTCGACCAGATGCGGCGCCAGTTCGGGAATCTCCTGCACATTTGCGCCGTTCTGCCACGCCTCCACCCCCCGCCGGGCCGCCCGCACCAGCTCCTGGGCCAACAGCGGGGTGCGGATCAGCCCGGCCCCCGACCCTCGGTGGACGATCTGGGTCGCCGGGCACCCCATGTTGAGGTCGATCCCGTCAAACCCCAGCTCGCACAGCAGGATCGCCATCTGCTCAAAAAGGGCCGGTGTGTGACCGTACACCTGCGCCACCACCGGGCGCTGGCTTTCGTCGTAGCGAAAGTCTTTGAGCAGCGACCAATCCCCGACCCGCAACCGCTCCACCGCCACAAATTCGGTGTAGACCACCGCAGGAGAGCCATATTTTTTCTGGATATGGCGGCAGGCATGGTCGGTGACCCCATCCATCGGCGCCAACCCGACGATGGGGCGCGGCAACTGCTGCCAAAAATTTTCGCCGTGTACGCCAGACCCGGTCAATCTGCGCCCTTGCTCCGCCGAATCGCTTCCGCCGTCGAGAGCCGCTGCACAGGCACCCCACGCCGACGCAACCAAAGCTCGGCGTCCGCAGCCTGCGGAGACTCCACCAGCCAGACCTGGCTCGCCCGCGCAGCAGCCTCCAGATCCCCGCCGACCTGCAGCGGAACCGCCCCGGCCAGCTCCAGCAGGGCGTAAAGGATCTCCAATGAGGACGGCACCGCCGCCAGATACAGGTAGGGCAGGCCGGACAGCTCCCCGCCGCGGGCGAGCGGCTCCAGCTGCGTCGGCGCAACCGGCCTGAGCCGCCGCTGAAAGCTGACCCGCACCAAATTCAGACCGGTCAAGTTGACCGTCGTCCACACCCCCAGGTCATCGGGCAGGACACGGTAGATGCCAGCACCCAGCGGCTTGAACTCCACACTGTACATCCCCTGCTCTGCTCGAGAACGTGTCGAGAGGGTGTATTCTTCTTCTTCTCCCTGGTAGACGCGCACCGGATGGTTGGGCTTGCCTTCGATTTCGACCTGCAGAACGCTGAAGCCGGGCATCGACCCCGCTTCCGTGGCCGTCGCTTCCCACAGACTGGCCAGCGGGGCAAACTGCACCGACCACCCGCCCACGCCGTCGATTTCGATCTGCGGCTGCTCATAGCCCCCCTCTGCATAGAGCCCATAGACCCCAGCGGCCAACCTGCTGAACGTGGCCCGCCCACTCTCGTCGAGCTGCAGCCGCTGCTCGTTGCCGACCGCATCCACCAGTCGAACCTGCCGCCCAGCGCCTTCTGGCACCGAGACCGCCAGCAGACCCTGCCCAGGGGGCGGTGGCTCTTCCTCGACGCGCGGGCTCTCCGGCAGCACCAGATCGACCGCAACCTGGTTGCGCCCGTCGAGCGCCACATCGGCGACGGTCGTAGTCTCTTCGTAGCCCGCGACCTGCACGGTATAACGCCCCGCTTCCAACCCCTCAAACCGATAGCGGCCTTCCTCCCCGACCTCCTGCTCGCGGCGCCCGGCATCCCCCCAGAGCAGCACCCGCTGGGGCTGGCCGGCCGCCCCCCCGCGCACAAAGCCACCGATCGTCGACTCGGCAGCCGGCGCCGCTGCCGAGACAACCCCAAACACAAATTCCACCAACGGGATCGTACGCTTGTCGATCCGGACACGTGCCTCGAGCTCAACAGCCCGTCCGTCAGGCTGGGGCGCGCCCTCAACTGTCACCAGGTAATAGCCTTCTTCAAGCCCGGTGATGCGACAGGCGGCGGCACCCTCGTCCGGCGCTGTACCGCTGACCCCTTCCGCCACCACCCCTTCGGTGCCGTGCACCACAACGCGCAGCCCCGGGTGCCGCGGCACCGAGACCACCACCGCGCCGATGCCCGTTGTTGTCTCGGCAGGACGCACGGTATACCCCCAGCCCGCCAGCCGCAGGTCCACCGTAGCCGGGTCGCGGCCGTTGAGCTTCAGCGTCTCCAGTGCGGTGCCCGCCGGCTCGACGCGCAGGCTGTAGTCCCCTGCCGCCAGCCCGACAAAACGATAGCTGCCATCTTCGCGCACCAAGGTCACCCATTCTTCGCCGCTCTGTTTGTGCACCAACAGCACCCCGGCACCGGCTCCCCCAGCGACATGCCCTTCCACACTGGAACGGCCCGCCGCCGCAGGGGGCAGTGGCAGGCTGAGCCGCACAACCACCTCGCGCTGCCCCTGCTGCAGCAACACCTCTTCGCTGTAGTGGGCGTCGGCAATTTGTAGGGTGTACAGCCCTTCGGCCAGGTCGGCAAACTCAAAGACGCCGGTGCTGTCCAGCGCCACCTCCGCCACCCGGTGCCCCGCACGCAAAAGACAAAGCTGGGCCGCCCCCCGCACATTGGCGACACTGCCCCGCAACAGGATGGTAGAGCCGTTGTCCGCAAGGACACGCGCTTTTTTGGGTTCTGCCTGCAGCGCCCGCACGATCGGCAGCTGGCCCCCTGGCCAGCGATCGCTGTACCAGGCATGCTCTTCCCACCAGCTGCTGGCGCTGCCCAGCCGCTCATTGGCCACCAGCCAGAACGCAGCACAAAAAAAGTAGTCAGGGGCCACTTTGAACCGTTGGCTGACCCCCATCATGACCCGGCAGGCCTCCAGCGTCTGGGCCATATGCAGATCTGGCGTCGTCGCCGGGTAGCGCGGGTCGCTGTCTTCGCCCACCAGATAGCCGCTCTCGGTGGCCAAAACAGGCAGGCTGTGGCCCAGATGTTTGCGGTTCAATGCGTCGAAATGTTCGTAGGCCAGCCAGCAGGCAGGGTCGTCCGCAACCGCTGCCCCCGGGCTGCGCCGGTCGTAGCGCAGCCGGTTGACCTCCTCCAGCGTGCGCCCCCGCCAGCCATCAGAAGACCAGGGCTCGTTCGCCACAGCCCGGTAGAAGCGCTCGGTGAAGGCCCCCCCCTCCTGGTTGCCGCTGTCGTAGGGGTAGTCGAGGGGCCGGTTGCGCGGGTAGTTGTGCACCGCCTGCCAGACCGGCCCATCCAACAGATCCCGGCGCCCGGCAGCCACAATCCGCCCCACCAGATCCCACTGGCTGCCATTGGACAAGGCCGGAATCGCCGGCATTCCCCCACGCTCCAAAATGACCTCGGCTGTGGCGATCGTGTTTTCTACGGTGAGCTGCAGCCCATTGACCGGAACCCGCCCCCCTTTCCACTCCACATCGACGTCGGGCTCGTTGTTGAACTCAAAATACCGCACGCCAACCCGAATCAAGGTGTCCAGATGGACCCGCTCCTTGACCCCCAGCAGCCCAGGGTTGGGCGCTGGCCGGTACAGCCGCACGATCGGAAAAAACCCTTCCGCCAACAGCAGCTCGCAAAAATCCAGCGCGCCGTCATGGTTGAAGATCTTGACCCACTTCACCCCCATCGCCCTGAGCTCAGGAATCCAAAAGTCTCGGATTTTCCCCATGCCCACAGCAGCCGCCTGGCCCGCTGACCAGTGAATCCCTATCCCCGTATCGTTGGCTGGCCTTGGATAATCGTTCAGGTCCATCGCTTCGACCATTTACAGTGCAGCAGAACGCTCAGACATCCCCCCCGTACAAATACCATTTTCAGTATACCCCACTCCCCAGCCAGCGAGAAACAGCCCCGCCGAGGAAGCTCGATCCGCAGATCTGCTGCGATCTTTTCGGCTTGGGCCCAGTTTTCAGCTTGGGCCAAGATCGGGTATTGTTGCAAAGAGGGTGTTTTGTCAGAGTCAACCAGGACAACTCATGGAATTGGTTCAAAATCTTGTCAACCGTGTCGCAGAAAATGTACGCCAGGTGATCGTCGGCAAAGACGAAGAGATCCGCCTGACCCTCCTGGCCATGCTCTGCGAAGGGCATCTGCTGATCGAGGATGTGCCGGGGGTGGGGAAGACGATGCTGGCACGTGCCCTCGCCCTGAGCGTCGGCTGCTCGTTCCGCCGCATCCAGTTTACCCCGGATATGCTGCCGACCGACGTGACCGGCGTCAATCTCTACAACCAAAAAACCCAGCTCTTCGAGTTTCGCCCAGGCCCAATCTTTGCCCAGATCGTCCTGACCGACGAGATCAACCGGGCGACCCCCAAAACCCAGTCCGCCCTGCTCGAAGCGATGGAAGAACGCCAGGTCACCGTCGACGGCGCCACCTACCCGATCCCCCAGCCGTTTCTGGTGCTGGCTACCCAAAATCCGATCGAATACGAAGGGACCTTTCCGCTGCCCGAAGCCCAGGTCGACCGCTTTATGCTGCGCATCCACCTCGGCTACCCCAGCAAACAAAACGAGATCGACGTGCTCAATCGCCAGAGCACACACCACCCGATCCAGGATCTCCGCCAGGTGCTCAGCGTCGACGAGTTGATCGCCGCCCAGCAGACCCTTCGGACCGTCTATGTCGACGACCTGGTCAAAAGCTATATCGTCGACCTGGTCAACAGCACACGCGACCACCCCGACATCTATCTGGGGGCCAGCCCACGGGGCAGCCTGGCCCTGTTCCACGGCAGCCGTGCCTGGGCGGCGATCCAGGGGCGCAACTACGTGCTGCCCGACGACGTCAAACGGCTGGCCGAGCCGATGCTGGCCCACCGTCTGATCGTGGCTCCTTCGGCCCGCATCAAAAATGTCACGCCGCGACAGATTGTCGAGGAGCTCCTGCAGCATACGGCGGTGCCCGGTGCCCGGGTCCGGGTGCGCTGACCCCCCCATGCCCCCCCGGGTCTTCCCGCCGCAACCTGCGGCTTCACGGCAGAGCGCTTTGAACCGAACAGCACCATGAACTCTCGCCTGCTTTTTTTGCTGGCAGCCACGGCTGCGACCTGGACGATTGCACTCAACACAGGCCGCGAGCTCGCCTTCAGCCTGGCCTACCTCTTCACCGGGCTGCTGGCCGGCAGCCTCTGGTGGGCCTGGCAAAGTGTCCGCAGCCTGCGCGCGCTGCGGCGCACAAAATCCCGCCGCAGCCAGGTCGGCCAGTACGTCGAAGAACAGTTTGAGGTGACCAACCACGCCCTCTGGCCCAAGCTCTGGCTGGAATTTGAGGATCAGTCCACGCTGCCCTGGCACAGCGCCAGCCGCGTCCTGAACGCCATGGGCCACCGGGGGACCCAACGCTGGTTGGTCAGAACACTCTGCCAGCAGCGCGGCCGCTTTCGGCTGGGCCCGGTCGTCCTGCGCAGCGGCGACCCGCTCGGCATCTTGCGCCGCGAGCTGCCGCTCGCCGGCGAGACCTTTGTCACCGTCTACCCAGCCACCTTCGAGATCGCCACCTTTGAGCCCGCAGTTTCTGAACTTACCGGCGGCGAAGCCCGCCATCGACGCACCCATCAGATCACCTCCAGCGTCGCCGGACTCCGCGAATACGCCACAGGGGACAGCCTTCAGCGCATCCACTGGCCCACCACCGCACGCCTGCAACGGCTGATCGTCAAGGAGTTCGAGCTGGACCCCACCGCCGATGTCTGGATCTATCTCGACCTCTGTCAGAGCGCTGCTGCCAGCCTTCCCTGGAGCACACGCCCGCCCGAGTCACCGCTCTTTCGGGCTGGCCAGCGGCGCCCTCCTCTCGAACTGCCCCCCGACACCACCGAGTACGGCGTTGCCGCAGCCGCCAGCCTGGCCCGCTACTATCTTCTGCGCAATCGCGCAGTCGGGATGAACAGCCGCGGCCGCACCCGCGAGTGGGTGCAGGCCGACCGTGGAGAACGCCAGCTGAACAAGTTTCTCGACACCCTTGCCGTCGTCGAAGCCGCTGGGCCACTGCCCTTTGCCCACCTGATCGCCACCGACGGCATTCGCCTCCACCGCAACGATATGTTGATCGCCATCACCCCAGACGACGACCCAGCCTGGGTCACAGCACTTCAACTGCTCCAGCGCCGCGGCGTCCGCAGCGTCGCTGTGCTGCTCGACAGCAGCACCTTCGGCGCTCCCCGCAGCTACACCGCTCTCCAGGCTCAGCTGCTGGCCTCAGCGATCCCCTGCTACCGCCTCCGCCGCGGCGACGATCTCGGCCGCAGCCTGGCCACCCCCCTCCCCCGCTGACCGCCGGATCAGAGCCTGGCCCGCCCCAGCACCTCCGTCTGCAACGCAAACAGCTGCCGAATCCCATGTTCAGCCAGCATCAACATCGCGTTGAGCGCCCCCCGGCTGAAGGGCGCCCCCTCGGCGGTGCCCTGGATCTCCACAAAACGGCCGTCCGAGGTCATGACCACATTCATGTCAACTTCCGCCTTCTGGTCGAGCTCGTAGTCGAGATCCAACACAGCCTTGCCAGCCACAACCCCGACACTGACCCCAGCCACTGCCTGTTTCAACACCCCCGGCCCAATCACCTTGCGCTTTTCCAACCGCTTGACCGCCAAAGCCAACGCCACATAGCCGCCCGTGATCGATGCGGTGCGCGTGCCGCCGTCCGCCTGAATCACGTCGCAGTCCACCACGATCTGCCGGTCGCCCAGACGCGTCAGATCCACCCCAGCCCGCAGGCTGCGCGCGATCAACCGCTGAATCTCCTGCGTCCGCCCCCTGGGATACTGTGTCTCGCGCTGGTTGCGCTGTTCGGTGGCGCGCGGCAACATGGCGTACTCCGCAGTCACCCATCCCTGTTTCGGTCGCGCACTGGCAAGCCAGCGCGGCAACGTCTCCTCCACCGTGGCGTTGCACAGCACTCGCGTGTTCCCCATGCTGATCAACACCGAACCCTCCGGGTAGATGATGTAGTCCAACTCCATTGTCACCGAACGCAGTTCGTCCAGGGTGCGGGTCACAGCCATTTCCTTTCCACCAGCGGCGTAGACCGCTGCACCAGGAGAGCAAACAAAAAAGCGGCTCTTCTTTTCAGAAGGGCCGCTCTGTGGACCTAAAGGGACTTGAACCCTTGACCTCTACAATGCCATTGTAGCGCTCTCCCAGCTGAGCTATAGGCCCGTACCTTTATTTATTTGAAGTATACAGCACTCTTCCCAGAATCCCAAATACCAACCTTGTCTGGGAAACGTTTAGACGGCCGTGTGGACCAGAGGGGACTTGAACCCCTGACCTCTACAGTGCGATTGTAGCGCTCTCCCAACTGAGCTACTGGCCCGCAACCTTTTCACTGAAAAAAAGTATACCAAAGCCAGACGCTCCGGTCAAATCTGCACCCTGCTCCAAGGCTCACCGGGCCCCTCCGGCAGCCAGGCGCTTCCACACAACTCATTTTTGAACAGAACGTTAATCTCCCGATAATCTGCCTCCTGTAGTATGATAGACGCGACAGAACGTCTGCACAGGCTGCGCGCAGCAGCCAAAGAGATGAGGATCCCAAAAGAGAAGGTCGGGGAAACGGATGAAACCACGCGAACATTTCGACCGTGAACTGCAACAGCTGAGCGATGCCATCCTGCTCATGGCCAGCCGGGTCGAGGAAGAGCTGTCGGTCGTGCTGGCCGCCTACGAGCGGCTGGAACCCACCCTGGCCTCCGTCGTGAGCGACCTCGACCGCCAGGTCAACAAGATGCGCTTTGAGATCGAAGAGCAATGCCTGCTGCTGATCGCACGCCAGCAGCCGACTGCGAGCGATCTGCGGCTGATCATTGCCTCGCTCAACATGATCGTCGACCTCGAACGCATGGGCGACCAGGCCAAAGGGGTCGCCAAAGCGCTCAAACGCCTCCACAACAAGCCGCTGGAAAAACTGCCGAGCGAGATCGCCGACATGGGCCACCTGGTGCTGGGCATGCTGCGCCGGATCAAGGATGCCTACGCCAACCGGGATGTCGCCCTGGCCCAGCAGGTCGCGCGCCAGGACGACGAGGTCGACAAGCTCTACGCACGCGCCTTCACCCAACTCATGTTCCGGCTCTCCAGCTCCAGCTCGCTCGAGCAGACCCAGGACGACTACGAGGTGCTGCGCATCGCCCGCGAGTTCGAACGCTTCGGAGACCTGATCACCAACGTGGCCGAACGGCTGGTCTTTATCGTGACCGGCAACATGGAAGAGACCAACATCGAAGCCTGACCGCTGCGCTCTTTTTCCTGCGCCCTCCCGCTTTATGCCATCTGCCCCAGCTCGGCTATAATGCGGAAATACCGCGATCATTTTCAATTTTTTGGTGCGTTGATCGCAGCGCAGACAGGCAGGGGTTCAGCGTATGTCCGCTTTTGATTCTGAATCGAAGCACACCCGACCGTACGAGCCGACCGCCGCACGTGTGCGCGGCTTTGGCGCCACTGTTTTTGCCGAATTCACCGCCCTGGCCAACGCCACCGGCGCCGTGAACCTTGGCCAGGGTTTCCCCAACTTCGCCGCCCCCGACTTCGTCAAAGAAGCTGCCCGCAACGCCATCGCCGCTGACCTCAACCAGTATGCCCGCAGCGCCGGCCACCCCCACCTGGTCGAGGCGCTGAGCCAGACCTACAGCCCGCTCTTCGGCCGCACACTCGACCCGCTGCGCCAGATCCTCGTCACAGTCGGCGCAACCGAGGGCATCTTTGCCACAATCCAGGCGCTGGTCAACCCCGGCGACGAGGTCCTCCTGATCGAACCCTTCTACGACAGCTACCCCGCTGCCGTCCTGATGGCCGGCGGCCACCCCGTCTACGTGCCGCTGCGCCACCACCCGGCCCAGACCGCCAGCGCCGCCTGCTGGCAACTCGACCTGGATGAGCTGGCCGCCGCTCTCTCGCCGCGCACCCGACTCTTGATCCTCAACACCCCCTCCAACCCGCTCGGCAAAGTCTTCACACGCGCCGAACTGCTCGCCATCGCCGATCTGGCCTGCACACACAATTTGACCGTGCTCAGCGACGAAGTCTACGAATGGATGGTCTATGCACCCGCCGAGCATATCCGCATCGCCACGCTGCCCGGCATGTGGGAACGCACCGTCACCCTGGGCAGCGCCGGCAAAACCTTCTCCGTCACCGGCTGGAAAATCGGCTGGGCCATCGCACCCGACCACCTGATTCACCCGATCGTGATGGCACATCAGTGGATCCCATTTTCGGTCAGCACCCCCCTCCAAGAGGCAGTGGCCGTCGCCCTGGACGAGACCCCTGCACGGGGCTATTTTTCCTGGCTGAGCGAGATGTACCGGACCAAACGCGACCGCCTGCTCGACGTGCTCGACCAGGCAGGTCTCTCGCCGATGGTGCCAGACGGCTCCTACTTTATTATGGTCGATACCCACCCGCTCGAGGTACCGGTCGCCCCGGGAGAGCGCCGCGACCTGGCCGTCTGCCGCTGGCTGACCCGCGAGGTAGGCGTGGCAGCGATCCCCCCGAGCCCCTTCTACAGCCCCCCCCACCAACAGCTCGCCGACCATCTGGCCCGCTTTACCTTCTGCAAGAGCGACGACCTGCTCGACGAGGCCGCCCGCCGGCTCAGCCGGCTGCACACGTTCCGCTGAACCCACCGCTGCGCCGTTTTCACAAGAGGAACCAGGGTATGCAATTTGCAACGATTCAAGGGGATATCACCCACTGCACCGCCGATTGTCTCGTGGTCAATCTGTTTGAAGGGGTCAGCACCCCAGGCGGTGCCACCGGAGCGGTTGACGCCGCCCTCGACGGCGCCCTGCACACCCTGATCGCCAGCCGTGATTTCGACGGCAAGGCGGGCGACACCGCGCTGCTCTACACCCACGGGCGGCTGCCTGCGCCGCGCGTGCTGGTCGTCGGGCTGGGCAAAGCAGAAAAATTTGATACAAACGGCGCACGCAAGGCCGCCGCCGTCGCCTACAAGGCGCTGGCCAGGCTCAAAGGCGTCCAGCACTTCGCCACCATCGTGCATGGGGCTGGCAGCGGCGGCCTCGACGCCACCGCTGCAGCGCAGGCAGTGGCCGAAGGCACCACACTGGCCAGCTATCGCGCCCCCAGCTACAGACGTACCACCCCCGACAGCGGCCCCACAGCATGCACCGTTGTCGAGGATGACCCGCTGCGCCTGCCCGACATCGCCGCCGGCGTGCGCCGCGGGGAACAGATCGCAGCCAGCGTCAACCTGGCGCGCACCCTCTCCAACGAACCCCCCAATCTGCTCTATCCTGCAGAAATCGCACAGCGCGCACGCACCCTCGCCGCCACAGTCGGGCTGCAGTGCACCGTCCTCGGCGAAGAGACAATGCGCGAGCTGGGCATGCATATCTTGCTCGCCGTGAGCCGCGGCAGCGCCCACGAGGCACAGCTGATCCTCCTCGAACACCAACCCGCCGGCACCGAAAACCAGCCCCCCCTCGTCCTGGTCGGCAAAGGAATCACCTTCGACACCGGCGGCATCAGCATCAAACCGGCCGAACGGATGGAAGAGATGAAACACGACATGAGCGGAGCCGCCGCCGTGATCGGCGCCATGCAGGCGATCGCCCAGCTCGGACTCCAGCGCCGGGTGATCGGCGTGGCCGCCTGCGTCGAAAATATGCCCGACGGCAACGCCTTCCGCCCCGGCGATATTCTGACCGGAATGACCGGCAAAAGCACCGAGATCCTCAGCACCGACGCCGAAGGCCGCCTGATCCTGGCCGACGCACTCGCCTATGTGGCCCGCTATACACCCCAAGCCGTGGTCGATCTGGCCACGTTGACCGGTGCCATCGGAATTGCCCTCGGCCCCCAAGCCGCCGGCCTCTTCAGCAACCACAGCGGCCTGCAAGAAGCCCTGATCGCCGCCTCCCACCAGAGCGGAGAACGGCTCTGGCCGATGCCAATGTGGGACGAGTACAACGAAGCCATCAAAGGCGATATGGCCGAAGTCAAAAATTCTGGAGGCCGCACCGGCGGCGTCTCCACCAGCGCCAAGTTTATCGAACATTTCACCGAAGGCTACCCCTGGGCCCATCTCGACATCGCCAATGTGGCCTGGAACAGCGCCGAACGAGAGGCCACCCACCCCAAAGGAGCGACCGGCTTCGGCGTCCGCCTGCTGGTCGCACTCGCCGAAGCCCCCCTGGACAGGAAACTGGAATGATGGACAGCGACTCCACACACCCACTCTTCAGCCGCCCCCCAATCGCCACGGCCACCCTCGCCACAGCCACCCTCGGCGCGCTGGCCCTGGCAACCCTGCCCCTGGCAGCCAGCGCCGCACCCGCCTACCAGGAACCCTCCAGCGCCGGGCCAACACTGACCCCCCTGCTCCTCGCCCTGCTGGCAGCTGCCTTCCTCGTCGAACGCAGCGTCGAACTGCTCTGGAGCTACAGCGAATGGATCTTGCTCAGCAGCGGACGGCTGCAGGCCTCTGCACTCCTCTCTTCTAATTATGTCAAATTTAAGGTCGGAACCAGCGTGCTGCTGGGGGGGGCGGCCGGTGTCGGGCTCGCCAATCTGTTCACACTCCATCTCTTTGCCGCCCTGCAGCCCCTGACCCTCGGCCTGATCGGGCCGCTGCC
>CAIOHJ010000008.1 GCA_903858085.1 uncultured Chloroflexota bacterium
CAGGATCAACAGGCGTTGAATTCGGTTGACAGGATAGCGCTGGTCGACCAGGTCGGCGATGTCGACCGTCTCTGTTCTCTGCGTCGGCGGGATTTTTTGCTGTGCGAGGTAGGCCAGCACATCGGCTTCGCTGATGCGTTCGCCGGTGGCGGGCACTGCTCTCAGGTCGACGCCCTGCCGTTGTGCCAGCAGTTCGGCTTTGCGTGTGGCGGTTTGAGGCCTGTCAGGCGTCGGTTCAGACAGGGGCGCCGACCTGGCGGTGGCTGCCAGCCAGGCCTGGCTGGCAGCCACCGTGCTCGGCTCTGAGCTGATTGCAGCGATCGCTGTCCCGACGGCCACCTCCTGCCCGCTCTCCAGCAGCGGGTACAGATAGCCGGCCTGGGGGGCTTCGATGTCGAAGACGCTTTTGGTGGTCTCGGCCAGCGCGATCACTTCTCCGCGATTCACCCAGTGGCCAGCCTCTTTGCTCCACTCGAGCAGGAGAGCTGTCACGTCGTTGGGGCCGGACTGGGGCAGGTGGACACTGGTAAACTGGTTCATTGGCATTCTCCACAGGATTCAACCGGCAGCGAGGAGCGCGCAGACTGCCTCCTCCAGGGCTTCCAACGAGGGGAGGACAAGCTCTTCGAGCGCTTTGGCAGCTGGGATCACGGTCGGCGCCGTACCCAGGCGGGCGACCGGGGCCAGCAGATCGCTGCCGGCCCAGCCATGCAGGCAGGCAGCCACCTCGGCCCCCCAGCCAAACCCAGCCGGGCTCTCTTCCACCACCAGGGCGCGGCCACTCTGCCGGGCTGCAGCGGCCAGCGGTGCAGGATCCAACGGGCTGATACAGGCTGGCAGGCAGACCAGCAACCGTATCTCTTCCGCCGCCAGCCGAGCCAGCAGGGTCGGCAGCAGCCGGCTGACCCCACCGTAGGCAAAGAGCGTCACATCTGGCCGCTCGCCCTCCGGGTAGTTCCAGGCTGTCACCACTGGGTAGCCAGCGCTGTCTCTCTGTTCAGCGAGCGGAATACCCTGCCTGACCAGCTCCAGCGGGTAAAGCAGTTTGTGTTCGAGAAAGAGAACCGGTTCCAGGTCGGCAACCGCCAGGTGAAGCAGGGCACCGGCGTCGTGCAGGTGGGAGGCGGCCACTATCTTGCAGTGAGGAAGGCCAAAGAAGAGCCGTTCGAGTGACTGGCTGTGGGTAGGGCCATAGCCACGGCCGCCTCCCATCGGCGTGCGCACGACCAGCGGCACTGTGACCTGCCCGTTGTACATGGCGGCATATTTGGCGGCGTGGTTGACCAGTTGGTCGGCGGCCAGCGCCATAAAATCGCCGAACATGATCTCTGCGATCGGTCGCAACCCGCGCAGCGCCATCCCGACCCCCATCCCCACGATGGTGGCCTCGCAGATCGGTGTTGTCCGCACCTGTTCGGGAAAATGGGTGGAGAGCCCTTTGGTCACTTTGAAGGCGCCGCCGTAGGGATCCAGGATATCCTCTCCAAAGAGCACGGCGTGGGGGTCGCTGGCCAGGAGGGTGTGGAGGGCATGGCGCAGGCTTTCCAGATAGCTCTTCTTGGCCAGGGGGGGAGGGGAGGTCGCCGGCAGCTGCGAGGGAACAGGGGGCCCCCAGCCGGCGCTGCGCTGAAATTGTTCTAGCGTCTGCGGTTCGCTGGCCAGTGCAGCGGTGACGGCGGCCACGATCCGCTCGTCGACTCTCTGGTCGATGACAGCCCGCTGTTCAGGCGCCAACCGGGCCGCCAGCCTGGCCAGCGGGTCACGCGCCCACTGTGCCGCCAGCTCGGCGGCGGGCCGGGTGTCGTCCCCTTTGCTGTGGGGAGCCAGGCGGTAGGTATGCAGCGCCAGGAAAAAGGGACGGCGCTGGCTGCGCACCGCCTCCACCGCCTGCCATGCAGCCGCATAGACGGCCTCTACATCGTCCGCCGCCACTTCGGCCACGGCGACCCCAAACGGCTGTGGGCGCTGGGCAAGCACGCCGGCATGTTCGTCGCGGCGGTGTGTGCTTTGGGCATACTGGTTGTCTTCGAGCACAAAAAGCAGGGGCAAAGACCAGAGGGCAGCGACGTTGAGACATTCGTAGACCACCCCTTGTCCCATGGTGCCATCTCCCAGAAAGACGACCACGACCGCGCCGCTCTGTTTGTGCAGTTCGGCATAGGCCGCCCCCAATGCGTTGGGGACGATTCCCCCCTGCACGCCGTTGGTGTAGAAGTTGCGGGTGTGCAGGTGTTGGCTCCCGCCGACCCCGCCGACCACGCCGCTGCGCCGCCCCAATAGTTCGGCGATTAACCCCTCGACATCGTCGCAGTAGGCCAGGAAATGGCCGTGGGCCCGGTGATTGGAAAAGATGACATCGCGGCTGCGGTCGAGCGCAGCGACCACACCCACTGCGCAGGGCTCCTGCCCGATCGAAGTGTGCACGGTTCCTGCCATCAACCCACGGCTGTAGAGCTCAAAAAAGGTCTGTTCGGTGCGCCGGATCAGCTGCATCTGTGCATAGAACTGTTCCAGCTGGGCAGGGTGTTTGTTCACACGCTGTGCTGTTCTTCTGTGCGGTCGGTCGCGATCCCAGGGGCCACCGAGAGCGCCGAAATTTCGGAGCGCCATTCCGGTGTCATGGGGATCTCAGCGGCCGCCAGCGAGGGTTCCAGCTGTTCCAAGCTGCGGGCGCCGATGATCGGCGCTGTGACCGCCGGATGGCTCATCACCCATGCCACTGCCAGGGTAGCTGGGGCGTAGCCGCGGCTGCGGGCGTAGTCGTTGAAACGGGCGGCCACGGCGTGGTGGGTGGGCTCGCCGTAGCGGCTCTTGTACATGCTGTTTTCGACCAGCCGTCCGCTCTGGGCGCGTCTGTCGCCGCTGTATTTGCCGGTGAGCAGCCCGCCCCCGAGGGGGCTGTACGGGATCACGCCAAGCTCTTCGGCCTGCGCCAGCGGCAGCAGCTCGACCTCGGCCTGCCGTTTGGTGAGGTTGTACATCGGCTGCAGCACGGCGAACCGCACCCACCCATGCAAGGCAGAGAGTCCCAGCGCGCGAGCGATCTGCCAGGCCGCCCAGTTGCTGACCGCCGGGTATAGAATTTTGCCCTGTTGCACCAGAGTATCGAGTGCAGCCAGGGTCTCTTCCGCCGGTGTGTGGGGGTCGAGCCGGTGGCAAAAATAGAGGTCGAGGTGGTCGGTACCCAGTCGGCGCAGGCTCTGTTCGAGCTCGCCCAAGATATGGCGGCGGCTCAGCCCTTCGCCGTTGACCCCTTCGCGCATGCGAAAGCCTACCTTGCTGGTGATCACCAGCTCCTCGCGGTGGCCCGCCATGCAGCGCCCCAACACGGTTTCGGCTCGCCCGTAGCCGTAGGTATTGGCACAGTCGAAGAAATTGATGCCGGCGTCGCGGCAGCGGCCATAGAGCGCGTTGGCTGTTGCTTCGTCCGCGTCCCCGCCAAAAGACATCGTGCCGTAACAGAGACTGGAGACCGTGACGCCTGTGTTGCCCAAAAGACGATAGTTCATAAAAGTCCTTGTTTTTGTTTTACAGACCTGCCTCGGCCAGCAACAGAGCACCCAGCGCTGTGGCATAGCCGGGCGATTCGACCCTGGTGAGTTCAGCGGCGTAGTAGGTGCCGACCTGTTCGATCACCTGGCAGAAGCTGGCCAGATCGAGCAGATGGCCGACCAGCACAGTGCGCCGACAGCCCTGTGCGCGCGCTGCGTTGATCGCGATCAACGCGATCGTCTGGGCGACCAAATTGACCAGGGCAGCTGCCAGGTCTGGGCGCTGGGGCAACTCCTGAAGACGGGGGCGGCCGAGCCGTCCAAAATTGACCGCAGTGGCGTCGGCGGGCAGTGTCCCGATCGGCCCTGTGATCACGTCGGCCAGGCTGAGATCAACCTGGTTGCGGTCACCGGCTGCGGAGAGCATTTCGATCTCGAGCGGGTCGACTGTGCCCAAAATCAGCCGTGCCAGCCCCAGCAAGGTGCCGCCCCCCACTGCGCTGCCGGAGACATGGGCAAAACGATCCCCCTGGGCCGCGATCAGCGCAGTGCCCGACCCGCAACTGGCCACCAACAGCAGTTCGTCGCGAGCCGCTCCCTCCAGCCCAAGCAACGCCTGCCCGCCACGCCCGATGGCTTGCACCTCGTCCACCTTGTGCACGGCGGTGCCCCCGATCCAGCCCGGCAGCACCCGATGGCGTCCGCCGGTGACGGCCAGCCAGGCCAATCCGTCGAGTGCAACCCCGCCCGCTGCCAGCAGCGCGCCGACGCTGGCAGGCTCTGGATCGGCTCTGTAGGGTTCGCTCCAAGTTTTCAGTCTGCCCTGCTGGCGCACGACGACGTCGATGTTGCTGATGCCAAAGTCGATGGCTGCTGTGGGCGGCCCGGCAGCGATTTTCTTTGCCGTGTCCATTTCAGGACGCGCCCCCCACATGATAGGGATAGACAAAAAGATAGTCGCCGGAGCCCAGTTTGACCGCCACCCGGTTTTCTTGCTGGGTCAGCTGCGCGGGCAGCAGTCCCTGCGCGGTCACCTCCTCCTGCCGGGCGTAGGGCAACAGTACCTGTGCCGTGGCATTGGCTGGGATACTCACGGACAGCCGCAGCTCGCCCGCCTCCAGCTGCCACGCCACCGTATAAGGGCCCGCCAGCGTGTGCAGGCTGCTCCTGGCCCAGGTGATCCCCCCCCCGGGCTGGGGGGCCACCAGCGCATGCACGTGGTGTGGCCAGGTGGATTCGATGTCCAGCCCGCCCACCGTCCGGTACATCCACGCACCAATGGCGCCATAGGCGTAGTGGTTGAAGGAATTCATGCCCGGTGTCTGGAAGGAACCGTCGGCGCGCTGGCCATCCCAGCGCTCCCAGATCGTCGTTGCCCCCTGCAGGAGAGGAAAAAGCCAGGAGGGGTAACTTTCCTGCAGCAGCAGCGCGTAGGCGACGTCGAGCTGGCCGTAGCGCTCCAGCACCGGGCAGAGATAGGGGGTTCCCAGGAATCCGGTCGACAGGTGCAGCTCACGGCGGCGGATGTCGGCGACGAGCCTGCGCACCGCCTCCTCGCGTTGGGGATCGGTCAGCAGGTCAAACATCAGGGCCAGCACATAGGCCGTCTGCGTGTTGGAGGCCAGCCGACCTGCCGGGGTGACAAACTCGCGTTGGAAGGCGGCAACGATGCGCTTGTGGAGGTCAGCATAGTGCTGTGCATCAGCGGTGTGGCCCAGGAGTTCGGCAATCTGGGCCAGCAGGTGAGTCGACCAGGCGTAGAAAGCGCTCCCGATCAGCAGCACGTCGGTGGCTCCAAAGACCGCGCCGTCGATGCCGGTGTCCAGCGCCAGCCAGTCACCGAAATGAAAGCCGTAGCCGAAGAGCAGTTCGTCCTCGCCGCTGGCACGCATAAACTCGACCCAGGCGCGCATGCTGGGGTACTGCATCTGCAGGAGACGGGTGTCGCCGTAGAAACGGAAGAGGGTCCAGGGCACGATGATGGCTGCATCCCCCCAGCCGGTGGCGCCGGCGGTCGGCCACGGCAGCCCGCGCAGCACGTCGGGCACCACATGGGGGACAGCGCCGTCGGCCCGCTGCTCTAGCGCCAGATCGGCCAGCCACTTGGCCATAAAAGGGGCGATCTGGTAGTTGAAGGCCGCTGTGCTGGCAAAAACCTGGGCGTCGCCGGTCCAGCCCAGCCGTTCGTCTCGCTGTGGGCAGTCGGTGGGGATGTCGAGGAAGTTGTCTTTTTGTCCCCATACGATGTTGTGGTGCAGCTGATTGAGCAGCGGGTGCGAGCAGGCAAACTCGCCGGTCGGTGGCATGTCCGAATGCAACACGACCGCCACAACCTGATCCGCTCTCAAGACCCCCGTCTGGCCGCTGACCCCGAGATAGCGAAAGCCCTGGAAGGTGAAGGTGGGTGTGTACACCTCCTCGCCTTCTCCCTTGAGCACATACTCGTTGGTCTGTCTGGCCGAACGCAGGTTCTCGGTGTAAAGCGAACCGTCCGGCTGCAGCACCTCGGCGTGGCGGAAGCGTACACGCTGGCCGGAGACCCCTTGCAGACGGACGCGCACGACGCCAACCAGATTCTGGCCAAAATCGACGATGGTCTCGCCGTCGGGGGCCAGGCTGACCGAACGTGCCGGCAGCTCCTCGATCGGGCGCACGGGGGGGCCGCTTTGGGCGACCAGGCGGGCACTCGGCGCCGCCACCAGACGCACTGGGCTCCATCCCTCTCCGAGATGGCCGGGTGCATCCCAGCCGGGCCGTTCGCAGCGGGCATCGTACAGTTCCCCGTTGTAGAGGTCCGCTGCCAGGATCGGGCCAGTGGCGGCCAGCCAGCTGGCATCGCTGACGATGCACTCTTCGCTGCCGTCGGCATAGAGGAGCTGCAGCTGCAGCAGCAAGGCCAGCTGGCTGCCGTAGTAGTTGCGCTGCCCGCTGAACCCCAGATAGCCGCGATACCAGCCGTCGCCAAGCATGGCGGCAACAGCGTTGGGGCCGGCCTGCAGCAGCGCTGTCACATCGTAGGTCTGATATTGAAAGCGGTGCTGATAGGCGGTCCAGCCTGGGGTCAGAAACCAGTCGCTCACCCGCTGGCCGTTGAGATGGGCTGTGTAGACTCCTTGGCTGGTGGCGTAGAGCCGGGCAGAAACTGGCTGGGCGCGCAGCCGAAACTCGTGGCGCAGCAGCGGGGCCGGCGGAGACGTGTGAGGTGCTTCCTCCCAGCCCGCTGTTATCCACGCTGCCTGCCAGTCACGCTCGTCCAACAACCCCATCTCCCAGCTGGCAGCTTCACTCCACGCCGAGGGCTGGTCGTGTTCGTCCCAAACCCGCACCTGCCAGCAGCAGCGCTGTCGTGAACGCAACGCTGGCCCGGCGTAGCTGTGGTGGTAGGAGCGTTGAAGGGCCAGTTTGCCCGAATCCCACAGCCAACGCCCTGCCTGCAGGTCGGCGTTGGAGGCAGCCACGGCGATCTGGCAGGCAGTCTGGCGTGCCGCACGCTGGGAGGAGGTCAGCTCCCACCCAAGCCGGGGGTGGGAAACATCTATCCCCAGCGGGGCGGCGCTATATTCGCAGTGCAGGCGGGTCACGGTCAGCATAGGCGTACGGGCTCCTGTTCGCATCGCTGGGTGGGTTGGGCAGCCAGAGCGGTCCTTCCGCTGCCGCTGCTCAGCCCGGTAGGTGAATCAACTCGGTGAGCCGGGCTTTGGCCGCAGCCGGGTCTGCCTTGCCCTGGGTTGCCCGCATCAGCTGCCCCATAAAAAAGCCGAAGAGTTTTTCTTCGCCAGCCCGGTAGCGGGTCAATTCGGCTGGATTGGCGGCGAAGATGGCCGCGATCGCCTCATCGATCAGGCTGTTGTCGGAGAGCATCGCCAGCCCTTCGCGCGCCACGATCTGCTGCGGAGAATCGCCGCTGGCGTACATGAGCTCCAGAACTCGTTTGGCGGTGTTTTGGTTGATTTTTTTGTCATCGACCAGCTGGAGCAAGGCGGCAAACTGAGCCGGGAGCACCTTGGTTGTGGCGATCTGACGCAGGTCCTGCCCTTCGCCGTCGGCGTTGAGCAGCCGGAAGAGTTCGCCGGTCATCCAGGTGGCCACCCGCTGTGGCCTGCCCTCCTGCCACCCATAGGCGGCAACGCTCTCTTCAAAAAAACGGGACACCAGCGTCTCGCTCGTCAAGATGTCGGCTTCGCTGCGGCGCACCCCCCAGCTGCGCTCGAAACGGTCCCGCTTGGCAGCCGGCAGCTCGGGCAGTTCTGCTGCCAGCTGTTCCACCCAGGTGGGGTCCACCCGCAGCGGCGGCAGATCTGGCTCAGGAAAATACCGGTAGTCGTGGGCATCCTCTTTGCTGCGCTGCACCACGGTGCGCTGTCGCTCCTCATCCCAGCCCATGTTTACCTGCTCGACGGTGCCCCCCGCAGCCAGCAGACCCGACTGACGTTCCAACTCATAGGCGATCGAGCTGCGCACCGCTCGGAAGCTGTTGAGATTTTTGACCTCCACCTTCACGCCGTAGTGGCCGTCGATCTTCTGGGCCAGGGTGCGCACGCTGATGTTGGGCTCGCAGCGGAGCGCACCCTTCTCCATCTCCCCGCTGTTGACCCCCAGCGCACGCAGCGTCGCACGCAGCCTGGTCAGATAGGCGTAGGCTTCCTCGGGGCTGAAAATATCTGCCTCGGTGACGATCTCCATCAGCGGGACACCGGCCCGGTTGAGGTCGATGTAGGAGGCGCCCCCCGTATGGACCGAACGCCCTGTATCTTCTTCAAGATGGACGCGGCGGATGCGCACGCGGCGGGTCGAGCCGTCTTCTCGGTCGATCTCCAGAAAGCCATGTTCGCACAGCGGGAGCTCGTACTGGCTGATCTGGTACCCCTTGGGCAGGTCGGGATAGAGATAGTTTTTGCGTGCAAAGACAGCAGACGGGTTGATGTGACAGTGGAGCGCCAGCCCGGTGCGGATCGTCGCCTCCACGGCAGCCCGGTTGATCACTGGAAGCGCACCTGGCAGCGCCAGGCAGGTCGGGCAGGTGCGCGTATTGGGCGGTGCCCCTTGGTAGTCGGTGGCACAACGACAGAACATTTTGGAGCGTGTCAGCACCTGAGCGTGCACCTCCATCCCGACCACAACCTCGTAGTGGGGGGCCTGGTCTGGGGCAACAACGAGCGTAGACATGAGCAGATACCCTATCGAACTTTTTTCGAAATTCTCATTGGCAAACTGTGCCATCCAGATGATACCATAAGGGCGAACTGAATCGAAAGAGCAGCGGTTGGCTGGCAAAAAGAGCTGGCCAGGAACCTGACCAGAGCGGTATGCGTTGATTTTCCACCATGAAACCCTTGTTTTTCGTTGTTTTTTTGTTTTTTTTGGCTGGCTGTGGCCAGGAGCCGGCGCCCACAGCGCCTGCCAGCTCACCTGCCCTGCCTCTGCCCACCTGGACGCCTGTGCTGCCCGACGGCCAGGGCACGCTGGCTGGCGTGCCGCAGGTTGGCGTGCCGCAGGTTGGCCAGACGGGGCTGCTGCTGCCCACGCCGACTCCTGAACCTGCCCAGCTGCCTGCCGGGGGGGAGGCCATTCTCCCAACCGAGGATCTGCTCGAACAGGGACGCCTCCTGGTTCGCTACGGCGACTATGAGCGTGCACGCACCCTGCTGACCCAGGTCGCCGCTGACCCAGGACGCCGTGCTGAGGCGCTTTATGAGCTGGGCCGTGCCTATCTGGGCGAGGGTTTGTATGGGGAGGCGCTGGCCACCTTGGAGCAGCTCGATGGCCTGCTCGCGGCCGAGCAACAGGATCCTGGCCAGTTCGGGCAGAAAGAGCAGTTTTTGCGCGGGGAAGCGCTGCTGGGTCTGGGGCGTTACAGCGAGGCGGTCGCTGCGTACTGGCGTTTTCTGGAAAGCTATCCGTGGATGCACGAAACGGTTCAGCAGCGCATCGCCCGTGCCTACAGGGCCCTCAACGACAGCGAGAGCGCTGCAGCTGCGCTGCGCCGGGCCGCCGAGGAGAGCACAGACCGGGTCGCACGCGTCGGGGTGCTTGAAGAACTGGCCCAACTTTACATCGAACAGGGGCGCTCTGCGGAGGCAGCAGCGGTCTACGCCGAGATCCTGGACGTTGCCGTCAACCCAGGCTACCGTACCCAGATTTTTTACAAGGCCGGCCAGGCGCTGGCAGCTGCTGGCGACAGCGTCGGTGCTGTCGAACGCTGGCGTGCGGCGACTGCGGAGGACCCCACCCA
This sequence comes from uncultured Chloroflexota bacterium, assembly GCA_903858085.1. GTDB lineage: Bacteria > Chloroflexota > Anaerolineae > Caldilineales > Caldilineaceae > Caldilinea. The sequence goes on from CAIOHJ010000008.1 coordinate 9,724, forward strand.
CTCCAGCGCCTATCTGGCCCTCGTCGAGCTGGTCAACCGTTCTGTGGAGGTTGACCTCTACCTGCGTGGGTACATCGACCTGCAGGCGGAGGCCTGGCAGCCGGCGATTGCGGCCTATCAAGGCTATTTGGAGAGCGTAGACCCCAGCGATGCCAGGGCAGGGCAGGCGTTGCACGAGCTGGGGCAGGCCTATCTGGGCGCTGCAGACTACGGGCAGGCGTTGGCCACATTCGACCGCCTGTTGGCTACCTACCCAGACTGTCTTTGCAGCGGCCAGGCCTGGCTGGACAGAGCGGCCGTGCAGCAACAGCAAGGCGACAGTGCGGGGGCACGGCGCAGCTACCGAACCTTTGCGCGCGACGCTGCAGCCGATCCGCTGGCGCCGGAGGCGCTGTGGTTGAGTGGGCGCAGCGCGCTGGCCGAGGGCAACTCGGTGGAGGCTGCGGTCGATTTTTTGGCGTTGGCAGACGGTTTTCCAACCCACGAGCGGGTCCCCCAGGCGCTCTATCTCCTGGGCTTTGGCTCTTTCAGCGCAGGGCGCTATGGGCAGGCTGCCGAGGTGCTGGCGCGGCTGCAAAGCAGCTCTCCGGACCCTCGTCGGGATGCAGCTGCGTACTGGCTGGGGCGGGCCCAGCTCGCAGCTGGCCAGCCCGAAGCGGCGCGCGCCACCTGGCAGGCGTTGGTGGCGCGCGCCCCCGACCTTTACTATGGCATCCTGGCCCGCTATGCACTGGCTGGGGTGGCGATGCGCGACGGCGCCATGTTCGATGCCATCCAGACGGTCGTCGGGCCGGCCAGCCGTCTGGTTGGGGACGATGGCAGCCGGGCCTTTGCGGAAGCGTGGCTGGCTGGCTGGCTGGGGAAGGCGGCCAGCCAGGTTGGCCAGCTGCCGCCCTCCGTCGCCGACGACTTAGACCTGGCCAAAGGGCGTCTGTTGCTCGAACTGGACCAGCGCGGCGATGCTCTGGCCGTGTTGGAACGCACCTACCAGCGGTGGCGTGAGGATCTGGCTGCCCTCTACCCGCTCAGCCTGGAATTTGCGCGGATTGGGGCATACCGGCTGAGCATCCTCAGCGCAGCCCGGCTGCTGCAGGGCAGCCCGGCTGGGCTGGTGGAAAATGCCCCAGCCTTCCTGCAACAGCTGGCCTACCCGCGCCCCTTTGCGGCTTTGATCGAGCGGGAAGCGCAGGCCAACGACTTCGATCCCTTTGTCTATTACAGCCTGATCCGCCAGGAGAGCTTGTTTGAGGAAGGGGCCCGCTCGTCGGCAGCCGCCCAGGGGTTGGCTCAAATCATCCCCGACACCGGCCACTGGATCGCCGAGCGGCTGGGCCACCCGGAGTACACCAACGACATCATCTACCGTCCTGTGGTCAACCTCCGGTTTGGGGCCTACTATCTGGCCTGGGCGCGCGAGTACCTGGACGGCAACCTGGTGTCGGCGCTGGCGGGCTACAACGCCGGCCCGGGCAACGCTGAAAGCTGGCGTGAACGCTTTGGCGCCGAGGATACCCTTTTTGTCGAACAGATGACCTATGCGGAGCCACGCCTCTATATCCAGCTGATCCTGAGCAATTTTTACCACTATACCCGGCTCTATGGCGGCTAGAGGCTCAAAAGTGACCTGTCCATCGGATGCGGTACAAACGCCAACACACAGAAAACGCCTATGCCAGCCAGCCTAGAAGAAGTTTCCAGACGGGCGGGCGTGTCCATTTCGACCGCCTCGCGAATTTTGTCCAACGACCCCCACTACAGCTTCAAATCGCGCACGCGCCAGCGGGTGCTGGATGCCTGCCACGACCTGCAGTACCAGCCGAACCTGGCCGCACGTGCGCTGGCTTCGGGGCGATCCCGTATTGTGGCCTTTGTGGTGCCGCGCGTTCAAGAGACCCCGTTCACGGCGCTTGGCTCGCTGCAGGTGCTTGCCGGGCTCGAAGAGGCCTTCAGCGCGCGGGGCTACCATATCCTGCTCAGCTCCCCGCGTCTGGCCGACGGCAACGTCGACCCAGCCTTTACACAGCTGATGCAGAGCGGCTATCTCGAAGGGATCGTCCTGGACGGCCACTTTGCTGTCGATCCTTTGCTGCAGATTCTCCAAAGACAACGGCTCCCGTGTGTGACGATCGGGCACCCGAACTATCCGTACACCATTCGGGCTGACGACGACGGTGGCTACCGTATGCTGGTGGCGCACCTGGTGGAACTGGGCCACCGCCAGATCGGCATCATCGGGTTGGACCACACCCTCTTTCCCAGCGGTCGCCACCGCCTGGCTGCGTTGCGGGCGGCTGCCGAGCGTCACGGGCTGACAGCGGAGACCATGCCTTATGTCGAAAGCCGTTTTGGCAGGCAGCATGGGGTCCTCCTGATCCGCCAGCTGCTTGCCGAACATCCGGGCCTGACCGCGTTGGTTGCGCTCAACGATCGCCTGGCGCTGGATGCTCTGCATGCGCTGCGCATGCTGGGGGTGCGGGTGCCGGAGGATCTTGCGGTGGCCGGCCACGACGATCTGCCCCAGGCAGCCGACGTGTTGCCCAGCCTGACGACGATCAACCAGGGGTTGCATCGTTGGGGAGAATATGCCGCCGACATGTTGTTTGCTCTGGCGGCTGGCGGAGAGCCGGAGGCGGTGGTCATGCAGACCCGTCTGGTGGTGCGGGATTCGACTGCACCGCCCTCTGCGGCTCCGGTACTGCCCCGATGATTGGCCGCCGAACGGTCAAAAACAAGAGGACACAGGTTGGGAGTGTTTGTCTGTGGGGGCGATTGCGGGTAAAATAGAGAGAGGGTTGAGGGGCAGGAGAGGGCTTTTTGGGGCAGGATGGGATGCGATGCCACCATTTCGAGTTGTCAGCGAATTTCAGCCGACCGGCGACCAGCCACAGGCGATCGCCCAGCTGGCGGAGGGAATCGAGCAAGGGCTGCAGCATCAGGTGCTGTTGGGGGTGACCGGCTCTGGCAAGACCTTCACCATGGCGCGTGTGATCGAGCAGGTCCAAAAACCGACATTGATCATGGCGCACAACAAGACGCTGGCCGCCCAGCTCTACGCCGAAATGCGCGAGTTTCTTCCCAACAACGCAGTCGAATACTTTGTCTCCTACTACGACTACTACCAGCCGGAGGCCTACATCCCGCGCACGGACACCTACATCGAAAAAGATGCTCAGATCAACGAGGAGATCGACCGGCTGCGCCTGGCGGCGACCAGTGCCCTTTTCAGCCGTCGCGATGTGGTGATCGTGGCCTCGGTCTCGTGCATCTACGGACTGGGCAGCCCGCAGGATTATGGGCGGGTCGTCCTTCATCTGCGTGTCGGGGAGCGGGTGCGGCGCAACCAGCTGCTGCGCCATCTGGTCGAGATCTACTACGAGCGCAACGACAACCTGCTGCAGCGTGGACGATTTCGGGTGCGCGGGGATGTGTTGGATGTACAGCCAGCAGACCGGGAGACTGCCTACCGGATCAGCCTCTGGGGAGACGAGATCGAGCGCATCAACGAGATCGATACGCTCACCGGGGAAGTGCTCGCCTCTCCCCAGCAGGTGGACATCTTTCCTGCCAAGCACTTTGTCACGCCCCAGGATCGCCTGAGCGAGGCGATCGAGGAGATCCGGCGCGAAATGGAGGAGCAGGTCGCCACCTTTCAAGCGCAGGGAAAGCTGCTCGAGGCACAGCGGATCCAGCAACGCACCAACTATGACATCGAAATGTTGCAGGAGGTGGGCTACTGCAGCGGGATCGAAAACTACAGCGGGCCGTTGGCCGGGCGGCCCGCCGGTTCGACGCCTTGGACGTTGCTCGACTATTTCCCCCCAGACTGGCTGTTGATCGTCGACGAGAGCCATATGACGATCCCGCAGGTGCGTGGCATGTATAGTGGCGACCGGGCGCGCAAAGAGGTGTTGGTTGGCTATGGCTTCCGGCTGCCGAGTGCGCTGGACAACCGCCCGCTCACCTTCAAGGAGTTTGAAACCCACCTTCACCAGGCGGTCTACGTCAGCGCAACCCCGGGGCCCTACGAACGCACACTGGCCCAACGAGTGGTCGAGCAGGTCATCCGCCCCACTGGGCTGTTGGACCCGGTGGTCGAGGTGCGCCCGACCCAAGGCCAGATCGACGACCTGCTGCGCGAGATCAAACAGCGCACCGCTCGCGGCCAGCGTGTCCTGGTGACGACCCTGACCAAGCGCATGGCCGAGGACTTGACCGAGTATCTGGCCGAGCTGGCAGTCAAGGTGCACTACCTGCACAGCGACATCCACACGATCGAACGGGTGGAGATTCTGCGCGATCTGCGGCTTGGCGTCTACGACGTCGTCGTCGGGATCAACCTGCTGCGTGAAGGGCTTGATCTGCCCGAGGTCTCATTGGTGGCGGTGTTGGATGCGGACAAAGAGGGCTTTTTGCGCAGCGAGAGCGCCTTGATCCAGACGATCGGCCGTGCCGCGCGCCATGTGGAAGGCAAGGCGTTGCTTTACGCCGATGGCATGACCGATTCGATGCGCCGGGCGATCGACGAGACCAACCGGCGTCGTTCGATCCAGGAAGTGTACAACCGCCAGCACGGCATCGAGCCACAGAGCATCGTCAAGGGCATTCGGGACTTGACCGACCGGGTGCGGGGGATGGTGGCCCCCCAGGCGCTCCCCAGCGCAGGCGCTGAACAAGGGGGCGACCCTGCCCAGCTTTCCCCGGAGGCGCTGGCCCAGCTGATCCGTTCGTTGGAGCAGGAGATGAAAAGTGCGGCCAAGGCGCTGGAGTTTGAGCGGGCTGCAGCGCTGCGTGACCAGCTGGTCGAGCTGCGCCGACTTGAGGTGGAGCGCAAAGTCGCCGCCTGAGGCGATTTCCCGGGGAATCGGCACATTTTTCAATTGGGTGGGCTTTCCTCAGCGAAGTGTGTGGTATAGTGCAAAAATCGCACCTGTCATTGCTGGTTCTTAGGAGGCCGATCTGGATAGCTTGCAACTTGCCCATCGTCTTGTGGACATTGTCGAACAAAAACAGGCAACTGAGATTGTTCTGCTCGATGTCCACGAACAGACCACCCTTGCCGCCTACTTCATTCTTGCCACGGTAGACAACGAACGCCAGGCCAAAGCCATCGAAGATGAGTTGCTTGCCCAGCTCAAACTGCAGCAGAACCTGCGGCCGTTGAGCGTCGACGGGCTTGACGGCCGCGGGGGGGGCTGGTCGATCTTGGACTATGGGGATGTCATCGTACATTTGCTGACCGCAGAGATGCGCCGCTACTATCGGCTCGAAGAGCTCTGGAGCAAGGCACACATGGTCGTCAAGATGCTCTGACCCTTCACCGAAACGTATCGATGTTGGCGGGCCGCTGGATGGTTTTGGCCGGTGCTGCTGGCAGGGCTGGGGGGTGATAGCCGCGAATCACCACGACGGGGCGCCCTTCGTCGCTCTGTCCCATGAGCAGGCTGGCAGCAGCGGCCAGCTCGTCGGCAATACACTCCTCGCTGGAGATCAGCTCATAGCCGAAGAGGTCGTGCAGCCCGCGCTGGTTCCAAAGCGGCGGCAACCCCGCACAGCCAATCGCGACCCCGACCGTTCCAATGCGCCAGGCCCGGCCATGGCTGTCGTTGACGACCACAGCCGGCGCCACCCCGGTCAACTCGGCCAGGCGGGCGCGCAGTGCAGCAGCACTGGCATCGGCGTCGGCGGGCAGCAAGGCCAGGTATTCGCTCTCTTCGTCTGGCTGCACGTTGCTGCGGTCCACCCCTGCATTGGCGCAAATCCAGCCGCTGCGCTGTTCGACCACGAGCAGACCGCGCCGTGCCCGCAGCACCTCATTGCTCTCCTCGAGGATCACCTGGAGGACACGGGGGTCTTTGCCCACCAGCTCCGCCAACTGCTGTGCCTGCTCGTCAGGCTCGACGTCGAGCAGGCGTACCAGCCGCCCTTCTGCCTTGCTGACGATCTTCTGCGCAACCACGACAATATCCCCAGGCAGCAACCCTTCTCCCATCTCCGCCAGCTGTTCGACAATCCGAGCGGCTACATCGTCGCCCGGTTGAAAAGCCGGCAGGCCTGGAACCACAAAAAGCTGCACCCCCTTCATTCCGCACCCTCCTGCGCCATCCAGGTCAAAATTCCCTCCAACACCCCGCCGGCGACCGCCAGCGCCTTGTCTGAGACCGTGAAACAGTAGGCCCGCTCGGCGCGCGGGTCGAGATCGCCGATTTTAGTGCCTGCCCGCACGCCGACAGTAGGATGGATCAGCCCGCGCAAAATCCCAGCAAAAGGGGCCCGGATCGGCTGTGCGGTCCCGTCGTTTGTGCGCAGCAGGGCGACGATCTCCCCGGCCGCCACAGAATCGCCGATCGCACAACAGCCAGCCACCTGTCCGTCTGCGGGGGCACGCAGCACGCGTGTGCCGCGCTGCCCTGCAACTTCGCCTGGCTCACCGGTGTCTGGCAGCGCACTGCCCTGCCAGAAAAGCCGTCCCAGCGAATGCCCGCGGTCTGTCTCGACCACAGCATGGCAGTCGACTCCGGCTGTGAAACCGGGGCCAAGCGCGATCACGAGGGCAGCGTCGTTGCAGCAGGTTCCCAGATTGCGTTTGGCCATGATGGCGTCGACGACCACCGCTGGGCGCAGCTGTCGCAGCAGCTGGCCGGCCGGGTCAACCACGACCGGCACTTCCCCGCCATCGGCCACTGCCAGCGCCTGGCCGGCTGTACAACAACGCCCCACAACCTCTTCCACCTGGCAGCTCCCGTCAAAGACAGCCTGGGCAAAGCTGACCGTGCGGCGTACTGCCAGCGGTTGTGCCACCTCGGTCAGCACAACGGTGAACCCAGCCCGCTGCAGACGCAGCGCACAACCGCTGGCCAGATCGCCAGCCCCCCGAATGACGACCCGTGGAAATTTGATCTTCATCGCCACCGTTGTCTCTTCCCAAAGGAGCCCGGCGGCGCTTTGACCGCGAACGGAGTCTGGCCCGCCGGGCTCAGGACACACCTAGGCGCGGAGCTCCCAGCGCTCCAGGGTGATGTCGTCCAGATACGCTTCGTCCACCAGAGCCCCGTGGCCGAGCCCGGTTGGGACCGTCAGGGTACTGTCTGGGTTGAGGGTAAAGGGATTCTGGACGATGTCGCGCGCAAAGTAGCGGTCATTGGCGCTGATATCTCCTGGCAGGGTGAAGTTGGGCAGGCTGGCCAGCGCCACATTGACCGCTCGGCCGATCCCGGTCTCCAGCATGCCGCCGTGCCAGACTGCCATCCCAGCTGCCTGGGCCAGGTCGTGGATCCGTTTGGCGTCCCCGAGCCCACCGATCCGGCTTGGTTTGATGTTGAAGATGTCGCAGGCCTGGAGCGAGATCGCCCAACGGGCATGGTCAGGGGAGACGATGCTCTCGTCGAGGCAGAGCGGCGACTTGAGCGAGCGTTTGAGCTCTGCATGGTCGAAGATGTCGTCGTGGGCCAGCGGCTGCTCGATCAGCAGCAGGTTGAAGGCGTCCAACTGCGCCAGATGCGCGGCATCCTGCAGGCGGTAGATGCTGTTGGCGTCGACCTGCAGCCGCAGCTCGGGCCAGCTCTCCCGCACAGCCCGAGCCGGTTCGATGTCCCAGCCGGGTTTGATCTTGAGCTTGATCCGGCTGTACCCTTCGCTGAGGTAGCCCGCCACCACCGCCAACAGGGTTGGGAGATCCTTCTGGATGCCGACGCTGACGCCGACCTCGACCCGATCGCGCGTCCCCCCCAGCAGGTTGGCCAGGCTGCGCCCCTCGCGGCGGGCAAAGAGATCCCAGACGGTGAATTCCAGCCCTGCTTTGGCCATGCGGTTGCCGCGCACCCGGGCGAAGGCCGGCGTCACATCCCAGGGGCTGGCCAGGTCGACCCGCAGCAGCAGCGGCGCCAGATAGTCTTGCAGGATGCTCCAGGCGCTCTTTTGGTTTTCTTCGTTGTAGAAGGGATTTTCGCCGACCGGGGCTTCTCCCCAGCCGACGATCCCGTCCGCCTGCATCCGGACGATGATGGCATGGCTGCCCTGCTCGCGCCAGCCGCTGGTCTCAAAGGGAGAGAGATAGGGCAGAAAAATTTTGCGAAGTTCGATGGATTCGATACGCATCGGGACGGTTTCAGACCTCCTGGACAGAATCGTTGTGCGCTGCTAGAATCAACTGCACCTCTTGGCATTGTACCACATCTGGGCTCTCCCCAATGGGAAAGGCCCGGCGTTGCCCCTTGTGGATCGGAGAACAACGATGGTATGCTGAGAGAATTGCATTGTGCAAGCTGCTGTCACCCAGGCCCGAAGGAAAGGAAGAGATGGCTGGATGCCCCGCAAAACACCGCCCGCAGGCGTCTGCGCTTTTTGTCAACGCACGGTTGCCGCTGCCGGCATGGCCAGGCACCTGGCCACGTGCCCGGCTCGTCAGGCTGCCGTCGAAAAAGCAGAAGCCAGCAGACGCCAACCTGAGCGCCTCTGGCAAGTAGTGGTACGAGATGCAGTCGACGGCACCTACTGGCTTCAGCTCGAGCTTTCTGGCAGCGCGACGCTTATCAATCTGGATAGCTATCTGCGTGCCATTTGGGTCGAATGCTGTGGCCATATGAGCCAGTTTGTCTTTGGGACGACCTGCTACCGGGAGCTGATCGACGGTTTTTTTGCGTTGGGCGATCAGAAAAGTATCCAGACCCGGGTCAACGAAGTGTTGGCTGTCGGCCGCAAGGGCAGCTACGAATACGACTATGGAACGCCGACGGAGCTCAAGCTCGAGGTCGTCTCCCAGCGTGAGGGCAAGCCGTTGACCGCCAGGCCAATTGCGCTGCTGGCTCGCAACCAGATGCCGAAGCAGCTCTGCGTCAGCTGCGGCGAGCCTGCTACGCATTTCTGTCTGCAGTGCTACTATGAGGTGGGCGAGCCGGGCTGTTATCTGTGTGCAGCCCATGCTCGCAGCCATTCCTGTACACTCTATGGTGGCCCCAAACGTCGCTACAACTCTCCGCGTACGGGCCGCTGCGCATACGACGGGCCTGCCAGACCGCCCTACTGAGCGCCAGCTTATTTTTGCTTGTAGGCCAGCTTGAGGGGTTGCCATTCACTCCACTTGAGCAGGCTGTTCCAGCCAGCAGGCCGTTCCAGCGGGTGCAGCAGACCCTGTGGGCTGTCGACCAGATTCATCGTCACCGCCACTTCGTCGCAGCGATGGAATTTGGAGCAATAAATGCAGGCCTGCCAGATTTTGGGGCTGATGCTCCAGCGGTCGACCTGTTCGAAGCCGAGCCGCACGAAGAAATTTTCGCGCAGGGTCAGCGCGCAGATCTGGTGATAGCCGCGCTGGCGAGCCAGCTGCACCAGGTGATTGACGACATGGCCACCCAGCCCCTGGCCCTGTCGGCTGGGGTGCACGGCCAACGAACGCAGCTCCACCAGCGTGTCGGTGAGCGGAACCAGCGCGCCGCAGGCCAGGATCTGCGGATCTTCGGGGACAAGGTCGGGGTCAACCGCAACCAGCCAGTCGGCCAATGTCTGGCGGACACTCTCCTCGGTACGGGGCAGCATGATTTTTTCTGCCGCAAACTGGTTCACCAACGCCACGATCGGCAGCACATCTGCTGCCCCAGCCGGTTGAATCACGATGGGCATCGTCTCTTCTCTCCTGGGTATACGACCCTACAATGCCTGCAACGCGCGTGTCAGCCGCTCGGCGACCAGGTGAATTTCGACCTCGCTGATCACCAGCGGCGGGACGAAACGCAGCACATTCGGGCCGGCGTTGACCAGAAGCAGCCCCTCGTCGTAGCCACGGCTGACCACCGGGGCGACGGCAACATCGAGTTCAAGCCCGACCATCAACCCGCGCCCGCGGACCTCGACGAGATGGGGGTTGTTGATTTCAGCGAGCAGGTCGCGCAACAACTGCCCCTTGGCGGCGACCCCGGTCAGAAAATCTGGCTGCGCCACCCGGCCGACGACATGGTGGGCCACGCTGGTCACCAGCGGGCCGCCAGCAAAGGTGCTGCCATGATCGCCTTTGTGCAAGACCTCGGCAACCCGCTGGCGCATCAAAATCGCGCCGATCGGCAGCCCAGCAGCCAGCGGTTTGGCGGCGGTCAGCAGATCAGGCTCGAACTGGCAGCGCTGGGCACAGCCACAGCCGCTGGCCGCTGTACAAAACCCCTGGTACGCCCACAGGGTGCCAGCCCGTCCGACACCGCACTGGACCTCGTCGTAGATCAACAGCGCATCATACTGGTCAGCCAAGGCACGCAGACCCGCCAGAAAGGTGGGCTCTGCGAGGTGGATGCCCCCTTCTCCCTGAATCGGCTCGACCAGGATCGCGCAGACCCGCTCATCCATCTGCGCCTTTGCACTCTCCAGGTCGTTGAATTCTGCAAAGCGTACCCCCGGCATCAGCGGACGAAAGGGGTCCTGATAGGTGGGGCGCGGGGTTGCAGCAAGCGCCCCCATGGTCCGGCCGTGAAAGGCGTTGGAAAATGCCAGGATCTCCACCTTCTGGTCGCCGCCATGGGCGCGACCGTAGCGGCGTGCAAACTTGAAGGCGCCTTCAGTGGCTTCAGCCCCACTGTTGCAGAAATGAACCCTTTCGGCAAAGCTGGTCGAGCACAACAGCTCGGCCAGGCGAGCATGGGGCTCTGTGTGGTAGAGATTGCTCACATGCACCATCCCCGAGGAGAGCGCTGCCCCGATCGCCTGGGAGACGCCGGCGTCGTTGTAGCCCAGCGCGTTGACCGCGATTCCGGCCACGCAGTCCAGATAGGCGGCCCCTGTCGTGTCGTAGAGCGTACAGCCGTCGCCTCGCTCCAGCACAAACGGGGCCCGCCCGTAGACCCCCAACAGATAGCGCTGTTCCAGCGCGATCACATCCTGCGCATTCATCGTTGCTTTATTCTCCTTGCTGCTGCCTGTACCCATCCAACACCCCAACCACCAGCCAGATTCAACGGCTGCCGACGATACCAGTGCCAGTTCCCCCCTGGACACCGGCCAGATTGGTAATGACCGCTTGTGCGACGCCGCCGCGCACAGCCTCGACCGCGCTGCGCACCTTGGGGATCATGCCCCCGAAGATGATCCCCTCCTCGATCCACGCTTCAGCTTGTTCTGCTGTCACAGCCCGCACGACCCGCCCCGCCACCAAAATGCCTGGCACATTGCTGATAAAGACGAGTTTGATCGCCCCCAGCCGGGCTGCGATCGCCGTCGCAGCATGGTCGGCGTTGACGTTGTAGCTGAGGGCATCGAGCGAACCAAAGCTGACCGGGCTGACGACCGGCACAATCCCCGCGCCGATCAACGTTCGCAGCAGATGGTCGTCGACATCCTGCACTTCCCCGACCCGCCCCAGATCGCCGAACGGGTGCCACATCTTTTCGACATAGAGCGTGCCGTCGTCGACGCCGCTGATGCCAGCCGCCCGGATTCGGGCGTTGACCAGCTGGCGGACGATGCGTTTGTTGATCAGTCCGCTGAGCACCATCTCCACCACATCCATGCTGGCATCGTCGGTCACGCGCAGCCCTTCGACCCGCTGCTCCTGCAAACCCAGCTGTTTTTGCAGATCGGTGACCGCCTTGCCGCCCCCATGCACGAGGACTGGATGGTGCCCTTCTTGCTGGACGGCGGCTACCGCCTTCACCAGCCCGTGCAAAAAATCGGGGTCGTCCAGCTCGTTGCCGCCGACTTTCAAAACCACCAGATACGCTTCCTGGCTCTTTTCTGTCTCCATAGCTCCCTCGTTCACAGCAGGCCTGCTGTCTCGTCCAACCCCAAAGCGATGTTCATGCACTGAACGGCCTGGCCGCTGGCGCCTTTGATCAAATTGTCTTCGGTCACGACCAGGATCAGGTCTCGGCAGTCGGGGCGGTCAGGCAGTTCGGGCGTGATACTGATGGCCACGCGGTTGGAATAGACCGTATGGCGCAGCGATGCCTGCTGGCCCGCCTGCAGCAGATGAATGAAAGGCTCGCCGGCGTAGTGCTCGGTGTACCGCTGGCGCACCTGCGGTTCGGTCACGCCGGCGGGCACCCGCACATAGATCGTGCTCAAGATGCCCCGGTTGACCGGCAGCAGGTGGGGGGAGAAGGTAAACTGGCAGGAGTGGCCCGGCGGCAACACCGGGTTGAGCACCAGCTCCATCTCGGCGATGTGGCGGTGGCGGTAGCCGACGTTGTAGGGGGTCAGGTTTTCGTGGCTTTCAACGAACAGATAAGGCAGCTTGGCGGTGCGCCCGGCTCCGCTGACCCCGCTCTTGCTGTCGACGATGACCCGGTCGCCCAGCCAACCTGCCTTGGCCAACGGGTAAAGTCCCAAATTGACAGTGGTCGGGTAGCAGCCGGGCACGGCGATCAGCCGGGCACCGCGCAGCCGGGCGCGATTGACCTCGCACAGCCCGTACACGAAGTGAGGGAGCAGATCGGGGGCGGTGTGTTCCAGGCCATACCAGCGGCGATAGTCGTCGGCGTGGTCGAGCCGAAAATCGGCGCTCAGGTCGATCACACAGCGTCCAGCTTCGGCAAAACGGCGCGCTGCCTCGATCGAGTGGCCGTGTGGGAGACACAAAAAGACGACGTCTACTTCCCCAGCACGGGCATAGGCCTCGTCCAGTGCGATCAATGGGTAGTCCCATGGCACGGCATGGACGTCGCAGAGCCGTTTGCCAGCACTGCTGGCACTGGTAATCCAGCCCAACTGCGTCTGTGGGTGGCGATGCAGCAGCTGCACCAATTCAATCCCGGTATAACCGGTCGCACCAGCAATTCCAACGACAATCATCTCTGCCCTCCCCACTCAAGGACGATTGATTCAAGAGAATAAAAAAAGCTCCCCCTCTGGAGAGCTCTGCCGGTACAGTCCGATCACCCAATCGTTCGGCCCGCGCACAAGGTTCCAGATGAGTCTCATCCAGGAGGCGTACGTTCAGACCTGAAGCGGGGCACACAAATGATCAGTTGCTTTGGTGAAATCATATTCGGCAGTATACCATGTATTGCAGCGTCTGTCAATCTGGCGCAGATTTTTTCCGGGATTTTTTTCAGAGTGTCTGGCAAGCCTGGCCGCAGAGGGCCGGGTGCATGGACAACCGACAAAGGTGGCAGGGGATGAGCAGGACCCAAGTAATTCTGGTGCGGCATGGCGAGACAACCGCCAATTTTGAACAGCGCTGGTATGGCTCCTTGGATGCGCCGCTGACCGAGCGGGGGTGGCAGCAGATCGAGGCGACCGGGGTGCGTTTTGGCGCAAGCCAGCGTGAGCGTCCGGTGGATGTGCTCTACGTGTCGCCGCTGCAACGGGCCCGCAGCACCGCAGCGACGATCGGGCGCACGATTGGACTCCCCCCGATCGTCGAAGAGGGGTTGCGGGAATTTACCATTGGGGACTGGGAGGGGCGCACCTACCGGGAGCTGATCGACACCGAGCAGCTGTGGGAACGGTGGGCGAACGACCCCGACTTCGCCCCTCCCAACGGAGAGTCGCCGACCAGTTTTGCGCGGCGGGCAGCCGCCGTCATCCAGGAACTGGCCGAGCGCCATCCGGGCCAGCGTGTGCTGATCGTGGCACACGGTGCCATCATCAGCAGTGTGCTGGATCGCTGGGGGGCTGGGGGCAAGGGGGACTGGACCCGGCTGGACCCACACAACTGTGCAGTCTCCGAGCTGACCTGGGATGGCCAGAGCTGGCGTGTCGAGCTGTTCAACGACATCAGCCATCTGCCCCCTGAGGCGACTGCTGCTGTGCTTCCTTCGTACGATCCTGAGGCAGAAACCGCTCGGCCCTGAGCCTGAATGCACGAGCCTGGCCGCCCCCTCCCTTGGTGGTACGTGGTGGCCCTGGCTGCCCACAGCAGCTGGGGGCTCTACCCCGTGCTGGGACGGTATCTGCAGACTGTCAGCGGGTTGCCCAGCATGTCTGTGCTGGTGTTGGGGGGACTCCCACTTTTCCTCTGGCTGCTGGTGGGGATCCTCCCCCGACATGGCTGGCGCCTCTACACCGCCAGGGTGCTCTGGCTCTTTGGGGGCGTCACGGTGCTGCGTTCGATCACCAATCTGCTTGCTCAGCGGTATACCCTGGCCCTCTATGTACAGATGATCGGTCTGCTGACCCCCTTTTGGGTGGTCCTGATCCATGCTGTACTCTTTCGCGAGCGGCTGCCGCGCAGCACCTTGCCAGCCATGCTGCTGTCGACTGCCGGTGCGCTGCTGATGTTCAGTGGCAGCGGCGCACCGGCGCCGGGCCTTGACGACTGGCTGGGAATCGGGCTGGCCCTGGCCAGCAGTTTTTTTTTGGCAGGGTACATGTTGTTGTTGCGACGCACTGCCCAGGTGCAGATTTCGGGGTTGTCGGTGCTGGCCTTTCAGACTGTGCTGGTCCAGGCCTGTGCGCTGGGGCTGAGCCTGCTCTGGCAGGAGCCATGGGAGCGTTGGCTGCAGCTGGAATGGCAGGGCTGGACCGCCTTTGCCGCCTACAGCGGGGTGGTCGTGCTGGGTGCCAACAGCTTGCAGATCGCTGCGGTCCGCCGGCTGGGAGCGCCGCTGGTCAGCAGCCTGATGGGCTGGCGGCTGGTTGCCACGCTGGTGGCTGGCTGGTGGTTGCTGGGCGAGCAGCTGACCACAGTCTGGCAGGTTGTGGGCATGCTGCTGGTGCTGGCGGCTGTGAGCGGATATTTGAGCCGACAGCGCTCTTGAACGCAGCTTTTTTTGAGAAATTATCTTAAATAGGGTATTGAATTTGCTGAATAACCCTGCTATAATCGCAGTCATGGGTGACTGAAGGAGGAAGAGGGGCTGTTCCTCCTTTTTTTGTATCACATTTTTTGCAGGGAAAGTCCTGGGTGTTTCACGTGAAACACTGCTGCTGACAAAGGTCGTTCTGTGGGGAGAAAAAGGGCGGGTCTGGTGGCAGAAGCGGTGACAGAAGCAGTGACAGAAGCGGTGACAGAAGCGGTGACAGAAGCGGTGGCAGAAGCAGTGACAGAAGCGGTGCAGCCAGAGACGATCCCGGTGATCGACTACGAAGGTAGCCAATACCGGTCGGACTTCTGGGAGGGGCAGGGGCGCCAGTACGAGGATGCGGCGGAGCGGCTGGTTCTCCAGCAGCTGTTGCCCGCCCAAGGGGGGCGGCTTGCCGAGATCGGGGCTGGCTTTGGCCGGCTTGCCGACCTGTACGGTGGCTACGACCAGGTCCTCCTCTTCGACTACAGCCGTACGTTGCTGGAGGAAGCTGCGCGCAAGTGGGGGCAGGATCCGCGTTTTGTCTTTGTGGCTGGCAACCTCTATTCGTTGCCATTGGCCAGCGGCTGCCTGGACTCACTGGTGATGGTGCGGGTGATGCACCATGTGGCCGATGTGGCGGCTGCGCTGACCCAGCTGCGGCGGGTTGTGCACCGCCACAGCGTCGGGGTGCTCGAATATGCCAACAAACGCAACCTCAAAGCGATTCTGCGCTGGATGTTGCGCCGCCAGTCCTGGTCGCCTTGGCAGCGAGACCCGGTCGAATTTGTCGCACTGAACTTCGATTTTCACCCGGAGTGGATGGGGCAACAGCTGCGGACAGCTGGGTGGCGGGTGGAGCGCCGCTGTGCAGTTTCGCATTTTCGGCTGCCGCAGCTCAAAGAGCGGGTCGCTCCGGCCAGGCTGGCAGCGTTGGACAGCCAGCTCTTTGACCTGGGGGGGCATTACCCATTGGCCCCGAGTGTTTTTGTCAAAGTTACGCCTGTGCAGGGAGCGTCACGCGCCCCCATCGGGACAGGAGAGGATGCGCTGGTGCAGCTGCTGCGCTGCCCCTTCTGTACGGCAGAGTCCTTTGTGCGCCTGGAGAACGACCGCGTCGAATGTGGTCGGTGCCGTCGCCAGTTTGCTCGCCGAGCCGGTGTGTGGGATCTCAAAGAGTGTGTGGCCTGAGCGGACAAGGAGAAAAAGAAATGGTAAAACCAAAATCCATGCGCACTGAACCAGATGAGAAGTTCAGCTTGGGCTTCTCGGAAGAGTTTGAAGAAGGGCTGGACGAGGCGATCGAATTTGTGCCCCAGCTGCTGGAGACAGACCCGGTGTTGGAGACCCCATCGCCCTCTCTCTTGAGCCCTGAAGATGCGCTCGAATCGTTGCTGCTGCTTGGGCGCTCCCAGGGGTATGTGACGTACGACGACGTGCTGAAGCTCATGCCGGAAGCAGAGAGCTCGATGGAACAGCTCGAAGATATTTTTGCTGCGCTGTTTGAACAGGGCATCGATGTCGGCCCACCGCGCGAGGAGGAGCCTGACCTCCTCGGCGACATCGGCGACGCCGAGATCGAGACAGTCGAGATCGAGGAGGAGGAGTTTGATCTCAGCCAGATCGAGATCGACGATTCGATCAGCCTTTATCTCAAAGAGATCGGCCGCGTTCCCTTGCTGACCGCCGAGGAGGAGGTCGACCTGGCCAAACGGATGGAGCGTGGGCGGGACGCGCGCAAAAAACTGACCGACGGGCAGGAAGAATGGGAGGAGCGCGAACGGCTGCTCTGGTACGTGCGTGACGGCCAGTCAGCCCAGGAACATCTGATCAAGGCCAACAGCCGTCTGGTGGTCAGTGTCGCCAAAAAATATGTTGGCCGTGGGGTTCCTTTCCTGGATCTGATCCAGGAGGGCAACATCGGTCTGATCCGGGCGGTCAAAAAGTTTGACTACCGCCGTGGCTACAAATTCAGCACCTATGCGACCTGGTGGATTCGTCAGGCGGTCACCCGGGCGATCGCCGACCAAGGCCGCACGATCCGGGTCCCAGTGCACATGTACGAACAGATCAACCGGCTCACCCGCACCAGCCGTCAGCTGGTCCAGGAGCTGGGCCGTGACCCCACTACCGAAGAGATCGCCGACGAACTGGGGGTCTCTCCGCGCAAGGTCGAACATATCATGCGGGTCAGCCAACGCCCGCTGAGCCTTGAAATGCCGGTCGGCGAAGAAGAGGACAGCTATCTGGGGGATTTTATCGAAGACGAAGAAGCCGATGCCCCTGGCGACGCCGCCGGCCAGCAACTGCTGCGTGAAGTGATCGATGAAATCTTCCAAAGCCTCAACCCGCGCGAGGTGCGCATCTTGCAGCTCCGCTTTGGCCTGGTCGACGGCTATTGCTACACGCTCGAAGAGGTCGGCAAGAAGTTCGGTGTCACCCGCGAACGCATTCGCCAGATCGAAGCCCAGGCGCTCAGCCGACTGCGCCACCCCAGCCGCAGCCGCAAACTGCGCGACTACCTGTAGCGCGTCTGTTTCACGTGAAACAGAGCGACGGCAAAAGTGCCGTCGCTCTGTTTTTTTGCGTCGCTTTCGTATCCTCTCCCAAAGCGCTGGGGGTGCGCTTCAAAGTTTTATGGGCGGGTACAGACAGCGCTGCAAAGAGGCAAATGAATGCGCTGAAAAAGCAGTTTGATCGCCCATGCCTGTACGACTGGCTGTCAAGGGCGAAGTGCCACTTCGCCCTACAACCACCCCGCCCACACGGAGAGCACCCCAAGAGAGGGTACGCATACGCACGACCCGCCCCATCGGGGCGGATGAATTTCGCCTAAGGTCAATCGTCCCTACGGGATGGCGGAGAGACCCCTTGTAGACAAATCCTGGCTCTGCTGGCGTGGGTTGGCGGGCTGCCCGGCAGGGCGCCTGCCGCTGTGCTCCTATCGCCACTGTGCGCTCTGCTACGCTGGTGGGGCGTCGGGCGCGTCGAGGTCGCTGCAGTCTGAATCAGCCGGAACGCGCCTCCCCTGCGGAAAACAACGCGTCAACGGGGCACTGCCTGCTGGACTGCCTATCGGCGGCAAGACAAACACCTGCGTAAAATCTATCTTGGCCCTTCCACTGGCGTCACGCAGGCCCGGCTTGAAGTTGTTGCTGCCCAATTGCACCTCCGTGATGGAGCCGGCGCGGCGACGGCGCAAGCAGGCGGCTTGCAACCGGGCCGACGGCCAGACTTGCTCTGACCCAAGCGGCAAAGCACCGACCCTCGCGAACCTTGACAAGGTGGGCAGACCCTGTGCTCTTCTCACTGCAGCGATGGTGAGCGCCGAAAAAGGTGTCTGGGGTACGACTTTGTGGCCTGCTTCACGGCTGATTTTTTATACCGGAATTTACACAATCACATTCGCTTCAAAATCTCCATTTTTTTGAGGTCATACTCCTCTTGAGTAATTAACGACGCATCAAGCATGTGCTTGAGTTCGGTGAGCAGTTTCAATCGGTCATCCATCCGCGATGTTGCAGCAGAGACAGGCGGTGACATCGCTGTTGCAACTGGTGTTGCGTAGCCAGTGCCGTGGTGAAGTGCTGGCGGTG
The DNA here is from genome assembly GCA_903858085.1 of uncultured Chloroflexota bacterium. GTDB lineage: Bacteria > Chloroflexota > Anaerolineae > Caldilineales > Caldilineaceae > Caldilinea. The sequence goes on from CAIOHJ010000008.1 coordinate 28,019, forward strand.
CCTGCACCGATGCCATAAAGCCAACAATGAGTAACGCAATAGGGCCAATCAGTATGCCAATAAAAAACCACCAGCAACCGCTGCGTCCTTTGCTACGGGCAACGGCAGCAGCACCAATACCACAGATCAGCCAAAGTATGAAAAGCGAAATTTCCATACAATCATCTCCTACGCTTTCGCACCACAAGACTTTGTGCTTTTTATTCTTTCACAAGACTGATTCGAATCCATCCTCTACAGTGGTTACTACGAATTTTGACCATTCCGCCGTTAACATCCGATACATCTTCGTATGGCACACGTTGATTCCAGCCAATTGTGCAGGCAACACTTGACATTTCTTGGTCGATCCAAACATTGGCAGGCATCCCAGTTGCTTCACATTCAGGACAATAGGTATACACAGTTGGTAAATTTTTTGTTGTTGAACCACTTCGAGACGACGAAGATTCTCCACAACCTGCCAGTACGCCCATCGCAATCAAGAAAATCATCAAAATACTACACATTTTTTGCATAAGTTTTATTTTTGTTCCTCAAAAATCAGGCGACTGTACATCAAATTTTAGCCATTGCATGCGCATCCTTGTCCAACATGGCACGTATAACTTCTGGAAATACAGGTATCACCGCATGCCTTTCCCTTTTTACAAGTTTTGCAACATCTTTGCGACGATGTGCCTGGCGTGGATGCCTGTTCTGTCCAATTTGACCAATTTGGAGTAGGCGTCGGTGGTCGATTTGCTACAATTTGTGCCCAGTTTATTGCATCGTAGACGTCACAAATTCCAGACACCGATGCAAATGCTGCTGCGTTGGCGGTTACGGCGTCTTGTTGGATCCACGCAACTTGTCCATCCCATAACCGAATTTTATAAAAAGGGCCATTGCCCAACGCATCAATTTGATGAACTGGAGGCTGAAAAGAACCGTCCCCCAAAACCTCTATCGGGGTGTTGGCAGCTACGTTGCGTAATGGACTTTCTCCACTGCCAAAGCACTCGTGAATAATGGTATTGTGTGCAACTGTGGTGTTTGGCTTGAAGGGTCGTTCAATGTAGGGAGCAGTTTGATATGCACTAAGTCCAACTCTTTATCCAGAGGGGAAAAAACCCGCTTCACATTGCGGGCACACGCCATATCTTCGCTTGATTCGCAGGGTCTGATTATACTGACTCGTCAGCAACCGCTCCTGCCTCCCCCGCATTTCCAGTTCCTTCCCACACGATGGGCACCTCCACCCTTCACCTCCTTCGCTGCGCGTCATCTCCGCTGCCGCACTTGCCAACGCTGTATCTGCAAGCATCCGCGCACGCATCTTGCCCAATCGCTCATCAAGCGCACTTTCTATCTCGCGCAGCGTCGCACGCGGGTGCTTAATACGCCATTCCTTTATCCCGCTCATCACTTCTTCTGCCAACTCGTGCCATTTGGCATCGAAATCGTCTCGCATGTGTTCCCCCTTTTCTTGTCGCGCCTGCTCCTGTCAGTTTACCTCACCTCCTGCGCAAAACTTTGAACCGCACCCCGTTCGGTACCCTCTTTGACCCAAGCAAGCCTCGATGCTGGCGGAGAAGGACACACTGGTTCAGTGTCCGTCAGATGCAGTGGCGGTCAAAGATGTTGGTGAGAACCTGGACCAGTTATTCATGATCACGTACCACTGGAGGATGCTGCCCGACGGCAACCAAGACCCTACGCAGATTGACCACGCCGGGTCTGTTGAGATGCAACGCGGCAACCGTTGAGCGTCCAACCGCAGTCAGGCCGATGATCAAAGTGAAATCATCACTCCAGGCGAAATGATCGTCCCAATCTTGAGTTCGGGGATGAAACAGCGATGTAGGGCTGCCGTCTTCCGGATCAGGAGCCTCGGTGCGCGCTGCCTTACTGCGATTGCATCCCCCACACGCATAAGCCAGGTTATCCAATATTGTGGTTCCGCCTTGGCTGAGGGGAAAGATGTGCTCGCACTCGAACGACTGGACGCTATATCTGGCCAGGCTGCGACAATACTCACAAACACCGCCGGCGCGCGGTCACCGCTTGTCGTTGCGCGGTGGTGGGGAACTCAGCCATAGGATAGCGGTTTGATCTGGAGGTTCGTCATCAATTCGTCTACGGAGATTTGGCGAATGTTGGCCAGTTCCACCAGACAGGCCAGACGCTGGGCATTCAGCAGCTCAACCTCATCGACCAGGGTCATGAGTTCAGCCTGCTCCTCGTCCGACAAGCCTTCCGCACGCTGCTTCTTCGTGAGTTCAGCACAACGTTGCTGCGTTGTGGGTGGCACAATGCCCTGGCTGATCTTGAGGAGGAGGTCGGTCTCTGTTTGTGTGAGGTTGGGCGCGCGACGGCGCGCACCCAGCCGTGCTGCGTGCTGCGCAAGTTCGGTCAGTTCCTCAGCATTGAGCTGCTGCAAACTGTTCAGCAAAGTGTCAAACGGCAAGTCGACTTGAATCGTGCTCATACATTGAATCACTCCGTCAATGCGCCGGGGTATGCCCTGCTGCTTTGTGACTGATGCCAGAATTGTAGCATATCCCTGCGTTGTACGGACACTGATGCATCGCCTATCGATTCTCACATTGTTGGAGAACGTACAAGCCTTACTTGAAAATCTGCAACCCTTGACTCACGATCTCCCTTGACTTATACGAAACCGATGATTACTACAATGACAGGAAAAAGGCGAAGTCACGGTGGACAATTTCGGCCATCCTGGCGTCACAGACTACATCCTGGCTATGGTAGGATTGGATCACGATGGTTCGCACCGCGTCCCCCATCTACGGCGTCCCTGTCCGTCGTGAACCCGATTTGGGGGGTGAATCGTGTGAACTACAACTTCGAGGAGTTACTTGCCCGTGTTGAGATTTCCAAATGACTGCTAACCACGATTCACAGCCGTTCGATTAAACAAAACGACGTATCTCCTGGAAAATGGTATGCGCTAACAAACCCATTCCCAGGAGATACATCAGGGCAAAAAAGCATAGCACAAAGCGCAAGGCGGCCCAAGCGAAGCTGCGCAAGTTGCGCAGACAACAGGTCAATTACTTTGAGGTACCGAAACCGCTGTGGAAGCGAATCAAGCACATATTCCCAAGGCAAAAGCGACGAAAAG
>CAIOHJ010000009.1 GCA_903858085.1 uncultured Chloroflexota bacterium
GCCACTTTCTTCTGAAGAACGGCTCCAGCTCTTCAAACAGAGCGGTGTGAAGGCAGGTCTCCTGCCCGCTGGCGCCTCCACAGACCTTTTGCGAGCTCTGATCGCAGAGGCCATCGCCAATCATCGCATCGAATACTCTCCTGCTCGTCTGGAGGCTGCACCGATCCATCTAATCGCTGCGACGGAGGGTGCAGGGGAAACAGAGTCGGAGCTGGCAGCAGCCTGGTCCGAGTACGGCACGGTCATTTGCTATGAAACGCCAGGAGAACATATGACCATGCTCTATCCACCCAATGTCCAGAGGCTGGCTGAAACCATCAGGACGATTTTGCAGAAGGCTTCTACGATTTGACCGGCCGCCTTCGCCCAAACGACGCTGTACACGCGAGTACACGTCGGCCTAGATAAGCCAATGGCTTTGTGTCCCGTGTTGCGTGGACGAGACAGAACACGCAACACACAGCACAAGCACCATCGGTCGATTTAGGCCCGCGTATAGTAGCTTCCCATCGGCGCGGGTGATGGAGTCGATGCTTTGGTCGGGGCCAAGGAAACCCCGCAACTCTCCACCTGCTGCTGGGGAGAGCGGACTGGGTCGCCTCTGCCGCTCGGTCTCGCTACAGAGGTGGCGGGCCAGTGCTGGCACGCACCACCAGCTCGTTGGCCAGGCTTGTATTGTGAACCGCCTGCCCCTCCAGCAGATCGAGCAACATCTGCATGGCCAGCTCTCCCAGCCTGAGCTTAGGCTGGTGAACCGTGGTCAGAGAAGGGGTCACATAGCGGGCAATATCGACATCGTCGTAGCCGACCACGCTCATCTGCTCTGGTACCACAATGCCCAGCTCGCGACAGGCCATCAGCGCCCCGACCGCAATCAGGTCGTTGTAGCAAAAGACAGCAGTCACATCGCTGCCCAGCAGCGCCGGCAGCAGCGCCTGCCCATCCACCACATCGTCCGAACGGGGGTTGTTCAGGATCGGGGCCACCCGCACCCACTGCGCGTTGACCGCAACCCCTGCCCCCGAAAGCGTGTCACAGTACCCGGCAAAACGGCGACGGTTGGACTGCCAACGGTTGCCCACCCCCAGATAGCCGATCCGGCGGTGCCCAAGCGACAGCAGATGCTCCACCGCCAGCCGAGCCCCGGCGTAGTCGTCGGCATCGACCGAAAGCAGCCGATCCGCTTCAGAGTCAGCCTGCTGGTTGATCATCACGGTCGGCATCTTGATCTGGGTCAGCCGCTGCACATAGGCTCCCCGCATCTGCGCAGTGGCACTGATCACACCGTCGACACGGCGCCGCTGAAAGGTCTCGATGATCTCCAGCTCACGCTCCGGGTCGTTGTACGAAACACTCAAAAGCAAGCTGATCCGGTTGGCCTGCGCAATCTCCTCGATGCCACGCACCACCCGGCCGGCAAAGGGATCGGCGATCGAAGAGATGACCAGCCCCACGGTGTGGGTGCGCTGTCCTTTCAGACTCTGGGCCACCGCATTGGGGATATAGCCCATCTTCTGCGCCAGCTGCTGAACCCGCAGCCGGACCTCCGGGCGGATCAGGTCGCTGTTGTGCAGGGCACGCGAGACCGTCGAGTGGGAAACCCCGGCAGCCTCGGCAATGTCCTGGATCGAAACAGGACGGCGGGCAGAAGTGCGTTTCGGTCTATCAGGTATTCCCACTGTCCCCTCGGCTCGGACAACACACCGCTTTGCACACGTGTGCACCATCGTGCAAAAGTATAGTGCAGAGCCTTCCCGCTGTCAACCACAGCCGCTGAACTCGCTACCAGATGAATCCCCCCTGGGCGCGAAAACGGGCAAAAATCGAGAGCGGCAAATAGGCGGAGACAATCCAATGGGGGGCATCGACCACTTCGCTGATCTTGAGATCGACAGCCGCCCCGCAAAGGCTGTACGCCTGCTCCGGGCTCATCGCATGCTCAGCAGTCAGATAGTCGATCTGGTAGCGGATGGCATTCTGGCTGTTGGTGAACAGGTCCGGGCCATGGGCGGTCGTGACAAAATAGCCCAGTTCGTCTGCCACCGTCAGCCGCTGATGCGGAGCCGTCACAAAACGCAGTTCCCGAATCGAACGCCCTTTGTGCAGTTGAAAACGCAAGGTCACCGTCATCGGCGTCTCGATCCCAGTCCCGTTGACCTCTCCGTCCCCTTGCGCAGCGTGGCAGTCGCCGCAGGAAAAAAGGGCACCCGCCACATGAACCGGAAAAAAGACACGGGTGCCTGGCGTCAGATGGCGGATATCGATGTTGCCCCCGTTGGTGCGCGGCGGGGTGGTGTTCAAACGACCGCTCTCTTGAGGCCCTACCCCCATGACGCCGCAAAAAGGTTCAAACGGAATCCGAATGTCGTCTCGAAAAATACATTCCCGGCCAACCAGCTGGTAATGATGCAGATAAGGGTGCAAGAAATCGTCCGACAACAACCCAAATCCAGGGATCACGCCGTTCCATCCCCACCCCTTGTGCTGCAGATCCAAAATTTCGACTTCCAGCGTATCGCCTGGCTCGGCTCCCTCGACAAAGACCGGCCCCGTGAGCGGGTGGATCGGGTCAAAAGAGAGGGCGCTCATCTCTACAACAGTCGATTGTGGGGTGATCTGATTGGCAGAGGCCTCCAAGGTTTCAAAGACCACCGTCTCTCCCGGCCCAATCGCAAGGCGGGGGGGGAGCGTCTGGTCCCAGAAGGCATGGGGCTGCGTATCGTCCAGATAGTGTGTAGCCATTTCTATTTCCTTTCGATCAACGGCTCAGGCGAATACGTGGGTCGACCAGCGACTGCACCAGGTCGACCAGGATACCACTCAACACCACGATCAGCGCGGTCACGCTGACCGTACCGAGAATCAACGGCACATCGACCGTTTGAATCGCTTCCACAGCCAGCCGTCCCAGCCCCGGCCAGGCAAAAACTTGTTCGACCAGAACCACCCCCCCGATAAACCAGGGAATATCCATCCCCGCCATCGTGATAATCGGGTTGAGGGCATTGGGCAGCAGATGGCGCCAAAGCACCAGCTGGCGGCTCTGCCCTTTGGCATGGGCTGTCCGCACATAGTCTGCAGCCAGCACCTCGAGGGTGCTCGACCGCATGATGCGGGCGTACCAGGCAGCGCCCCCCAGCCCGGCAGTCAAGGCCGGCAGCACGATGCTGGTGGGCTGTTCGACGCCGCCCAACGGGAAAATCGGGATCTGAAACGCAAACCAGTAGAGCAGCATGAGCCCCAGCCAGAAGGGCGGTGCAGAAACGCCGAGCAGGGCCACCAGCATCCCCAGCCGGTCGGGCAGGCGGCCGCGCGCCAGCGCAGAGGCCAACCCGATCGGCAACCCCAGCGCCAGCTCCACAAAAATTCCGCTCACGATCAACATCGCCGTATAGGGCAGCCGGCTGAGGATCAATTCCAGCACCGGGGTCTGCTTGCGATACGAAAACCCCAGATCCCCCTGCACCAGCTTGCCCAGATAATTGGTGTACTGCTGCCAGAGGGGCAGATCCAACCCCAGTTCATGGCGGATGCGGTCCACCGTCTCGACTGTCGCACTGGGGCCGGCGTACAGGCGCGCCGGGTCGGCCGGCAGATAATAGATGAGAACAAAGGTGATGATCGAAATCCCCAAAAGGACAGGCAACGTCAAAACAAGACGGCGGGCCAGATAACGCCACATACAAACTAATCTCTTCCACGCTGGATCGGGTCCAGCGCATCGCGCAACCCGTCCCCCAGCAGATTGAACGCCAGGACAGTCAGCATGATTGCCACGCCCGGGGCAACAACCAGCCACGGCGCAGTGCGATAATAGGCCTGCCCTTGCTGGATCATGCCGCCCCAGGAAGGCACAGGAGGCTGAACCCCGATCCCGAGATAGCTGAGGCTGGCTTCCAGCATCACATTGGTGGCGATCCCCAGCGTCCCCCAGACGATCACAGTCGGCAGCAGATGGGGCAGGATATGGGCCAGCAGGATGCGCTGCCGGGGAGTGCCGAGGGCACGCGCAGCGGTCACAAACTCTCGCTCCCGCAAAATCAACACCTGGCCGTAGATGACGCGCGCAATCCAGGTCCAATAGACCAGACCGATGACCGCAATGATGATCCCCATCGAAGGTTTGAGGATGGCCACCAACGCCATCGCCAGCAGCAGGGTCGGGAACGCCATCATCATGTCGGTCACCCGCATGAGCAGGGTCTCGACCCACCCCCCCCAGTATCCGGCTGTCGCACCCA
>CAIOHJ010000010.1 GCA_903858085.1 uncultured Chloroflexota bacterium
ACGGCGCCAGATCGACATCGAGGCTGCGCTCAAATCGATGGAAAAAGGCGAGTATGGGGTTTGCACGCGCTGCAGCAACCCGATCGAGCCAGAACGGCTGGAGATCAAGCCAGACGCCACCCTCTGCGTCAACTGCCAGCGTGAGGTCGAGCGGCTCAGCCGCCGCAACCGGCCGCAGCGTCAGATCGACTGGTAGGAGTGCAGTGTGGCCAACCTTTGCTCTGTCTCCTCTCACCCGCTTGCGCAGCACAAACTTACCCTGCTTCGTCATCGTGCAAGCTCCCCCAAGCTCTTTCGAGAGCTGGTCGGCGAGCTTGCCATGCTGCTGGTCTATGAAGCCACCCGGGATCTCGTTTTGTGCCCTGCCGAAGTCGCCACCCCGCTGACAGCCACCCAAGGTCAGCTGCTGACGGAAAAAATAGGCCTGGTGCCGATCTTGCGCGCAGGCCTGGGGATGGTTGAAGGGGCCTGGAAGCTGCTGCCGCAGGCAGAGGTCTGGCACCTGGGACTCTATCGCGACGAGCAGAACCTTTTGCCCGTGACCTACTACAACAAGTTGCCTGCCACCCCGACAGTCGACCGCTGCCTGCTGCTTGACCCAATGCTGGCGACCGGCGGTTCAGCCACCGCAGCAGTCGATCTTCTCAAACGCTGGGGGGTAGAGAAGATTCAATTTGTGGGGCTGCTGGCCGCACCCGAAGGTATCCAGACGCTCCACCAGGCCCATCCGGATGTGACGATCCATGTCGCTGCCATCGACGAACGGTTGACCGACGCCGCCGATGGCTTTCCTGCCGGGTACATCTGGCCCGGGCTCGGCGACGCCGGCGACCGTCAGTTCGGCACTGCCTGACAACGCTGGGCCGTTTCTGTGGATTCTTTGGGAGGGGCTGCGCGGATGATCTGGCGTGCGATCGCGGTCAGCAGCGCCACTTCTTGGCTGTGCAACTCGGCACGGTAGGCGACCTGGCGCAGGGTGTGCATCACAGCAGCTGGGTTGTACTTGAAAAACCCGATCGCTGCCAGCGACTCTTCAGCCAAATCAAAAAGACGCTCGAGCTGGGCTTGCGTCGCTGGCTGGCCAGCTGGGGTCGGCGACACAGGGAGGGCGCACGCCTGGCGCAGCTCGTACACAAACAAGAGCACGGACTGTGCCAGATTCAACGCCGGGTAGGCAGGGTCTGCCGGGATGGAGAGCACCCGATGGCAGCGATCCAACGCAGCCCGGTCGAGCCCGTCTGCCTCGGGCCCGAAGAGCAAGGCAACCCGGCCATGGCCTGCGCGCTGCACCAGTTCGGCAGCCATCTCGCGCAGGTCGTAGCTCAGGCGGTAGCCGGCATGGGTCGACGCCGCTGTGCCGACCACAAAGTGCACATCTGCCAGCGCCTCGTCCAATTCCGCATAGACTGCAATCCGGCCGATCGTGTCTTCGGCGTTGTGGGCGAGCCGCTGCAATTCGGCGGGGGTGTAGGGGACCGGTTGCACCAGACGGAGCCAGGCAAGCCCCATGTTTTTCAGCGCGCGCACGCTGGCGCCGATGTTGACCGGGTCTTCTGGCCGGTACAAGACCACGACGACCTGGTCGAGGGGAGATTCAGCCCGATCCATCAGCCGATTTCTGCGGGCAGAGCGCTGGCCCCCTGCTCTGCCGCCGTGCCACAGTTCGCACAAAATTTGTGGTGCTCGGCCAGAGCCGTGCCACAGTGCGTGCAGTAGCGCTGCGCGACACTGGCCGGGGCAACGGCGACCTGGCGGCGCCGGGCAACTTCTGCTTCGATCGCATCTGTGCCCTGCGTTCTGCTGTCGGCCCCGCCGACCACCTTGCGTCGGCGTTCCACCTCGCGCTCCAGCGCTGCATCCAGCCCTGCACTGGCAGGTACGACCTGCTCGATCTGTTGGAGCAACAGAATGGCCTGACGCCGCAGCCGCTGGTCGAAGAGCTGATAGTCCTCGTCGCTCAGCTTGCCAACCCGGTAGTCAAACTCCAACTCCTTGATCGAGGTCATCACCTGGTCTTTTCGGTACAATAGCTCGGTCAAGCGATCCTCTTCGACCAGGGGAGGGGGAGGGTCTTTTTTCAACAGCGGCCAGGCCACAGCCAGGAGGGCCAGCCCCGAAATTCCCAACGCAATCACAAATCCCATCACAGACGACATCTTGGCCCCTTTCTTTGTTCAATCGTCGCCGACCGCGTAGGCCAACGACGACCGTACAGCCTCGCTGGGCCGGCGCGTCGGATGGGGCCAGGTTGCGATCAAGGTGCCCAGCACCAGCACGATACCGCCTACCCACATCCAGAGGGTCAGCGGGTTGATGTAGAGGGTGAATGTCGCTGTCGCCCCCCCTTCTTCCCAGCCATTCAAGACGGCATAGACATCTTCGATCGGGTTCATGTACAGGCCAACTTCGCTGGTCGGCATGTCCGGTGTCTTGTCGTAGATATTGCGCTGCGGTGTGATTTCGCCGAGCCTGCGGCCGCTCTCCAGGTTGTAGACGTCGATCAGCGCGTCAAATTCAATCCGATTGGCCTGGCGCGTGCTGGCCATCCCGTTGTAGACCAGCTCGTAGCGCCCCAGCGTAGCCCGCTCGCCGCGAGCGAGGGTGATGTTGAGGCTTTCCTGGTAGAATTCGTTGCCGATCACCGCCACGCCGATCATCACAATGCCCAGATGGACGATGTACCCGCCGTAGCGGCGGCCGTTGCGGCTCCACAAGTTGACCATCGCCAGCAGCGCGTTTTCACCGTTGGTGATGCGTCGCGCCGCAACCCCGCGCACATATTCTTGTACGATGGTAGCAGCCACAAACGCACAGATGGCCAGTCCGATGATCGGATAGAGGCTGGGGGCAAAGACAAAGACCAGCAGGGCGCTCCCCCCGGCTGCGGCCAGCGGGAAGGTAAACTGTTTTCGGAAGGCTGCCAGGCTGGTGTGGCGCCAGCCCAGCAACGGCGCTACACCCATCAGCAGCAGCAACAACAGAAAGAGCGGGCCATTGACTTTGTTGAAAAAGGGCGCCGCCACGCTGATCCGCTCGCCGGTCAGAATTTCGCTGAACATCGGGAAAAAAGTACCCCACAACGTCGCAAACGCAATCCCGGCAAAAAGCCAGTTGTTGGCCAGGAACGCCGCCTCTCGGCTGGTGTAGGAGTCGATGGTATGCTCCCCGCGCAGCAGCGGCAGGCGGTCAAAGAGCAACCAGACAAATCCAAACAGAATCAGCACCAGGTAGACCAGAAAATAGGGGCCGACGTCGCTGCGGGCAAAACTGTGCACGCTCTCGATGATTCCGCTGCGCGTCGTGAAGGTGCCCAGGATCACCAGAAAATAGGTGAGCCAGATCAGCACGACATTCCAAACCTTCAAGATCCCACGCTGTTCCTGGATGATAATGCTGTGCAGAAAGGCGGTTCCCGTCAGCCAAGGCAGAAAACTGGCGTTCTCGACCGGATCCCAGGCCCAGTAGCCCCCCCAGCCCAGCTCCATGTAGGCCCACTGGCTGCCCATGATGATCCCTGCCGACAGGAACATCCAAGGAATCAGCGTCCAGCGCCGCACTGTGTGGACCCACTCGTTGTCCAGCCGTTTGCTCACCAGAGCCCCCACCGCAAACGCAAAAGGCACAGCCATCCCCACATAGCCCAGGTAGAGCATCACCGGATGGATGATCATCCAGAAGTTTTGCAGCAGAGGGTTCAGCCCCTGCCCGTCGGGCGGCAGGAACCCGACTCGTTTGAAGGGGTCTGTGGCGAAAACCAACAGGGTCAAAAAGAAAAGCGAACTGACCAGCAGCATGGCGTTGACGTAGGGCATCAACAGCTGGTGGCGGTTGCGGTTGGAAAAGGCGACGACCGCGCTGTAGACAGAGAGAATCATGCACCAGAAGAGCAGGCTGCCCGCCTGTCCTCCCCACAACGCCGAAAATTTATAAAAAGCCGACAGCGCTCGTTCCGAATGGTTCCAGACGTAGCTCAGCTGAAAAGCGTCGGTCAGCAGCCCGTACCAAAGGATGGCAGTGGCCCCTGTGACCAGTGCAGCGACCGCGTAGACTGCGTTGTAGCTGCTCTGGATCAACCTGCTGTTGCGGCGGTGCCCCCCCCAGAACCCCGCCAGGATGCCACAGACAGAGAGCACCAGCGAGGTCAACAAGATCAGATGGCCAATGTCGTAGATCATGGTCGATTCTCCTCTGCGTCGATCGTTTGCCTCAAGGTCGAATCTTGTCCAGCAGTTCATCCAGCTGCGCCTGGCTGACGATCGGGCCAATCACCAGTTCCTGGATGTTGCCTTCTGCATCGATAAAAAAGGTCTCCGGGACGCCCTTGATGCCGTAGCGGCGAGCCGCGGCGCTCTGGAGATCTGGGCCATTCGGATAGGTCACGTCGAATTCAGCCAGGTAGGCCTTGGCGGCCGGTTCCTGATCCAGGTAGTCCAGCCCGATGAAGACGACGCCGTTCTCTCGCTCACGGCGCCACGTCGCCTCCAGCAACGCTGCCTCGTCGCGACAGGGTGCGCACCAGCTGGCCCAGAAGTTGAGCACCACCCCCTTGCCGCGCAGGGAAGCCAACGTAATTGTCTCGCCAGCAAACGTGGTCACAGTGAACGGAGGGGCTTCGCCGCTGGCACGGTGTTCAGACTGGTTGGTCTGGATCAGACGAGCTGCCAACAGACCGACAAACCCCAACAGAATCAGCACGAAGATCGACTGCCAGGCCCGCACCGAGCGCTGACGCACCTGCGTGGCCTCGGCAGATGCCGGCTGCGCACGGTCTGGGGCTATCTGCTCAGCCATAGCGCTTCAGCTCCTCTTCCAACTGCCGGTGATATTTTTCTTCCACCGCTGGCGTCAGCACCCCAGCCGGCTGTGGCTTCTGGACAACCATCTTGCGCATGCGGCGCCAGACAAAAATTCCGCCGCCGGCCAAGGCTGCAAAAGGCAATATCCAGGCAAGCAGGTTGAACCCTTGTAAGGGTGGTTCCCCCATCACCTGCGGGCCATACTGCTCCAAAAAATAGGCTTTGATCTGTTCTTTGTTCTGGCCCTCTTCCAGCTGTATCGCGATCATGTCGCGCATCTGTTCGCACGCTTTCAGCTCGCACGCGTCCAGCCGCACGCCGCTGCAGAGAGGGCACCAGAGGTCTTTGGCGATCTCGTTGACATCGTTGGGGCTCACTGCCCCGGAGTTCACCGGGGCTCCCTCCTGGGCAGAGAGAGGGCTGGCCCCCAGCAAGGTCAGACACAACAGCACAAACAAGGAGAAAAAAATCGCTCGCTGTGGTTGGATTCGTGGCATCATCTTGTCGTTTCTGAAGGACTCACCGTTTCTAATCCAGAGATTCAGTACAGAGATCCAGAGCGGCCGGCACAGAACCATCTCTCTGCCCCATCATAACACAGAGTGTCGATTTAGGGGCTGAATTGGGAAGAAGTCTCACCATTTTTTAATCTGCGCGTTTCCCCCCTGAGGGCTGGGGAAGCCGCGGGGATTGCCCGGTCAGGCGGGTCACCAGCTGGTAGCCAGCCCAGCGCAGCGGTTCAGGAGGGATGCGGGCATAGTGGCCCTGCACAAAGGGCAGGCCGCGCCAGCGGCTGTCGTCGCCTGCGTACAGGTCACAGAGAATCTCGCCAGCCAGATTGGCCAGTGTCACACCATGGCCGCTGTACCCAAGCGCGTAGTAGATGTTTCGTCGTTCGCCGCGCACGCCGATCAGGGGGCGACGGTCGAAGGTCATCCCCAGCGTACCCACCCACCGCTGCACGACTGGCAGCTCGGCACTGCCCGGAAAGTGCCGCCGCAGCGTCTCCTGCAGGCTGGCCTGGGCACGCGGCGACATCCCCCCTGGGTAGCGGGTGCGGTTGTTGAAAAGATAGCTGTAGGCCTGGTTGCTGCCTCCGCCGAAGACCAGATGTCCACCGTTCGTCATCGACGCGTAGGAGATCCGATCCAGGTCGTCAGAGAAGCCAGCCAGCCCATGCCAGCCAAGCTGCTGGCGCTGTTCGACGGTCAGGGCAGCTGTTGCCAGGAGATGCGAGTGCAGCGGGAAGAGTGCATCGCGGAAATAGCCCAGCGCGCCGGTGTAGCCATTGGTGGCCAGCACGATCGAGTCGGCGCGCACCTCTCCTTGGGGAGTGGTCAAGAGCAGCGGCTGGCCCTCCTGGACTTTTACCACTGGAGTTCTTTCATAGATCTGGACCCCCTGGCGCTCCAGGAGGGGTGCCATCGCCCGCACAAGCTGCAGGCCATTGATCTGGCCGGTGCCTGGATCCAGCACAGCGCCGCAGCCCTGTTCGACCGCCAGCTGGCGGCGCAGCTCGGCACTGTTCAGAAAGCGTGTCGGGATCCCGATCCGGTTGTCGGCTTCGACAGCGGCATGGGCCGCCTCTGCACGTTCTGCGCTGGTGTAGACCGTCACCGTCCCATCGCGGCGATGGTCGACAGGGAGCGCATGCCGTGCGATCCGCGCGCACAGCGCGTCGATGCCTGCGCGGGTCAGCCGGTCGATCTGTGCGGCGGTATCTGCGTCTACGCTTTCACAACCGTTCACCCGGTTGAGCATCAACCCACCGTTGCGGCCGCTGGCCCCGTTGCCCAGCGTCGCGGCCTCCAGCAACACGACCCGTCTTTCGGGCCAACGTCGGCTGACTGCATAGGCGGTGCTTGTGCCGGTGAATCCGCCGCCGATGATCTCCAGGTCAGCGGTCACCCCTCCCCGCAGCGGCGCTCGCACCGGGGAGGGGGGGGTCTGGTCTGCCCAGAGCGACAGGGTGTCGTCAAGCTCCAGTCGCTCGTGCCAGAGGCGGCCGGCCCAAGGCCAGCTGCAATCGGCAAGCTGGGTGCCAGCCCGCAGCATCCGTTGCGCGAGGGAATCCAGAAAAGTTCTGGCCATGTTTGCTACTCCTCCAAGCAGTACTGCGGGCGGACCCAATCGGTCAACGCACAGTCAGCCGATAGCCAAAGCGGTAGTTGCGCGCCAGCAGACGATAGTGGGGCAACGTGTCTGGCCCACAGCTGGCGGTGCCCAGACCGCGCTGGGCAGCGTCCAGATTGAGATAGATCTCGGGCCGCGGTGTCAATTCGTAGGTATGACGCGCCT
>CAIOHJ010000011.1 GCA_903858085.1 uncultured Chloroflexota bacterium
CTTTGGCCGCTACCGCCGCAGACGGCACACCCCTGCAGCTCGACGTGCGCGAGGCAGTGGTGGAAATCTGGGGCCCGCTGCTCGGCAGCCCCGACAGCGAGTGGGTGCCGGCCAACAGCTCCCTGCTCTGGCCCGGCACACGCGCCTATCTGGCCACAGCAGCCGCAACCGACAGCAGGGCCGGCACAGCCCAGCCGGCCACACGGCTGCGGATCGCAGCCGCCCCCCAGGCAGAACGGGTCCGAGAGCTGGCGCTGCCCGCAGTGGCCGCAGAGAACACAACAGCGATCGCCCTGCTGGGCAGCCGGAGCGAAGCAGGGCTCTACCTGCTCGAACGCAGCGGCCGCGCCCAACAGCTCTGGCAGTATGAAACAGGGGCAGCCTGGCTGAGCAGCGACCCCAACGCCGGTTTCCTGATCACCGAACCGCCGGCCGCAGGCGGACTCAACACCTTCAGCTGGCTGCGCAACGACGGCAGCGGGCTGCAGATCGTCGCCCAACCCTATTTCACCCTGCGCGGCGTCGCCGGCGACGCCTACGGCGGGCTGTGGTGGATCGAGACCCCCAACGCTGCGCTCGACCTGTGGCAGCTCTGGCACTACGACCCAGCCACTGCCCAGATCTCGCTGCGGCTGCAGGCCGACGGGACCCTCCTGGGCCAGGCCAGCAGCCAGCAAAATGGCTCCTTGATCCCCAACCTGCTGGCCGTCCAGCTGGTCACCCCAGGGGACCCCTCGCGCAGCGATCTCTTTGTCGACACCAGCGACAGCACCCTGCAACAGCCCTTTGCCGGGGTCTTCCGAATGCGCCTGGAGCGTGGAGAAGAAGGCGCAGGGATCCTCAGCGAAGGGCCCCAACAACTTCTCGAAATGGGTTCCTACCGTGGGCCGCTGGCGCTCAGCCCCGACCGCACCCGGCTGGCCTTTCTGGCGTACAACCCCGACCACCCCAGCTTAACCGCCGGTGTCGTCCAGCCCCCCAACACCGTCAACCTGCTCACACTGGCAGGACGCGGCGCCAGCGTCATCCGCACGGCCTATGCCACCGAAAGCCGTTTTGAGTTCCTGGCCCCCCGGCTGGCCTGGCAGGAGAACGACCGAATCCACCTGGCCCGCAGCCGCTTTGTGCTGGGCAGCAGCAGCGAACAAGACTGGTTTGGCCTCGTACAGCTCCAACTCCCCCCCCCAGGCGCCTCCCCCGCAGACCCGATCGCCGCCAACTCCTACCTGCTGCCCCGCCAGCAGTCGCTGCTCGATTTTGCAGCCTGCCAGAACCAGCCCGCCTTGCTGGTTTTGACACGAGACCCGGACGGCAGCCAGCAGCTCGCCTACTGGACAGGAGAGGAGCAGATCTTCCCGCTCTTTGGGGTGCCCGCTGCGCTGGACCGCGCCTTCCTCTGCTGGCAGCCCTAAGATGTTTGCGACGCCGCTGCCCGAGCAGCTGGGCTATTTTATCGAATGGAACGATCTGCTGCTGGCTGTAGGAGGAGGGCTGGCGGTGACCCTTGTGATCCTCTGGTGGCGCCAGCAGACCCCCCACTGGCCCCGCATTGCAATCCTTTCCTTTCTGGCCGCATTTTTTCTGGCTTTTGCCAGCCTCTATGTCTTCTGGGTCCCCCCTTACTATGCCGGCTGCGCAGCCGGCTGCCTGGGCTGGCGCGGCTTCCCCTTGCCCATCGCACGCATCACCCTGGCCGGAGAGACCCAGATCGGGCTGCTCGACCTGCTGCTCAACTCGCTGTTGCTCTGGCTGATCCTCCTGTTGGTCAGCTTGCTCAGCCGCATCGCCGCCGTACTGATCGACCTGGCCAGCCAGCCAGCGCGCGTGCGCACACTGGCGTTCCTGCTCTTTGTCCTGCTCCCGTGGGCGCTGCTGCCACGCTATCTGCCCCCCCCCCAGCCAGCGACAACCGGCGAAGAGCTGAGGCTGGTCATCAACGCCCAGAGAGCCGCCGAGACAACCTATGCGGTCACCGGCCTGTGGGTTCAACGGCTGGCGCTGGAAGATCTGCGCCAGCTCAGCCCCAACCCTCTGGCCGAACAGACCCCCGACCTGGCAGCCATTCGCAGCCAGGTCTGCCTGCGCGGATATACCTATTTCTACATCCCCTGGCGCCGTTATCTGGTCAGCCTGGAACCCACCGGCGTCAACGCGCTGGAGTTTTTGGAATTGCCGCTGTCAGGCTCCTGCTGGGCAGCAGGCACCTGACCCCACTCTGGCCGACACCGCCGCCGCACCAGGATGCTCTCCCCGATGAGCCCCCTGGTCCCTTTTTCAGCGCCTTGCCCACCTATTTCATCACAGGACGCAGCTTCAAGGCCAGCTGCAACGAAAACCGCGCATCGGCGTCGTCCAAATCCAGCTGTGTGATCTGGGCGATCTGCTCCAGACGATAGGTCAGGGTATTGCGATGAATGTGCAGGCGCGCAGCCGTCTGGCTGAGGTTGCCGTGGGCCGCAAAAAAAGCGTCCAACGTCTGGACCAGCTCGGCATTCCGACTGTCGTCGTAGGCGATCAACCGTCCGAGCGTTTTGCGATAGAAGCGGGCAGCCTCGGCGCTGTTTCCCAGCCCGCTGAGCAGTTGGTAGAGCCCCAGGTCTCCAAAATAGGTGACTGGAGCGCTCTCCCACTCCTTGCCCAGCCGCAAGCTCTCGCGCGCCTGCATCTGGCTCTGCCGCCAGTTGGCTGGCCCCACCCCAGGGCGCCCAATCCCGACCAGGGCCCGTGCGTGCGGGTTGCTGGCGACGATGCGCTGGACCAGTTCGTGGGCAACTGCCTTGAGCGAACGACCACTTTTGGGATCGTCGACCGGCCAAAAGATCAGCGTCCCTTCGTCCCGGCGGGCATAGGGCGCGTTGACCCCACGCTGTTGTTGAAAACGAAGCAGCAGCGCCGGCCAACCAGCCACATGGTTGGTTTCGACCAACAGGGCAACATGAGGACGGACCAGGTTGTAGCCCAACGAGCTCCCACGCTGAACCCAGGCCTGTTCGTCCGCAATCTCGGCCGCCAGCAGTTCGTCCAGAAAGGTCGCCCGCATACGCTCCTCGGCGATCCCCACGGCATTTTGTTTGGCCCACTCCAGCGCAGCCGCCGATGCCCCCTGCAGCGCAGCAACTTCTTCCACAGCAGAAAGCTCCTGGCCGGCAGCGCTGCGCCGCAACAACAGGCAATACCCGCGCACCGCCTCTCCCACGCAGACTGCCGAAACCACACTCTCCCGATACAGACCGGCCGAAGCTGCCCCGGCCAAGGCCAACACCCCCACAGCCTGGGAGAGGGTGCCGGGCGGCTGC
>CAIOHJ010000012.1 GCA_903858085.1 uncultured Chloroflexota bacterium
CCTTTTGTGGTATCCGATGTATTTGGCCATGAGTTTGTACGATGAGATGTACCTGGAGCTCTTCGAAGGTGCCACCCTGGCGGAGGCCTATCAGCGGTTGGTGGGGGTTGCGACGAGGACGACTGCTGGAAACCAGGCGCTGTGGGCTTTGAGTCGGCAGGCGCTTGCCCTCCCGGCTGTATGCCGTGTGCTGGCCGAACATGCTGCTGGCGACGTTCTGGCCCTTTTGAGGGAAATGGCTGACGGCCAGCTGTTTCTTGCGGGGCTGAACGAATTCTTGCAGGAATATGGCAGGCGCAGCGAAGGATTTCGGCTGCGGGATGTCTCCTGGCTGGAGGACCCAACCCCAGCGATCAAAATCATTCAAGGGTATGTGGCCCATCCAGACCGTGATCTGGCGGCAGAGACGCAGGAGATCGCCGTGCGGCGGGCTGAGCAGGTGGTCGAGCTGCGTCAGCGGCTGCAGAATTACCCGCAGGGGGTGGTTGAACAGTTTGAGAAGCTCTTTGCCGCAGCCCAAGAGGGCTATTTTTTGAGCGAAGAGCACACCTACTGGATCGATTTTCAGACGGTCTATCAGACGCGCCAGCTTGTTCTGGAATGTGGTCGGCGTCTGGCGGCTGCGGGAATTTTGGAAACGAGCGAGGATGTTTTTTTCCTGACGTTGGAGGAATTGCAGGGATCTGCGGGGGCAGACAGCGGGCGTTATCGGCGCCATGTCCAGGAGCGTCGGGCCTTGGACAGCCACTTTGGGGCGATCACGCCGCCGCCGATGCTGGGCACACTTCCCACCGAGCCGCCCCCCGACGACCCGATCCTGCGTTCGTTTGGAAAATTTTTGGGGGATCCGCTGCCTCCCTCCGAGAGAGCGGATGAACTGCGGGGCCATGCCGGTTCTCCTGGTCTGGTGCGGGGCAAGGCCAAGGTGCTCCTGACGTTGGCCGAGGCGGACAGGCTGGTGCCGGGCGACATCCTGGTGACGGAGACGACGATCCTGCCCTGGACCCCGTTGTTTGCCAGCATCAGCGGGCTGGTCACCAATGCAGGGGGAATTCTCTGTCACAGCGCGATCGTCGCTCGCGAATATGGGATTCCGGCTGTGGTTGGGACGGGGATGGCGACCCAGGCCATTCAGGATGGGCAGCTGATCGAGGTGGACGGCACCCGGGGGCTGGTGCGCATTCTGAGCCAATAAGATGTGGCGATTCAGTGTTTCTGGCCTGCTGGACGGCATCGAGCAGCAGAGCCGACAGCGGCGCCGACAGCAGAGCCTGATGTACAGGTTGGGGGGAGAACGGGTGCTGGTATGGCCGGGGGGCCAGCCTGTCGTCCCTGGGGAGCAGCAGCTCAATCTGGAACTGGCCATCTCTTCGGTCTCACTGGGGCTGGCGCTGGTGGGATCGCTGGGCTACCCGTGGTTGGCCTTGTTCAGCATGCCCTGGTTTCTCTATGCGTGTGTGCCAATGGTGCAAGATGCCTATCGGGCGGCACGTCGGCGTGTGGTCACGGTGGACACCCTCTCTTCCATCGTCGTGGTGGCGTGTCTGTTCGGGCAGTACTATGTTCCGGCCAATCTGGCGACGACCATTTACTATCTCTCCCGGAAGCTGCTGCAAAAGGTCAAAAAAGAGTCCAGAAAACAGGTGGTCGATGTCTTCCGTCAGCTGCCCCAAAATGCCTGGCTTGTGTTGGATGCAGTAGAGGTAGAAGTCCCGTTGGATCAACTCCAGGTCGGGGACAGGGTGGTGGTCGGGGCTGGGGGGGTCATCCCAGCAGATGGCATCGTGGTCCAGGGTGCTGCTGCTGTGGACCAGCACATTCTGACGGGAGAAGCGCAGCCGGCGGAAAAAGGGGTTGGTGCGCCGGTCTTTGCCTCGACGGTGGTCATCTCCGGGCGAATTTTGGTCCAGGTGGAGCAGGCTGGGCAGGCAACGGTTGTGGCCCAGATCGGCCAGATCCTGAACCAAACGGCCGAGTACAAATCTTCTCTTCAACTTCGTTCTGAGAAACTGACCAACCAGACCGTCTTGCCTACGCTGATTTTGGGGGCGGTGGTGTTGCCGTTCGTCGGTCCGTATGCGGCGATTGCTCTGTTGAATTCCCATTACAAATACAAAATGAACATCGTGGCGCCCATTGGGATTTTGACCTTTCTGAACTTGATGTCTCGCCATCAGATCCTTATCAAGGATGGACGCACCTTGGATCTGTTGAACCAGGTCGACACAGTGGTCTTTGACAAGACGGGGACACTGACCGAGGAGCAGCCCACCGTCGAGAAGATTCATCTGTATGCTGCGTACGATGAAATGCAGGTGCTGGCGCTGGCGGCTGCTGCCGAGCATCGGCAGAGTCACCCGATCGCCCGGGCGATTTTGCAGGAGGCGATGCGTCGGCAGCTTGCTTTGCCCGACATCGACGAGGCGTCCTATCGGGCTGGGTATGGGGTTTCTGTGCGGCTGGACGGGCAGCCTGTGCGTGTGGGCAGCCGGCGTTTTTTTGAGATGGAAGGAATCTCTCTTTCAGAGTCGATGGAGGCCCTGTGGGTGCAGTGCAGCACGACAGGCCATTCGCTGGTGCTGGTGGCGTGCGGCGAACAGTTGATCGGTGCTGTTGAGTTGCGTGCCACGGTCCGGGCCGAAGCCCGGCAGGTTCTGGGAGAACTGCGTCGGCGTGGACGAATCCGGACGCTTTATCTGATTTCAGGTGATCACGAGCTTCCAACGCGCAAGCTGGCCCAGGAACTGGGGATCGACCAGTATTTTGCCGAGACATTGCCAGAAGCCAAGGCTGCGCTGATCGCGCAGCTGCAGGCGGAGGGCCGGTTTGTCTGTTTTGTCGGGGATGGGATCAACGACTCGATTGCTCTGAAAAAATCACAGGTGTCTGTCTCTTTGCGGGGGGCTTCTGCGGTGGCCACCGACACGGCCCAGATCATTTTGATGGACGGCACCCTCAAGCACCTGAACCAGCTGTTTGTGCTGGCGCAGCAGTACGACACCAACGCCAAAATCGGATTTGCGACCCAACTGATCCCGATGGGGATCGGGATGGGGGGGGCTCTGTTTGCGCATGTGGGGCTGAGCACGACGATTTTGTTGGGGTATGGGGGGCTGCTGGTCGGAGTGTTCAACTCGCTTCTGCCCCTGCTGCTCCATCGTTGGCAGCAGGGGGCAGCAGACGGCCGCTTCAGGGCTGCGCAGCAGCCACTGCTGCCGATGCAGGAACCGCAACGGCAGGGGAGGGGGCGGCGGTGGCTTTCTGCGCAGCGCGCTGTGGCCGGCGCGCGTAGAGTGCTGCGGTCGCCAGGCCCGCATAGTTGAAGAGGATGGAATAGACCAGCCCCAGATGAATGAAGACGGTCGTGCCGATGTCCGCCCAGTCGAAACCGATCGGGGTCTGGAGGTTGAAGCGTTGCGTGCGGCTGTAGTCAGAAGCCAGGCCGACGAAGTGTGCCAGCGCGGTCAGGTCCCCCTCCATCAGGTGAACCTGGGCAGGGCTGTGGGCCAGGGCTGTTGAGCTTCGCCAGGCCACGGTGGTACAGGAGAGGAGCGCGCTGTCGTCTTCGCCCTCTTCTTGGCTGGTGGCCCCGATGTAGCAGATCGAACGCCCGCTCTGTTGCAGGGTCTGCAAGAAGGAGAGCCGTTTTTCGGCGGAGCCAGCAGCAACCGCCACTGCGCAGTCGATCTGATCGACCAGGGGCAGGAAGGTATCGTCGCTGTCGAGCAGGCAGTAGACCGAGAAGGGGTGGGAGGGGTGCGGTCTGTGCGCGCGCAGTGCATCGACCGCGGCGGACAAAGACGCACGGGCGGCGGCATCCGCCAGCACCTGTGCGTCGATCACGAGGGTATCTATCTGTGCGGCTGTCTCCAGGACATGGATATCTTTGACAAGAATGCCTTGCTGTGCGGCGGCCAGCAGGGTTTTGCGGACGGTAAATGGTCCCAGTGTATTCAGGTGAGCGCCAAAGCCGGTCGTCAAGAAGGCTGCTGCCCGGTTGACGCCCAGCCAGGGTATGGTCAGCACAAAGCTGGCCAGCATCCAGGGGGCCATCTGCCGGACAGCAGCCTGTCCTCTCTGCTGGGGGAGGCTGAGGGCACCGGCGGCATCCAGCAAAATCTGTCGAACAGTCTCTCGATCGGCCTCTGCGACCCATTCCAGCGCTTCAATCTCCTTGTTGAACTCTGCCTGCGACTGGGTAAAAAACTTCTGGCTGGTCGCCTGTAACAGGGCATTCAGCGTCAGGATGAAGTCGTAGCGCAGTGCCAGGCAGAGCAGGAGGCGCGTGGCGTCGAGCACCTGGTTGTCGATGCGTCGTTCGTTCTGGAGGGTATGCAAGGCCCCGCGGAAGGTAGGCCCAAAGGTATAGAGGGCAAGCAGCATCCCGGTCAGGCTCAACCAGGGCTGCACCAGGGCGATCCCTGCGACGGCGGTTCCGAGCGAAACCGAGGAGACGGCCAGCAGCTGGTTTTTGTGGTGCACTTCCAGTTCGAGGGTGTCGGGGGGGTGTCTGAGATGGGTCAGCCAACGTTTGGCCTGGGCGCGCCAGGGTTCGGGGGGGGTCAGGCGGTCGCCGGCCTGGATCAGGGCCAGGCGGGAACGCTCCAAGATTGAAAACTGTGCTGGGTGACTCATTCAGTTCTCCGCTGAACTCCTCCTCTTTGAAGAGGGGAGGGGCTTGTTGACAAGGATGTTTCTGATATTTTGGAAATTCTGGATCAAGCGGCGAGCAAGGAATGCCAGTGTTCGAGATAATGTTCGTAGCTGTTGGCGATCAGCCCATTGACGGGGGGGGCGCCGTCTGCTCCTGGGCGCACCCATTCGGGCCACTCCAGGGTGAGGAGCGCGGCGCGCACCGCAGCGTGTACGCGCTGGGCCTCCTCCAGCACGACATCGAGTGGCAGTTGTTGGGAGCGGGCTTCGTCTGCGGCGTTGATCGTGTCGATCTGCGCCAGCGGGTCGCTGCCCGGGTCCAGTTGGAAGAGGAGATGTGCGGCTTCGCCGCCGACCAGGTGGCGAAGCAGGTAGTTTTCCCACAGGGTGAGGTGGGCCAGATGGAGTTTGGGGGACCACCCGCCGTCGATCGGGCTCTCCAGGGTGCTGCTGTCCAGCTCTGCCAGCAGGGTCTGCAGGCGTGTCCATTCGCGGTCGACGCGGGCGAGCAGCTCTGCCGGGGTGGCTGGGAGCGTATGGTACTGGGCGGCCAGGGTCTGGCGAATCTGGAGGAGATGTGCTGCGCCGTGGGCGCCATAGATGCGCAGGAGGGTGGCGAGCGTCACTCGGCCGATTTCGGGGTGGAGCCCTGCGCGCTGCCAATCGTTCTCTTCCAGCGCGTTCCAAAAGTCCATCCAGCGGGTGTGCAGGCCATGCAGCAGCGCCAGCGAGCTGTGGACTGCGGCTGTCTGGCTGTCGGCCAGGGCTGCCCACCGGTCCTGGTTGTAGGGTTTGAGGGTGGGTTCTTCCTCGGTCAAAATGAGTTTGCAGCGGAGAAAACTGTTCATATGCGAGTCGGCCAGATGGTGAAGATTTTGAGCCACCGACCATTCGCCGGCAAGAAAGGGGGTGGTCAGCTCGTGTTCATCTACCGTTGCGGCCAGGCGGGCCAGCTGGCGGGGGAGACGGGCCAGGGCATTGAGCTGGGTCTGACGGAGAAGCAGCTGTTCAGACTGTGCAGACATGAGGGCAACGCCTTTCTGGAAGGATGTTGGGTAGAGGGCAGACGCTTTTTTGGGGTGTGTCTTGAAATTTACACCTGAAGCAGTATACCATGCTTTCTCCGAATGCAACAGAGAGTGTTGGGCATCTTGTGTCACAACAGCCGAGGGACCTGGGCCTGTGTCGAGGAGCAGGGTTGTATTGTAGAGACGAACGAGAAGCTGCTTTTGCGAGTGGGAGTTTGATTCGTACGGTGTTTGTAGGGTACAAATCTGCCCTTGCAGGCGGATAATGGAGGGAGACAGGGGAAGTTGCGGCTGGGTGCGGGAGGAGCGCAAGGCGAGTGACCAGGTCAGGGACGTCGATCGATAGACTGGAGCCGGGCCAGGTGTTGGCGGCGATGGACACGCCGGCGAGCGGGCTGACTGCGGAGGTGGCGGCGGCTCGGCTGCTCCAACATGGGCGCAACGAGCTGCACGAAGCCCGCCGCCTGCCTCTTTCTCGTCGGCTGCTGGCCAATTTTACCCATCTGATGGCAAGTTTGCTCTGGGTGGCTGGGGGGATGGCCTTTGTGGCTGGCATGGCGCAGCTGGGCGTAGCGGTCTGGCTGGTTGTGCTGCTCAACGGGGCCTTCAGTTTCTGGCAGGAGTACAAGGCTGAACGGGCCACCGAAGCCCTGCGCAAGCTGCTGCCGGTTTACGTGCGCGTGCTGCGCGACGGGCAGGAAGCGCGGATTGCAGCGGAAGAGCTGGTGCCTGGCGACATCATGTTGTTGGCGGAGGGGGATGCCATCTCTGCGGATGGGCGTTTGATCCAGGCATTTGAGCTGCGGGTGGACCAGTCGACCCTCAGTGGGGAGTCACACCCGGTGCGCAAGGATGCGGATGCGGTGGTCGGCACCGACCTTGCCCTGGCTGAGCTGCCCAACCTGGTCTTTGCAGGGACCGCTGTGGTGGGGGGGACAGGGCGTGCGGTGGTCTTTGCGGTCGGCATGGCGACCGAATTTGGCAAAATTGCAGCGCTGACGCAGTCGATGGGCACCCAGCTCAGCCCTCTACAAAAGGAGATCCAGGGGGTCACTCGCCTTGTTTCCATCTTTGCGGTCGGGGCGGGGCTGCTCTTTTTTGCCCTTTCCACCTGGGTGGCTGGGATGGAACTGCTGGAGGCGTTTATCTTTGCGATAGGGATGATCGTCGCGTTTGTGCCAGAGGGGCTGTTGCCGACCGTCACCCTGGCCCTGGCGATGGGGGTGCAGCGCATGGCCAGGCGCAACGCCATCGTCAAACGGCTTTCGTCGGTAGAGACGCTGGGTTGTACGAGCGTGATCTGCACGGACAAGACGGGCACGCTGACCCAAAATGAGATGACGGTGCGCCAGATCTGGGTGGGGGGCAGAACCTATGGGGTCACTGGTGTGGGGTATGCCCCGGAGGGAGCGCTCCAGGAAGAGGCTGGGGAGGAGCCGGGGCTGGGTGCGGAACTGTGCGCGGGTGATCTGGCTGCCTGCCTGGTTGCGGCGGTGCGGTGCAACAATGCCCGGCTGATCGCGCCGGGGGAAGGAACAGAGCGCCAACCGGGCTGGCAGATTTTGGGGGATCCGACCGAGGCGGCGCTCTTGGTGGTGGCGCGCAAGGCGGGCATCGACCTGGCTGCGGTGGCAACCGCCTGGCCGCTGGTGCGGGAGTTGCCGTTCGAATCCCAACGTCGGCGGATGAGCACACTCCACCGAGAGCTGTCGCCCCGCCAGGTCGCCGGCGGGGGTGGAGAGAGGGCCTTTGTCAAAGGAGCTCCCAGCGAGATCCTGGCGCTCAGCAGCCATGTGCGTCTGGGCGGGCAGGCGTTGCCGCTCGATGGTCTGCAGCGCCAGAAGGTCATGGAGGCCAACGACCGGATGGCGCGTGCAGGGATGCGTGTGTTGGCTGTGGCAGAGCGGCAGCTGCCTGTTGGTTTTGACGACTTCCGGGCGGAAGCAGTTGAGCGGGATCTGGTGCTTTTGGGGCTGCTGGGGATGCTCGACCCGCCGCGGCCGGAGGTGGCGCAGGCGGTGGCGACCTGCAGGTCGGCGGGCATCCGCACGATTATGGTGACGGGCGACTATGGGTTGACGGCGGAGAGCATTGCCCGCCGCATTGGGATCGTGGTTCGGCCTCTGCCGCGTCTGGTGACCGGTGCCGACCTGGACGGGATGGATGCGTCTGCGCTGGCGGAGGTGTTGCGGGAGGAGGTCATCTTTGCGCGCGTCTCGCCGGACCACAAGCTGCGGATCGTCGCTGCGCTGCAGGCGTTGGGCCATGTTGTGGCTGTCACCGGGGACGGGGTCAACGACGCGCCGGCGCTCAAGCAGGCGGACATCGGTGTTGCGATGGGGAAGGGGGGGACCGATGTGGCCAAGGAGGCGGCGGACCTGATCTTGACCGACGACAACTTTGCCTCGATTGTGGCTGCGGTCGAGGAAGGGCGTGCGGTCTACGCCAATATCCGCAAATTTACCAGCTACATCCTGACCAGCAACGTCCCCGAGGCGGTGCCTTTTGTGGCGTTTGCGTTCAGCGGCGGGCGCATTCCGCTGGCCATCAACATCATGCAGGTGCTCAGCATCGATGTCGGCACCGACATTGTGCCGGCGTTGGCGTTGGGCATGGAGCCCCCGGAGCCTGGGCTCATGGCGCGCCCTCCCCGCAGCAGGAGCGAGCATCTGGTCGACAGGCCGCTGCTGGTGCGCGCCTATGCCATTCAGGGGATGGTGCAGGGGCTGGCGACGATGGTCTCGTTTTATGGGTATTTTTGGACCCAAGGCCATTGGGGCCAGTGGCTCGACCTGCCGGAGACCGGCCCTGTCTACTTTGCGGCGGCTGCGATGGCGCTGGGTGCGGTGATCTGCGGGCAGATCGGCAATCTGTTCGCCCATCGATCGCAGACAGTTTCTGTGGCGCGCATCCCGCTCTTTCACAATCGTCTGATCTGGATTGGTATTGGTATCGAGCTGTTGTTGTTGCTGGCGATGATCTATGTTCCGTTTCTGCAGCCGATCTTTGGGATGGCGCCTTTTGACTGGCCCTACTGGTTTTTCCTGTTGGCCTGGGTGCCGGTGGTCCTGGGGGTTGACGAACTGCGCAAGCTGCTGGCGGCCCGTTTCGGGCGGGGAGGGCTTGTCAGGGATGGGGGGCGTCTGTGACGAATCGAGGTGATCCATGCGATATCTGGTGGTTGGCTGTGGCCGTGCGGGTTCTCGGCTGGCGCAGTTGCTCAGCACCCAGGGACATCAAGTCACGGTTGTCGACAAAGACGCCGAGGCGCTTGCCCGTGTGGCAACTGCGGCTGCCGGCCCTGACAGCCTCTCTCTGCGTACGGTGCAGGGGTTTGGCCTGGATCGTGGGGTGCTGGTTGAGGCGGGTATTGAGCGGGCGGATGGGCTGGCGGCTGTGACTGGGGTCGACGAGCTCAACGTGGTGGTGGCGCGCCTGGCTCGCCGGATCTATCAAGTGCCGCGTGTGGTGGCGCGTGTCTACGAGCCGGGCAAGGCTGAAGTGTACCGGCGCCTGGGCATCACGACAATCTCGCCCCAGGTTTGGGGGGTAGATCGTATGGCGGAGGCGTTGGTGCAGGCCCAGCTTTCTCCGGTGCTGAGCATTGGCAGCGGGGAGGTCAACCTGGTGGTGTTCGAGGTGCCGCCGCTGCTGGATGGGCGTGCGGTGCAGGCGATCAACGTGCCCTACGAAATACAGGTGACGGCGCTTTGTCGGGACGGCCATGTGCTGTTGCCGGGGCCAGAGACAGTGGTGCGGGCGGGGGACCGTCTCTACGTGGCGCTGCGGGCGCATGCGGCGAGCCGGCTGGAGGAGTGGGCAGGAGGGGCTGGATGAACGCCATCATTGTGGGAGGGGGAAAGGTGGGCATGCGTCTGGCTGTGTTGTTGCAGGCAGCGCAGCACCAGGTTACGGTGGTCGAAGTACGTGCTGAGCATGTGGCTGAGGTTGTGCGGTCGGTTCCGGGGGTGCAGGTGGTTGCCGGCAGCGGTGCGGACCCGGAGCTATTGGAGCGGGCGGGGATTCGTCGGGCGCAGGTGTTGGCGGCTGTGACGGGAAGCGATGAGATCAACCTGGTGGCCACCACCCTGGCGCGCTTCGAGTTTGGCACGCCGCGCACGATCGCGCGTGTCAACAATCCTGCCAATGCGTGGCTGTACAACGAGGTGATGGGGGTGGATGTTGCGCTCAACCAGGCGGACCTGATGGCGCATCTGATTTTAGAGGAGATGTCTTTGGGGGAGATGATGACGCTGCTCAAGCTGCGTCGTGGCGCCTACTCGTTGGTGGAGGAGACGGTGGATCCGCAGGCGGTGGCTGTTGGCCGGCGGGTGGCTGACTTGTCGTTGCCGGAGGAGTGTGTGTTGACTGCACTCTTTCGTGGCGGGCGTCTTTTGTTGCCGAAGGGGGAGACTGTGTTGCAGCCAGCCGACGAGGTGGTGGCGATCGTGGCTTCCACCCAGGTGGAGCGGCTTGCGGCAATTTTGAGTGCCAGCGGACCCCAGCGGACGGTGCAGGCAGTTGGAGAGGCGTGAGGCAACGTCAGGGGGGGGCGGGGAGTTCGGGGGAAAAGCCAGCTGGGAATTGGGTGCTGCTGTCGTAGCGGGCGGTAGAGAGGTCGGCGGGGATTGAGTTGCCGGCGGCGTCGGTGCTGGTCAGGATGGCATTGCGCAGGTCGGCGCCGCGCAGATCGACGCCGTTGAGCAGGGCGTCGTGCAGGTTGGCGGACTGCAGGGTAGCGGCGGCCAGCACGGCGCCGCTGAGGATGGCGCCGCTGAGGTCAGCGCCGATCAGGCTGGCGCTGGTGAAGTTGGCGCCCACCATCTGTCCGTCGAGGTGGGCGCCGTTGAGGAGGGCTTGTTCCAGGTTGGCGCCGGTCAGCTGGGCCTGGTGCAGATTGGCTCCGCTGAGATTGCTGCTGCGCAGGTCAGCGCCGTTCAGATTGGTGCCGGGCTGGCGTGGATCGTCGACGCCCAGGTTGGCGCCGGCCAGGTTGGCGCCGGCCAGGCGAGCGCCGGCCAGGTTGGCCCCTTGCAGTTGGGCGCCGTTCAAGTTGACCCCCCACAGTTTGGCGCCGACCAGGCGGGTTTGGTTCAGCACGGCGGCATTCAGGCGGACGTCGGTGAGGTTCAACCGGGTGAGCACGGCCTGTGACAGATCGGCGCCGGAGAGATCGGCGCCGGAGAGATCGGCGTTGATCAGGTTGGCGCCGGTGAGGTTGGCGCCCTGCAGATTGCTCTCGCGCAGGTCGGCTCCGGTCAGGTTGCTTTGTTGGAGGTCGGCTCCGGCCAGATTGGCGCCGGCCAGGTTGGCATTTTGCAGCTGAGTCTGGCTCAAATTGGCGCGCTGCAGATCTGCGCCAGCCAGATTGACGCCGGCCAGGCTGTAGGAGCGCAGGTCAAAGCCGGCGCAGGCGGGGGGGCAGCCTGCGGGCAGTGTGGCGTTGCTGCACCCTGCCAGAGAACTCCACAACGCCAGGAGAGCCAGGGTTTTGTAAAGTCGAACAGACATTGTCCATCAGCTCCTACACAAAGGCAGTTTTTGTCAACTGCGCGTGGTTGTGTACCAGTAGAGTGCACCGACGAGAGCGGTCAACAGGGCTGGGTAGCCAACCACCAGAATACGGCTGAGGTATCTGGCCTGGGTAGGTTTTTGCAGCCGCTCGCGCAGCCCCCAGACGACGAGGATGGCCGCCGTGCCGAAGGTCAACAGCGCGTAGCAGAACAACAGATAGAGATCCAGCAGGGTTGGGGAGATGACCTGCGGGACCGTGCGCAGAATCAACGCGTGGGTGGCCACGGTGGTCAGCAGCAGCAGGGCAAGCATCCACAGCTGCAGGCCGAGCGAATCCCTGCCCTGCCACAAGACGCCCCAGAGCAAAAATCCGATCAGGAGCAGCAAAAACGGCCCTTTCCAAAAGAGAAGATCGAACTGACGCCCCAGCTGGAGGGTGATCTGGAAGCGTGACCAGGTGGAGCGGTCGTAAGGGAGCAGATGGAGGGATTGACGGACAGCGATCTGTTGGATTTGCCAGCCAGAGGGCAGGGCGTCGCGGGCGACATGGCGTCCTGGCTGCAGCCTGTACTCCTGGCCGGCTGCGTTGGTGGTCGCATAGAGATAGGCAAAGATCAAATCGTCGCTGTCATATTCGGCAGATTCGAGTTCCAGGGTGAGGGTTTGGTGGTCCAGGGGAAATTGTTGCAGGTCGAAGAGGCTGCCAAACTCCCCTTTGAGCCGCATATGCAGCCAGAGGTTGGTGCCGGGTTCGAACGAGGGGCGGTAGCTTTGGTGGACGACAGTGATTGTTTTGCGGGCGTTGGTCAGATCGATGATGGGCTGCCAGAGCTGGGCAACGTCGACCTGGTCGAG
>CAIOHJ010000013.1 GCA_903858085.1 uncultured Chloroflexota bacterium
CCTGTCGGCAGGTGTGGAGTGGACGCTGATCACAAAAGCGACCGGCATCACGCCGCAGCAGTTTCAAGCCCTCAAAGAGCAGCTGAGGCAGCTGTCGTCGTCCAACTGATCCTGCGTCCCTACGGGACGGCATGGCACACGCACGACCCGCCTGCACGGAGGGCACCGCAAAGAGGGCGAAGTGTCCCTTCGCCCTGCAGCCACCCCGTCCGAGGGCACCCTAAAAACCTATCCGAATCACCCGGCTGCGCGAAAAGCGATCAGGGCACAAGTGAAATGAAGCATGGCTACACCCCGCCCCATCGGGGCGGATGAGTTTAGAGACGGCATGCCACACTTTGAACCACACCCTGGGGGTGTGTGGTTTTTGACAGGGTGGGGTTCCCCAGTTACAATAAAGAACGTTCTGGGTGAACCGTAAGGAACACACAAGGTTTGCGGCGCATTCGTCTAGAGGCCCAGGACACAGCCCTCTCAAGGCTGAGACACGGGTTCGAATCCCGTATGCGCTACAGATTTGTCAGCCACGAGCTGGCAGCGTGGTGGGAGAATGCGTTCTCTCACCCCATACAGGAATCGTCTCAACAGACAGTCTGTACAAAGAAGCGTCGATCGTTGGATCGGCGCTTCTTTGTGGGGTGTGGCCTGGTTTTTGGGGTCAAGTCAGCTTGAATTTAGAACGGGGGGAGGCGCTTCCGTCACTGCGTCAGCAGACCGTGTTTTTCGAGTGCGTCGATCACCTTGTCGATGGCGATGCCTTCGTTGCGGTAGCAGGCCAGCTTGACGCCTGGTTCGCGCAGCCAGCCGCCGCTGTGGTGCAGCGCCACCACCTCCCAGTCATCGTCAAAGACCGGCGAGCCGGAGGAGCCGGGCAGCGTATCGGTCAAATACTGCACGAGGTTGCTGTCGGCATAGGTGACAAGGTTGTGGTAGAGCGCAATCTGCTTCGGTCCTCCACCCGGATGCTGGATGATGTTGACGTGGGCGTCTTTTTTCGTGCTCTTGCGCCGCAGCGTCAGCGCACCGTAGCGGGCATTGGCGTCATCGGTCACCCGGACGATGGTCCAGTCGTGTTCATTCGACGTGTGAAAGAGGCCGTGCGGCGCATCGGGCACAAGCGAGAAGCGTTCGGTCGGCGCATCCAGCCCGTCGCGTGTCTTCTGGTAGTTGCAGAGGATCGTGGCTGTGCGTGCAATCTCCGGAGACGGCAGCACGTGGTGATTGGTGACGAGCAGATTGCCCGGCAGCAGAAAGCCGGAGCCGCTGCCGGCCGGCTGCACCACCTTGACGACCGAGCGAGCCCGCTCCAGGCCGATCTCCAGGAAGTGGATGGGCATGAGCGTGCTCTTGTCGCCCATGAGTTTCTCGAGCTGCGCTGCGTCCGCCTCGCCCTGCCAGGCGCTCTTTTTGATGTCTGCACCGCTGATCGCCCAGAGATCGTTTTTGGCTGCGGCGGCCAGCCAGTTGTTTTCGGGATATTCGTCGTAGGTGACTTGCACGATGGCAGCGACCTTGTCGCGGCGATCCGCCTCACGCAGAATGTTGTGCCAGCGCGTGATCGAGTCGCCTTCCATGTCGATGAAGGCCGGCTTCAGCCCTGCTGCGTCGACCACCCGTCGTGCCCGTTCCTGGTTGTAGTAAAGATCGGCGAGCAGATCGCGCAGATTGGTCAGCATCTGGTTCCAGGCCATGTTGGGGTCTCCTTTTGCGTGCAGTGCGTACGCCCTGCCCCCAGTATAGCGGGGTGCAGGTGTCTTGACAAGAAGCGGTCGCACATCCCAGTGCGCCCCATCGGGGCGTCTGAATGTAGAACTGGGTGCGGCGGCAAGGAGTGCGGAGCCACGGTTCGTCTCCCTCAATTCTGGGCAATTTGCTCATTCAATTTTTCAAAAAAGGGCTCTTTTGCCGGTCAAGCAGGGTCTCCACAGAGGGGCCTGTC
>CAIOHJ010000014.1 GCA_903858085.1 uncultured Chloroflexota bacterium
CAGGAGCAGTGGCGTCGGTGTTGGGGCTGCTGTGCTTGTCTGGGAAGGTACGACATCGGTCACGGGCGAGGCCACGGCTGGCATACTCGGGGCCAGTGTGTCCTGAGCGGGACGCAGCCCGATCACGATCAGGACAAGGGCAGCCAGCACGGCACCGCCTCCCACCCAGAGGGGCGTACGGCGATACAAGGCGGGGGGGGGCGGAGCGGATGCGGTTCGTGTCGGGCGTAGCTGGCGTTTTTGCGGCATAGTCCTGGACTGCGGCGAAAAGGTCACGAAAGAACTGGTGCAAAGCACGATCCAACTGCACAAGGGTAGCCGGTCGGCACATAGATGCCATCCGTCCCACAAAATCAGCCCAACAGCATCCTGTAGGCGTATGGTTCGGTCAAAGTAAACGGAAATGTGTCACGGTCTTCAAAGCCCAAGTTTTTCTTGCAGATATGACCCATGCACTCTATATATAGCAGTAACAATTTTCTGAACCACTACGAAAAATGACCGAACCATGAGTACACATGCACGAACCAAGAATTTAACGTATGAAATCCAGGCTGAATTGCTGACGAATGGCCTGAACGATTACCAGAATAGCAACTTTCAGAGAGAGGGATGTAGTATAAATGTACTACTTTTGACCCAATGTGCGGCTTTTCGTAGGGAATCCATCGGTAGTTTTTTTCGTGCAAGAGGGGTACTGGCTCACACTGTAGGCGTCTTCAACGACGTCAGGAATTTCAAAATCGGCGATCAGGTTTTTGCGTTCAGCGATGCCAGAATGGGTTGTCATGACCAAAATAGGAGTGCTTTATGAAGAGGAAGTGGTTGATTTTGCTGTTCGTTGTTGCAGCCCTTGCAGGCTGTGCCCCAAACCAAGTTGCACAATCCAGTGCGCAAGATGTGCGCACAGAGAACTGCAAGGCAGTTTCCGAAGCGGAAATCGCGTCACTGTTTGACCGCTGGAATCAATCGTTACAAACAGGTGATCCGCAAAAAGTAGTCGCCAACTATGCGGAGCGGTCAATCCTGTTGCCTACTCTTTCAAACAAACCTCGGCTCACTCCAGCTGAGAAAGAAGACTATTTCCATCACTTTCTGGAGAACCGTCCCTCAGGAAAAATTGATCTGCGATTCATTGAACTCGGCTGTAACACTGTCGTTGATGCCGGTCTTTACACATTTACGTTTGCCAAGACAGGGGACTCGGTCAGTGGACGCTACAGCTATACCTACCGTTGGAATGGTTCAGAGTGGCTAATTACCAGCCACCATTCCTCGGTAATGCCTGAGAAAAAGTAGCGCGATGATGAATGTAGAGGCGGCACACGCACGCCCCCGCCCGATCGGGGCGTGCGTGTGCCATGCCGTCCCGTAGGGACGGTTGACATTCGGCTAAATTCATCCGCAGAGGAGGGGGGCTTCGCCCCCCTGGCCGGGTAGCAGAATATCCACAGCCCGTTGGAATGGGTCAGCGTGCAGGATATGCAGAAGGCAGTAGAAGTGTTGGTGAAATTGGTCGAGCGGTGGGCGCAACGTTGAAGGGTTGATACGCAAAGGAGTCTATGGCTATCAGCGTTTTTGATCTGTTCAAAATCGGCATCGGTCCGTCTAGTTCCCACACAGTCGGGCCAATGAAGGCTGCACGCCTGTTTGCGCAGCGCCTGGCACGCGACGGTCGGCTGCCGCAGGTAGCCGCCGTACGCACAGAACTTTTCGGTTCGCTCGGTGCCACGGGCAAGGGCCACGGCACCGACAAGGCCGTGATCCTGGGTCTCATGGGCGAAGCGCCGGAGACGGTCGACACGACCAGGGTGGTCGAGCGCATCGATACTGTGCGCGCAGCGCAGCAGCTCGCTCTGCTCGGCGTACAGCCGATCGCCTTCAACGACAAGCAGCATATGCACTTCCGTCGTACCGCACTGGCCTACCATCCCAACGGGATGACCTTCGCGGCGCTCAACGTCGATGGCGCTTTTCTGGACGCCGGCACCTACTACTCTGTGGGCGGCGGCTTCGTCGTCGACGAGAGGGCCACAGGCGCTGCTCGCATCAAAGAGGATGACACCGTCCTGCCCTACCCTTTCGACACGGGCGAAGAACTGCTCGTTCAGTGCAAGACACAGGGGCTGAGCATCAGCCAGCTCATGTTGGAGAATGAAAAAGTCTGGCGCAGCGAAGCGGAAATCCGCGCCGGATTGTTGCGCATCTGGGCCGTCATGCAGGATTGCGTGCGCCGCGGTGTGACGTCGGATGGTCTCCTGCCCGGCGGCATGAAGGTGAAGCGCCGCGCCGCCGAACTTTACCGCAAGCTGGTCGAACGACCTGAAGCCAACCTGCAGGACCCGCTGACGGTCATGGACTGGGTCAATGTCTATGCCATTGCCGTCAACGAGGAGAATGCGTGGGGCGGCCGTGTCGTCACTGCACCGACGAACGGCGCAGCCGGCATCATCCCAGCCGTGCTGCACTACTACACACGGTTTGTGCCCGGCGCCGATGACGACGGCGTGGTGCGCTTCCTGCTCACAGCCGGTGCCATCGGCACGCTCTACAAGAAGAATGCCAGCATCTCCGGCGCCGACGTGGGCTGCCAGGGCGAGGTGGGTGTCGCCTGTTCTATGGCTGCAGCCGGCTTGGCTGAAGTGCGCGGCGGCACCTGCGACCAGGTGGAGAACGCTGCCGAGATCGGTATGGAGCACAACCTGGGTCTGACCTGTGATCCCGTGGGCGGCCTGGTGCAGATTCCCTGCATTGAGCGCAATGCGATGGGCGCAGTCAAGGCGATAAACGCCGCGCGCATTGCCTTGCGCGGCGACGGCACGCACTACGTTTCGCTGGACAAGGTGATCAAGACGATGCGCGACACCGGCGCTGATATGAAGACGAAGTACAAAGAGACTTCGCGCGGCGGGCTGGCGGTGAATGTGATTGAGTGTTGATGCAAAATCGTTCGCCGATCGGCCGGGAAATCGCCCGCGGATGAGGCGGATTGGCACAAAGAATGGGTGCAGGCAAGAAAGGGAACGACAGGAGGAGTGACGTGCCGGAGACCGCAGTGAGACAGGGAACGACGCCCGCCATCGTGGGTACGTCCCCGGAGGAGGCCATGCCCGTGCACGACACGCCTGCCCAAGTGGCGCACCTGACTGCCCAGCTCGGCGCCCTGCCCACCGGCCATCCCGACCAGACCTTCATCCGGCGCTATCTGGGCACGCCGCGCCAGGTCTTGGGGGTGCGCGCCGCCGATCTGCATAAACTGGCGCGTACAACCGCCAGGGCACAGGCATCCTGGCCGGACGCAGCGTGGCTGGCGCTGCTCGACGCGCTCTATGCCGGCACTCTCTTCGAGCAGCGCAGTCTGGCCGGGTCGTTGCTGGGCGTGCTGCACCCGTTGCGCCGCCGGCTCGACCTGGCGCGCCTGCGCGGGTGGCTGGCACAGCAGGCTGGATGGGCCGAGGTCGACTCCACCTGCCAGTCGATCTGGACTGACAAGGAAGTGCTGGCGCGCTGGGACGAATGGGATGCCTTCCTGGATGCGTTGAGCGTTGCAGAGAAGATCAGCCTGCGCCGCGCAAGCCTGGTGCTGTTGATTCCACCGCTGCGCCACAACGCCGACCCACGGCTGACGCAGCGCGCCCTGGTCACCTTGCAGCGCCTGCAAGGCGAGCGCAGCCCGATGATCTCCAAGGCGGTCTCCTGGCTGCTGCGCGCCATGATTGCCGAGCAGCCAGAGACGGTGCGCCGCTACCTGGCGGAGAATGCTGCGCTCCTGCCGTCGACCGTGCTGCGCCAGGTGCGCACGAAACTGGAGACGGGTCGCAAGAGTGGGTGACACGGCAATTTTTGAGCTCCTCGACGTAGCGCCCGGCGACATCGAGGGCTCTGTGGCCGTCGCGCAGGCCAAGGGCGACCGGCAGCGGTGGCTGGAGGGGGCGATTCGCACCTCCTGGCCCCCAAAGACCCCTGTCCGGATAGACAAGGAGGGCGAAGGGACACTTCGCCCTACAGCCAGCCCGTCCTCCAGCCACTTCGCCTGAGGGCACCCCAAAGAGGGCGAAGTGTCCCTTCGCCCTACAGCCAGCCTGTCCTCCAGCCACTTCGCCTGCGGGCACCCCAAAGAGGGCGAAGTGTCCCTTCGCCCTACAGCCAGCCCGTCC
>CAIOHJ010000015.1 GCA_903858085.1 uncultured Chloroflexota bacterium
CTTGAAATGCCGCGGGGAAAGTCAACGAACCACTGGCCCGGCTAATTGTCACAATTTTGTCCTCTAATGGTTGTCGTAGGGTCTCCAGGCAGCGCGTGCTAAACTCTGGCAATTCGTCCAAAAATAACACCCCTCGATGGGCCAGGCTGATCTCTCCTGGCCTTGGAGATCGCCCCCCTCCCACCAGGCCAGCATGGCTGATCGTATGGTGTGGCGCCCGGAATGGCCGCATCTTCAACAAGGGCTCCCCTGCAGGCAACGCGTCTGCAACCGAATAGATGCGTGTGATTTCCAAAGCCTCCGCCAGCGTCAGCCGAGGCAGAACAGAGGGCAGGGCGCGCGCCAACAAGGTTTTGCCCGAGCCGGGAACACCAACCATCAGGACATTGTGGCAGCCAGCACAGGCAATTTCAAGGGCACGTTTGGCGTGTTCCTGCCCTTTTATGTCCTGAAAGTCGACAGGCCACGCCGGAGGAAGGGCAGGGCTGAATGGCAATGTGTGCGTGTGACGAAGGATCGGTTGCCGCCCGCTCAGATGGTCGACCAGATGGCCCAAGCTGTCAACCGGATAGACCTCGATCTCGCCCACCAGAGCCGCTTCGGCAGCATCCTGGGCAGGCACAAAAAGCCGACAAAAACCAGCCTTGCGCGCCATGCTGGCAATCGGCAGCACACCGTTGACATGACGCACCCGGCCGTCTAAACTCAGCTCCCCCAAAACCAAAACGTCGTCCAGCGCACTGGAAACCTGCCCCATGGCGGCAAGAATGCCCAGCGCAATCGGCAGGTCGTAGGCCGAACCTTCTTTGCGAATGTCGGCAGGCGCCAGGTTGATGGTCATCCGATGGTCAGGAAATGGATAGCCGCTGTTGACGATGGCCGCACGCACCCGCTCGCCACTCTCACGGACCGCTACGTCGGGCAACCCCACCAGGGTCACCCGCTCCAGCCCGCGGGCAATGTCCACCTCCACCCGGATCGGTTGGGCCTCCAGCCCCACGACAGCACAGCTGTGGATCTGGGCGAGCATAGGACCTCCTCAACACGATCTGCACCCCGATAACTGCCCCTGTCTCTGTTATACACCGACACTTCCCCCCCCGTCGCCTGACATTTGGGTGGAAGGTGTAGGCTTTTTGTTGTATTTTGCGCTGCAGCCTATGCACGCCAGACCGAACACTTGCGTATACAGTATACTGAAAGCCTTGCTGTTTCAATCAAGGGCAGTGCTGGCAGGGCCTGGTTCCCGACAACAGTCGACTGGGCCAGGCGTCCGGTTTGCCTGAGTGTGACCCACAGGAGAAGGATATGGCTGATATCGTCAAAAAGTCAGAAATTGCCGCTGCCCACGACTGGCGCCGTGAACGCTTTGGATTGCCGCTCACCGGCCATTTCCCAGTCTCTTTTCGCTACGGCGGCCAGCCTTCGGCATCTCTGCTGCCAGGATGGAGCGTGCACAGCGAAGAAACGCGCCCCGTAGACGGCGCCCACCTGGAGACCCTTGTCTTCGTCGATCCGTCCACAACACTGGAATGTCGCTGTGTAGTCAAGACGTTTGCAGACTTCCCCGCTGTGGAATGGGTCGCCTGGTTCAAGAATATTGGAACAGCAGACACCGACATCCTGGCCGAGATCGCCCCCCTCGATGTCCTGCTCGCCGTCGACGCAGCGTCCCCCTGCCAGGTTCACCACGCGCGGGGCGGCCTCAGCCAGCACGACGACTTTGCGCCGCTGACGACCCCCCTCACCTTTCGTCAGGGGGGATCGCGCCTGGATCTGTCGGCGCGCACCGGAAAATCCTCTACGCTTCATCTGCCCTTTTTCAATCTCCAACTGGGCAACAGTGGCGTCCTCGGGGCAATTGGCTGGTCTGCAGGCTGGACGGCTGCCTTCGAGCGGCGGCGTGACGGCGTCCGTGTCCGCGCCGGCATGGAACGTACCCACCTCAAACTTCATGCCGGCGAGGAAATCCGCACACCGCGCATCCTGCTGCTGTTCTGGGACGGCGCTGCCGATGCCCCCCTGCCTGACTGGACCGATCGCATCCGCAGCCACAACCTGTTTCGCCGTCTGTTGCTGGCGCATTATGTGCCGAGATCACAAAAACAGATCGTGCAACCGCCGTTCGGTGATGGCGTGTGGGGCGCCCAGCCGGAGGCAAAACACCTGGAAAAGATTCGATGGCTGTCCGAAAACCAGATCCCGACCGAGTGCTATTGGATCGATGCAGGCTGGTACGGCGAGCGTCCCATCGTCGAAGCGGCCGACAGCCTGGGGAGCGGTTGGATGCGTGAGGTGGGCAGCTGGGTCGCGAACCGACAAGGCTACCCGCATGGCTTCGGGCCTATCGGGGATGCAGTGCGAACTGCTGGGCTGGGGTTTCTGCTCTGGGTCGAGCCAGAGCGAGCCTTCGAAGGCTCGCGCATGGTGCGGGAACATCCGGAGTGGCTGATCGGCCCGGTGCCCTCTGGTCACACCAACGGGCTCAACTACATGGTCAATCTCGGCATCCCGGCCGCACGCCGCCACATCACCGAGCTGCTCTCCAACCTGATCGATGCCGGTGGGATCACATGCTATCGCCAAGATTTTAACGATCTGCGCGTGCCGGAGCTGTTTGCTATGGCAGACGCCCCGGACCGGATTGGGATGAGCGAGATCGGCCATGTTACCGGTCTGTATGCTTTTTGGGACGATCTGCTGGCGCGTCACCCGGGTCTCGTCATCGACAACTGTGCCGGTGGGGGGCAGCGCATCGACCTGGAAACGATCATGCGCAGCGTGGTTCTCTGGCGCAGCGACCGACAGTGTTGGCCCTTTGACCCCATGGTCATGCAGACGCAGACACAGGGGCTGGCGCCCTGGGTTCCGCTGACAGCCGCCGTGTGCGACGAGCCTACTGTCTACGCGATGCGCAGCGCGTTGGGGCCGGGCATGGTGACACACTGGAGCTTGCAGGCACTCGACGGGCACTCCGACCTGCCCGTGGCAACCATCAGGCAGCTGATGGCAGAAGCGCACGCCCTACGCAAATACTTTTATGGTGATTTCTATCCCCTGCTCACGTACAGCCTGGCATGTGATGTCTGGGCGGCCTGGCAATATGACCGCCCAGACCTGGGCGAGGGGATGGTGGTGGCCTTCCGGCGCCACGAGTCGCCGTTTCCGCGCTGGGAGGCAAAGCTGCAGGCGTTGGAGCCAGATGCAGTGTACGAACTGTACTCGTGGGATCAGCGACACGCACGGCGTATGTCTGGCAGGGCACTGTGGACGGATGGCTTCCCTGTCGCCATCGACGACAAACCCGGCACTGCACTTTTTACCTACAAACGCGTTGCCTGAGCCATTTCAAGAGCAGATCACTGTTTGACAGTGGGGCGCCGGCTGCGCAATACTATGGTCAGCGCCCACACCCGCCCTTTGCCCACCCGGAGCCCGTGATCATGGCCGATGCAAACCGACTGCCGCCCGATGTCAGGCGATTCTTTTGTGTATTGACGCACACGCCGCAGATCGAGAGAGAGAAATCATTCGATCTGCATGGCAGTCGCCTCCTTCGTTGGTCGGACTGAGCGCCCGACGAAGGAGGCTGGGGCGTTTGTCGTCCTGGATCACCCGCAATCTGCTCCCTGGAGACCACGTACATGGACATCGAACTGACAACAGAACAGATCCGGAACTTCCAGCGTGCGCTGCTGGCTGCCTTTGACCGTGGAGAGATGCAGCGGGTGGTGCGCTTGGGGCTGAACAAGACCTACGCCAATATCGTCCCCAGCGGCGCGCTGGAGGATGAGTTCATGGCGTTGGTGGAGTGGGTGAACAAGCAGAACAAGGTCGATGCACTGCTCACGGAGGCACGGAAGCAGAATCCCGGCAACATCCAGCTGCGCAACTTTGAGGCAGCTCTGCGCGGCCAGTTGCCGCCGCCGCTCGCCTTGCCCAGCGAACACATTGAGAAGATTGTAGCGTTCTACCGCAAACCCAATGAATCATTGGATGAAGCGGATCTGGCCAGCCAGATTCGACAGTATCTGGCGTGGATCATCGACCGCTACGGCAAGATTGTGATGCGTGGTGTAGAGTACCGAGGCCGCAACGTCATCAACCTCGATCTGGATCAGGTCTATGTGCCGCTGCAGGCGCAAACCCGCCGTGCCGGCGCGCAGCAGCAGATCGATATCCGTCTCGACCAGCTGCTGCCGCTGGCGCCGCAGCTGATCATCACCGGCGGGCCAGGCTCCGGCAAAACCACCGTGCTGCAGCACATTGCCTGGTCGCTGGCCATGGGGCTGACGCGAGACCCAGCCCTTGCCACCCGATCGCTGGGTCTCGACGCGCTCTCCGAATTGAGTCTGCCGCTTCCGCTCTACCTGCCGCTGAGCCGCTATCACAGCTACCGCCGCGAACTTCGGCAACAGGGCGGTGTAGATGCCCCTCACAAAGTGACGCTGCACAGTTTTTTGTCCCACTACCTGATCGAGCGCAGCACTGTGCTGCGTCTGCCCCCAGACTTCTTTGTCCGCCTGATCGAAAACAGTCAGGCACTGATTCTGCTGCTCGACGGCCTGGATGAAGTGCCCGACGACACGGAGCGCAGCGGGATCTGCGCAGCAGTCGAAGACCTGGTTGCGGGCAGGCCTGGACTGCGCACCCTTGTCACCTGCCGCACAGCAGCGTACCAGGGACAGACACTGCTCAACGCAAAGTTCCATCAAGTGCAGGTCAAGCCCCTGGCGGAAGCTCAAGTGGAACAGCTGGTCATGCAGGCCTTCGCCTGCATCGAACCGGTAGACACTTCGACGCGCGAGCAAAACATCAAAAAGCTGAACGACGGCATCCGCACCTTCGAGGCAGAGCGCAAAACGCGAATGGGTGCAGGCTACAAGCGCCTGATCGACAGCCCGCTCATGGTGCGAATGCTGCTGCTGGTTTTTCTGACCGGGCGTGGTTTTCCAGAGCAACGTGCCGACCTCTATGAAAAAGCGACACGCACGCTGCTCCAGCCTGACTACGGGCTGGACGACGAAGCGGCGCAAGAGATCGGGAGGCTGGTAGGCGGCGATCCCGGCCTGCACCGCAAGCTGGTAGAGCATCTGGCCTTTCACATGCACCAGGCTGGCAGCAGCCAAAGCCGCGATCTCAGCGAGGACGAACTGGAGCGCATCATCCGGCAAGAAAACGATCTGGCGCGCTTGGCGGGACCGTTCGTGGCACTGACCCGCGTGCGTGGTGGGCTGGTCGAGGAGCGGTGGGGCGCCTATCGTTTCTTTCACCTGGCTTTCCAAGAGTACTTGACTGCCTCTTATCTGGTCAAAACGCGGCTGGGCGAAGGGGGAGTCGACCGCATTGCAGCGTTTTTGGAGCAGGGACCTCTGCTGGAAAGCTGGTGGCGTGAGCCGGCCCTGCTGATTGCTGGCTACTTTGCAAGCACTGGCGACCGAATCAACGACCGTCGTTTTGTGTGCCGGCTGGCCGGAATCGGCCGGCCGCCGGACCAGACGGCTGCTCTCTCCGCCGACATCCAGCTGGCTGCCGTCGAAATCGCCCTGCTCAGCTGCCTGGAATGGCTGGGGACTGACGTCGACTTGCGGCAGAAGCTAGCACAGTGGGCGGCCGGCATTTTGAACAACCGCGCGCTGATGACGCAAAGCACGCCGAGGGTGCGTGCTGCTGCCGGCAACGCCCTCTCCCGCCTGGGCGACCCACGGCCCGGCGTGGGCGTCGGCACAGACGGGCTGCCGGACATTGCCTGGATGCCTGTCGAGGCTGGCGAGTTCCCGATGGGCAGCAATGCCGCGTCGGATGATGAAAAGCCGATCCATTCGGTCGATCTGGACGCGTTTGCGATCGCCAAATACCCCATCACCAACAGCCAGTACGCCTGTTTTGTGGCTGCGACCGGCCGAGAGCCGCCGAAGCACTGGGGCGGGAGAACGCCGCCGGACGAGCTGCACACC
>CAIOHJ010000016.1 GCA_903858085.1 uncultured Chloroflexota bacterium
CCAGGCCACTGTCGATCTCCTCAAAATAAAAAAAGGTCGCTACCTGCTCCTGGAAAATGAGCGAGCCATGGATGAAGCGGCTCTCTACAACGCGCACCATACGGCTCCGCTGCAGCAACAACGCCCTCTCCTGAAAAATCGGCCCGGCAATTTCCGACACCCGCTGGACAATCTGGGGACGGCGGGTCTCCACACCCAGGCGCAAAAATTCGTCGTTTCCCCCCAAATTTTCGACAAAATAACGATAGGGGCCCCCCAGATCGCTCTCCACCTCCATCTTGAGCTTGAGGGTCAGCACGCGCTGCAACACAGAAGAAGGTGTGGCCCCTTTGCGGAGTGTTGGTTCCATCAAATCCTTCCTGTACTCGTTGTAAAAGACAGGTCGACCTGTCCCCATGCAATTATACCAGGAAGCCTCTTTCCAGTGGCGGAAACCGTCAAGGAAAAACTCGATGCAAGCCTTCACTGCACAACAACAGCCGTCGCCGGTGTGGCAGCTGACTGCAACTTCCCGCATCCGGACCGCAGCAGGCCCTCTCAGGAGGATACCCGTTATTGTTTCATCTCGGCCCCCCTGAACGGTTCCGATTGAACCCCTGCCCCCACACCGTGTTACAATCAATTCCCTGGCGTCGACCAGAGGCCCCTCTGCCCAGTGAAGCCTCCTGGCACCGGCCAGAGCCCACACCCGCTCAACGCCCGGACGTTTTGCAATAGGTCGCTGCCTGGATTGTATTCATTTTTTGACCGGTTGGAGAATCTGTATGCAGACTGCTGACACGTACGAACTTGCCGCCGTCGCCCGCCTGCCTATGCCCGGCGACAACACCGCCATCGCCACCCGCCGCCTCGAAGCCGGCGAACGGGTCACCGTCGATGGCCACCCGCACCCGCTCTCCCATACCGTGCTGGAAGGACACCGCTTCGCAGTGCGCCCGATCCGCGCCGGCGAACGGCTCCTCTCTTGGAACCTGCCCTTCGGAACCGCCCTGCAGCCGATCGAGCCCGGCACCTATGTCTGCAACGAACGCACCCTCCACTCGCTGCGGCTGCGCAGCGTGCGCGCCGAGCTGCCCGACCAGCCCAACTTCGCCGACAGCGCAATCGACTACCACCTCCACCCGGCCACCTTTCAACCTGCCCCGCCCCCCCCAGCAATCGAGTCCCCCCCCTCTTTCTGGGGCTTTCAACGGAGCCCCGCCCGCGGGGTCGGCACACGCAATTTTATCCTCCTGCTCGGCACCAGTTCGGCCACCGGCAGCTTTGTGCGCGCCCTCGAAGAACGGCTCCAAGGGCTGGCCAAAGCGTGGCCCAATCTCGACGGCATCGTCGCCGCCGCCCACACCGAGGGCAGCGTCCCCGCCGCCAACAACCACCAACATGTCCTGCGTACCCTGGCCGGCTTCCTGGTCCACCCCAACGTCGGCGCCGTGCTCGCCGTCGATGCCGGCTGGGAACCGATCAACAACACCGTGCTGCGCAGCTTCCTGTCCGAAAACGGCTACCCCATCGATGACACCCTGCATGCGTTTATGTCGCTGGAAGCATCGTTTGAAGACAGCTTGCAAACCGCCACCGCCCATGTGCTGCGCTGGCTGG
This sequence comes from uncultured Chloroflexota bacterium, assembly GCA_903858085.1. Lineage (GTDB taxonomy): Bacteria > Chloroflexota > Anaerolineae > Caldilineales > Caldilineaceae > Caldilinea. The sequence goes on from CAIOHJ010000016.1 coordinate 1,600, forward strand.
AAACCGTCAACGCCACCCCACGGACCCTGGTCCCCGCTGCCCACCTCAAAGTCGCCCTGCAATGCGGCGGCTCCGATGCCTTTTCCGGGATCTCGGCCAACCCCCTGATCGGCTGGGCCGCCCACCATTTTGTCCGCTGCGGCGGTTATGCCAACATCGCCGAAACCCCCGAGCTGATCGGCGCCGAACCCTATATGCTGGCCCGCGTCAAAAATCTCGCCACCGCCGAACGCTACCTGGCCATCCGCCAACGCTTTATCGACTATGCCGCCGCTCACGATACCTCCGCCGAAGGCAATCCGTCAGATGGCAACAAGTTTCGTGGACTCTACAACATCATCCTCAAATCGATCGGCGCCGCCCAGAAAAAACACCCGGACACCCGGCTCGATGGCGCACTCGACTACAGCGAACCCATGCCTGAACCCGGCTTTTACTTTATGGACACCCCGGGCCTGGATCTGGAAAGCGTCGCCGGACAGGTAGCCTCCGGCTGCACCGTGATCTATTTCACAACCGGCAACGGCTCGGTCACCAATTTCCCCTTCGTGCCCACCCTCAAGGTCGTCACCACCACCCCCCGCTTCGAACTCCTCTCCAAAGACATGGATGTCAACGCCGGCGCCTACCTCGACGGCGTCCCTATGGAACAGCTCGGCCTGGATCTGGTCGAACGAACCCTGCGCGTCGCTTCAGGCGAACGCACAACCGGCGAACTGGCCGGCCACGCCCAGGTGCAGATCTGGCGCAACTGGCGCCAACAGCCCGGCACCGCCGCAGAGAGACCCAGCAGCCCCCGCCCCACCCGAGCCCCCCTGCCGGTCCAGCCCCCCCTCTCCCCCCTGACCTTCCACTACCCCGCCCTCGCTGCCGCCGGGGGCCCCGTCTTCGAACAGGTCGGCATGGTGATTCCCACCAGCCTCTGCGCCGCCCAGGTCGCCCGCCTGGCCGCAGAGCGGCTCAACCGCCGCAAAGTCGGGCTCGGCCCGACACGCACCCGGTATGTCTCCCTGGTCCACACCGAAGGTTGTTCCGATGCGACCGGCGCCGCCATCACAATGTCAGCGCCCACCCTGCTCGGTTACGCAACCCACCCCATGGTGGAACGCTGCCTGCTGCTCGAACATGGCTGCGAGGTGATGCACAACGACTTCATGCGCCGCTCGCTAAGCGAACGCGGCTGCGATCTCCACCGCTTCGGCTGGGCCAGCGTACAGCTGGACGGCGGCATCGCCCAGGTCCTCGACCGCATCGAACATTGGTTCCACACACACCCTGCCGCCCCCGCACACCCTGCCGAGGGGAGCCTCGCCACCCTGCGCATTGGCCTGGTCGCCACTGCCCCGCTCCCCCCCGCCGCCGCCCGCAGCCTGGCCCACGTCGCCACCGCCGTTGCCGCCGCCGGCGGCACAGTCGTCGCCGCCGAGTCCGGCTACCTGCCCCATACCCCCTCCTTCGTCGAACAGACACTGCTCCCCCCCACCCCCTGGAGCCCCTCCCTGGCATACGCCGAACAGCCACTCCATCCAGGATTCCACATCATGGCCACCCCCACCGACCACCCAGTCGAAATTCTGACCGGGCTGGGGGCCACCGGGGTGGATGCCGTGCTGGCCTACGTCGGCGCACACCCCATCCAAGGCCACCCACTCGTGCCAGTTCTCGAGCTGGCAGCCGACTGCCCAGCCGACCGCCGCGCAGAATTGGATCTCTTCCTCAGCGGCGACGACACCCACTGGGCCAGCCAGATCCTGGAAAAGCTGGGCGACCTGGCCAGCCACCGATCCATCCCCCAACGGCTCCAGCTGGGCAACATCGACTTCCAGATCGCCCGCGGGCTGATGGGGATCTCCCTCTGACTGGACTGGCGGGTGCAGGAGGCCCTGCACCCGCCAGCACATCCTGTTCGCACCCCCTCACAGCACAGCAGAAGTCAGCTGACGTCGCGTCCACTCGTTGAGCAGCGGGTCCCCCGTCTCCTCCAGCCAGCCAAGCAGCGAGCCGCGCAGTTCCCCCAACCTGGCCGCCAGGCCAGGGTCCGCCGCCAGGCCAGGGTCCGCCGCCAGGTTGTGCAGTTCACCAGGATCTGCAGCCAGATGGTAGAGCTCGTCTTCGGCCGTGAGGTTCCAGATGTATTTCCAATGGCGCGTGCGCACCATGCGCTGGCTGTAGGCACCGAACTGCGCACCATGATAGCTGGCAAAAACATGGTCTCGACGGGCCTGCGGCTGCCCGTCGACCAGCCCCACCAGATCATGCCCCACAAAACTGGCCGGCGGCTCAACCCCCGCTGCCACACAAAAGGTGGCCGCCAGATCCAGCGCAGCCGTCAACAACGTGTCGACCGTCCGCCCCGCCGGTAGCCGCCCCGGCCAACGCAGAAGCAACGGCACCCGCATCACATCGTCGTACATCACGTAATGCTTGTCGATCATGCCGTGGCCACCACAAAGATCGCCGTGGTCGCTCGTGTAGACCACCAACGTCTCCTCCGCCACCCCCAAGGCGTCCAGACGGTCAAGCAACCGCCCGACCTGGTGGTCGATCAACGCCACCACCCCCAGATAACGCGCCACAACCGGCGCCCAACGCTCCCATCCCCACCCCTCAATCCCCCACGAACGCAGCTGCTGACGCTGAATGTAGGGCTTGTGGGCCAATGAATCCGGAAAACTGGCCCACGGCTCCAGCCGAGCCGGATCCACCAAAGAGGCGTAGGGCTCGGGAGGGCGAGAAGGCAAATGGGGCTCCTCCGGATCCCAGCGAATGAAAAATGGACGGCCCTCCTCTACAGCAGCGTCGAGCTGCTGCAGCACCTGATCCGCCCCCCAGCCAGGCGCACTCTGCGCCGGGGTGGCCGCCCGATCCGCTTCGCCAAACCACCCCCCCGGCTCTGGCGGCAACCCCTGCTGCTGCCGCCAGAGCCGATAGGTGGCAGCAGCCACATACCTCTCAAAACCACAGGCCGCCGGCGACCCTTCCAACCCGACCGACCACTTGCCTACATAGCCCAGCCGATAGCCCTGACGTTGAAGCAGCTGGCTGAAGAGCGGCAGCTGCTCCGACGCCGGACGGTATCCCTCACTGCCAGGATTCACCAGACAGCCATGCTGGGTCGGGTAGAGCCCGGTCAACAGCGAAGTGCGCGCAGGGGTGCAAACCGCAATCGGGCAGAACGCTTGAGAAAAATTGACCCCCTCCGCCGCCAGACGATCCAGATTGGGCGTCGGAACAGCCCGGTGGCCATTTACCCCCAGCGCATCGGCACGGTGCTGGTCGACATGAATCAACAAAATGTTGCAGGCCATTCCCCCCTCCCCGCACAAAGCCCAACACTACTTGGCAAAGGCAGCGTCGAAAGCCACCACAGAAGGGGTAAAATCCATCCGCCGCATCAACGCCAGCGACTCAGGTGCCCCAAAGTCCCGATCCATGCCGCTGTCTTCCCATTCGATCGAGAGCGGCCCCTGATAGCCAATCCGATTCAAAGCCCGCACGATCGGGTCCCACTTGACATCCCCCCGCCCCGGAGAAACAAAGTCCCACCCCCGCCGCCGGTCGCCAAAGCTCAGATGCGACGACAAAATGCTGTTGCGCCCGTTCAGACTGACTTTGGCATCTTTGATATGGGCGTGGAAGATGCGCTCCGGGAAGGCATAGATCAGCTCGGTTGGGTCGATAAACTGGTGCACCAGATGGCTGGGGTCAAAGTTGATCCCAAAGGCCGGATGCCCCCCCACCGCCGCCAAAGCCCGCTCAAAGGTAAAAAGATCGTAGGCGATCTCGGTCGGGTGAACCTCCAACCCAAAACGTACCCCCTCCGCCTGAAAGACATCCAGGATCGGAGCCCACCGGTCGGCAAAATCTTGGTAGCCCGCCTCGATCTCGGCGTCGCTGGTCGGCGGAAAAAAGTAGAGCTTGTGCCAGACACTGCTCCCGGTAAAGCCGTTGACCAGATCGACCCCAAAACGCCTGGCCGCCCGAGCCACATTCTTGACCTCCTCCGCCGCGCGCTGACGCACCCCCTCCGGCTGCCCGTCTCCCCAGATCCGTTCGGGCAAAATGCTCTTGTGCCGCTCGTCGATCGGGTCGCAGACACACTGGCCCACCAGGTGGGTGCTGATCGCCCAGCAGCCCAACCCATGCTGCGCCAGCAGGTCACGTTTCTCCCGCACATACCGGTCGCTCTCCAATGCCTTGTCCACCTCGAAGTGGTCCCCCCAACAGGCCAGCTCCAGCCCATCAAAGCCCCAGCCGCTGACTTTCTTAGCCAGTTCCGCCAGCGGCAAATCCGCCCACTGGCCCGTAAACAAAGTAACAGCTCTCGACATGGTACGTTCCTTTCCTCTCTACTCTTGGAGATTGTAATCTTGGAGATTCGTCTGTCGTTGCTTGAATGAACCGCTGCGGCACCACAGCTGTCAAAATGACACGTACAACGATTTTCGTCAAATTGGCGATCAAAGCAACAGCCGCATCCGGTTCGGTCATTTTGAATTTTGAATCGTCCAAATCCAGTACTTCACAAATCGCACGCGCAGGAAACCCTCTTCCACTTCTCTTCCCGGCCTCGCATGCGGCAAAATCGTGAACTGCTGAACTCTGAAAAACCGCTCCCAGAATGGCCAGACCAGCAGCGAAAAATGCCAAACATTGCAATTGAGCTTACTTGCAAATTATCTACAAAATCTGTACAATTCAGCTGATCTCTACTACAAATTGAAATATGCACTCTTCGACGTCCTGTAACTGGTTTTCACCAAATCTTTGTTGTTGCGCGTCCTACTTTTGTTTTCAAACAAAACCATTTTTAGGAGGAACTGATGTCTGGTATTACACTCCCTACCCTTTCCGTAGGCGAATATGGGCTGGTCTACAACATGCTTTCGTTTGCGTTGGCCGCCATGATCGGCAGCCTGCTCTTTTTTGTGCTGGCGCGCGATCTGGTGAGCCCCAAGTACCGCATGGCTCTGATTCTCTCCGCCATCGTCGTCCTTGTGGCCGGCTACCACTATTTTCGTATCTTTGAGAGCTGGACCTCCGCCTACACGCTGAGCAACGGCCAATTTGTGGCCTCCGGGGAACCCTTCAACGACGGCTACCGCTATATGGACTGGCTGCTGACCGTCCCGCTGCTGGTCGCAGAGCTGGTCGCTGTGCTGACACTGCCCAAAGAGAAGAGTGGCAGCCTGACCGCACGCCTGGTGCTGGCCGCTGTGCTGATGATCGTCCTGGGCTACCCCGGGGAGACCTCCACCGACATCGCCACGCGCGCCATCTGGGGATTCCTCAGCACCCTGCCCTTTGTGTACATTCTGTGGATCTTGTGGGGTGAACTCAACAAAGCCGCAGGAACACAGTCTCCTTATGTGCAGATTCTGCTGCGCAACACCCGCCTGCTGCTCCTGGGCACCTGGGGCTTTTATCCGATCGTCTACCTGCTGCCCATGCTGGGCATCTCTGGCTCCGCTGCCCTGGTCGGCGTCCAGGTAGGCTACAGCATCGCCGATGTGCTGGCGAAATGTGGCTACGGGGTGATGATTTTCATGATCGCCCGCGCCAAGATGGCTGCAGAAGAAAAAGTAAAGTAGCCAAGGCTGAACTCTTTTCCCCCACATTGCCTCTCGACCGGCAAAGCCGCCCCACATGGTTAGATTGCGCTGCCTGCAAGTTTTTGCAGGCAGCGCAATCTATTGCAAGCCGCTTGACAACTTTGCAGGAATCGATTAGAGTAGAGGTATCGTCGGCAACGATCGAAAAAGGTTCACTGCATCCGCCACAATTGAAGAGGGTATACACGATATGGGCAACACCCCGCCCAGAACCCAGAGGTTGTGCGCGCTGAAGAAACAGTACCTTGGGCCTGAGGTGGGCCCTTCCCACCCCACACCCTGCTGCCGAGAAAGGTGCAGAAGCCGCGCTGAGAAAGGAGGTGGTCGGTACCGCTCGATCCAAAATTGATCTCTCCCAACCATCGTCGTCTGTATTGCCAACATTGAGTTCCTTTTGATTTCATGCGCAAGGAGATTGGGTATGTTCAAACACAAACTCACCGTGATGCTCGGCATCCTGGTGCTCTTCTCGATGGTGCTGTCGGGCTGTGCCGCGGCGGTGCCCGCCGCCCAGCCAGCTGCACCAGCTGCAGAAGGGGAAGCCAGCTGGTGGAAAACTGCCTCGCAGAGCGCCAGCTGCGAAGGCGTCACCATCCGCGGCATCTCGGAGAGCACACCGCCCTCCAACTTTGCCCGCGAGACGCTGGCCCCAGCCTTCCAGGCCGAAACCGGCATCACGGTCGAACTGGAGACGACCTCCTGGGATGAGATGTACAACAAGGCCATCAACGATATGCAGGCCGGCACCGGAATCTACGATTTCGTGTACATCGAACAGGACATCATCTACCAGTACCTGGCCAACAACTACCTGGTCAACCTGACCCAGCTGCTGGCCGACAACCCGAACCTGGCCTCGCCTGATTTTGACTTCGCCAAGTTCACCTCTTTCATCGACAACTTCAAGGACGCCGACGGCAATATCTACGGCGTGCCGATGGAAGCATTTGTCAAGATCTACCTCTATCGCCTGGATCTCTTCAACGACCCGGCGATCCAGGAAGCCTTCGCCGCCGAGTACGGCTACGACCTGGCCCCGGCCACCACACACCAGCAATACCAGGACAACGCCACCTTCTTCACCCAGTACGGCGCGGACAACGGGCTGGAACTGTGGGGCACCACCGTCCAGGGCAACACCGGCCACGCCTCCTCCTTCTACGAATTCTTCGAGTCGATCGCCCCCACCTTCGGTGTCTACAACTGGGGCATCAACTCTGAGAACTGGAAAGCAACCGTCGAAAATGGCGGCGGCATGAACAGCGACGCCGCCAAGGAAGCCCTGGCCTTCTGGGTCGGCCTGCTCCAGTACGCCCCGCCGGAAGCCACCCAGAGCACCTGGGATGAGGTCGCTGCCTCGTTCGCAGCCGGCCGCGCAGCCCAGGGCTGGGTCTACGGCGAAAACGCCGCCTGGATCGCCACCGACCCGGATCGCTCCAAGGTCGTCGGCAACGTCGGCGTCGCCCTGCCCCCAGTCTCGGAAGGGGTCATGGAAGCCGCAGCAGACGGCTCGGGCTACATCGGCTACTACGACGGCGGCTCCTTCGGCCTGCCGGTCTCCTCCAAAAACCAGCAGTGCACGCTGCTCTGGCTGGAGTACATCGGCCAGGAGTCGGTGCAGGCCGACTGGGCCGTCGCAGGCTCCCGCATCGTCATGGAATCGACTTACGACGACCCCAAGGTCCAGGAAGTCGACGCCAAGACCGACAACTACTACACGCTGATGAAGAGCGAAGGGCCCCTCTTCCGGGGCGCGCCACCGTTCCCCTTCCACTCAGCCCTGCGTGAAGTGGTGCAGCCGTTCATCTGGAAGGCCCTCTCCGGCGAATTGACCGCCGCCGACGCCCTGGATCAGGCTGCCGCCGCCGCCGACGCCGAACTGGTCAACCTGGGGTACGGCCAGTAAGCAACTTGTCGCGGCCCTGCGCCACAACTTCTCGGACGCTTTCCTGGCAGCCTCTCTGCTGCCAGGAAAGCGTCTTCCCGCATCGCTAGCCGCTCATTTCGACAGGACAATCTGTATGCGATCAAATCGAATGGGATGGGCACTGCTGGCACCTACCCTGGCCATCCTGGCAGTGGTCGGCTTTTTGCCCTTTCTCTATGTGCTCTATGTCGGCCTCTTCGACTGGAACCCCTTTTCCAACCAGTTGGGGATGCAGTGGGCGGCTGTCAACAATTACCGACGGCTGGTCTTCGACGGCGCCTTTCTCGATTCGCTCTGGCGCACCGGCCTCTTTGCCTTTGTCAGTGTGTCCCTCGAACTCTCCCTCGGCTTCCTGCTGGCCCAGACCCTGGTCAAAAATTTCCCCGGCCGCACTGTTTTTCGCACCCTCTATGTGCTCCCCCTCGTCATGGCCCCCATCGCAGTCGGCGCAACCTGGCGCCTCCTCACCATCCCCGGCTTCGGACCAGTCCCCTATTTCCTGGACAAATGGTTCGGGATCGACTACCGGCTCGGTACCTTCGCCGACCAGGCCTTTCTCACCGTCGTTCTGATGGATGTCTGGCACTGGACCCCCTTCGTGACGCTGACCCTGTTGGCCGGGCTGACCGCAATGCCCAAAGAGCCCCTGGAACAGGCCCAGGTCGACGGCGCCAACCGCTGGCAGGTCTTCCGCTACCTGACCATCCCCATGATGATGCCCGTCCTCCTGACCGTCATTTTTATCCGCCTGATGGACGCCTTGCGGGTGGTCGATGAAGTCTTTATGCTCACCAGCGGCGGGCCAGGCACAGCCACCCAGTTCATCGGCATCCATATCTACCGGGCAGTCGTGCCCAAAACCGACTACGGCTACGGCTCCGCCATGTCCCTCCTGGTGCTCTATTTTACGATTGTCCTGTGCTGGCTGCTCTTCATTGCACTCGCCCAGGTCGGGAAACAACGAGAATAACGAGGTGCCCCTATGAAGAGTTCCGTCATGCGCAATGCACTGGGCTGGGTCGGCCTGTACGGACTGTGGACAACCATGATCGTGGTCACCATCATCCCCATTTACTGGATGATCGTCGTCTCAGCCCGCAGCCGCGTCGAGCTGTTCGACGCCCCCACGTTGCTCATCAACTCCTTTTATGCCCCCAACTATCTCAAACCGCTGACCGACCCCATCTTTCAGCGCTACCTGGTCAATTCACTGGTCATCGCCACCAGCAACGCCCTGCTGGTCACCGCCCTGGCCCTGCTCGCCACCTACGCCCTCTCCCGCTGGCGCCTCCCAGGTGCAGACAACATCTTTTTCTGGACGATCACCCAGCGCATGGCCCCCCCCGCCGCCTTCGTCCTCCCCATTTTTTTGATCTATACCCGGGTCTTTAAGATCGGCGACTGGACCCTCTTCGATACCCAGCTCGGCCTCATCCTGCTCTACTGCGTCTTCAACCTGCCCTTTGCAGTCTGGCTGATGAAAGGAATCATGGACGGCATTCCCGTCGAACTGGACGAAGCAGCGTTTGTCGACGGTGCCGGACGCTGGACAGTGCTGGCACGCGTGGTGATCCCGCTGGTCGCCCCAGGGCTGGCCATCACCTTTATCCTGAGCTGGATCTTCGCCTGGAACGAATATCTCTTTGCCGCCAATCTGACCAGCGTCAACGCCCGCACCATCACCACCGGGCTGGCCGCATTTGTCTCGGTCACCGGCACCAACTGGGGCGAGATGGCCGCAGTCGCCACCCTGGCCATTCTGCCCGCATTGATCTTCCTGGTCTTCGTCCAACGCTATATCGTGACCGGGCTCACCTTTGGCGCAGTGAAGGAGTAGTGCAATGGCTGAACCCGGCAACCCCAAACTCGTCGCCCCCGTCCAGCACAAAACCCGGCCGCGCGGCTTTCTTCCGATCGAAACCAATCGCTTCGACCGGATTTTTATCAGCGTCATTGCCTGGATCGGCATCAGCCTGCTCTGGATGCGTTTCCTGGAGAGCTGGATCCCCCTCTGGGGCGCCACCGTGCTCTGCCTGCTCCTGGCAATTTTGATCGTTCGGAAAGGATAGGGTCAGATGGAAGCGCTTGTCCTCGAAAAAAAAGAGCTGTTGGCACTGCGCGAGATCGAGCTCGCTGAGACAATGGGCCCCCACGATGTGCGCATCGCGCTGCGCACGGTGGGCATCTGCGGCAGCGATGTCCACTACTACACCCACGGCGCGATCGGCCAGTTTGTCGTGCGCGAACCGATGGTGCTCGGCCACGAAGCCTCCGGCGTCGTCCTCGAAGTCGGCGACGCAGTCCGCCATCTCGCCGTGGGAGACCGCGTCTGCATGGAACCCGGCATCCCAGACCCCAACAGCAAAGCCACCCTGCAAGGCATGTACAACCTCGATCCGGCCGTCCGTTTCTGGGCAACACCACCCATCCACGGCGTGCTGCGCCCCAGTGTGGTCCACCCCGCTGCCTTCACCTTCAAACTGCCTGACACAGTCAGCCTGGCCGAAGGCGCCATGGTCGAACCGGTCGCAGTCGGCATGCACGCCGCCACCAAAGCCAAAATCAAACCCGGCGACCTCGCCGTGGTGATGGGGGCTGGCCCGATCGGGATGGTGACTGCGCTGGCAGCCCTCGCCGGCGGCTGCAGCCGGGTGGTCATGACCGACATCCAACAGCCAAAACTCGACCTGGCCGCCACCCTCGGCCCGATCACCCCGGTCAATGTGGCCCACCAAAATCTCCAAGAGGTCATCAACCAGCTGACCGATGGCTGGGGCGCCAATGTCGTCTTCGAGTGCAGCGGCTCCGAAAAAGCCGCTGCCGCTGTCTTCTCCCCCCTCTGCCCAGGAGGCACCGTCGTCTATGTCGGCATCCCGCTGAAACCGATCGCCTACGAGGTCGCCGCCGCTATGGTCAAAGAGGCCCGCGTCGAGCATGTCTTCCGCTACGCCCACGTCTACCCACGCGCCATCGCCCTGATGGCCAGCGGCAAGCTCAACGTCAAACCCCTCATCACCGACACCTTCCCCTTCGCACAAAGTGTCGAAGCCTTCAATTTCGCCGTCCAGATGCCTCCCACCTCGGTCAAGGCCCAGATTGTCGTGGCAGCCTAAAGCTGACCCTCTCTCAAGGAGACCCTGAGTGCTACTATGAACGACCCTGTTCTCTCCACTGCACCGATCCTCGAACGGTTCCGTCTCAACGGACGGGTCGCCCTGGTCACCGGCGGCGGCCAAGGGATCGGCCGCGCCTTTGCCCACGGGCTGGGCGAGGCCGGTGCCGCCCTCGCTGTCGTCGACCTGCGGCTGGATCTGGCAGAAGAAGTTGCCCACGAACTGCACCAAAAACAGATCGACGCCATTCCCCTCCAGTGCGACGTGACCCGCCCCGACCAGGTACAGGCGATGGTCGACAGCGTCGTCGCCCACTGGGGCACCCTGACCCTCGCCTTCAACAACGCCGGCATCGGCCTCTGGTCCGACGCCGAAACTACCCCCTACACCGACTGGCTGCGCATGATCGACGTCGACCTCACCTCGGTCTTTCTCTGCGCCCAGGCCGAAGCCCGCATCATGCTCGCCGCCGGCTACGGCAAAATTGTCAACACAGCCTCCATGTCCGCCCATATCAGCAACACCCCCCAGAACCAGTCCGCCTACAACACCGCCAAAGCTGGCGTGCTCCACCTCACCCGCAGCCTCGCCGCCGAATGGGCCCCGCGCGGGGTGCGCGTCAACAGCATCAGCCCCGGCTATACCCGCACCAAACTGGTCGAAGACCTGCTCGCTACCCCCCTCGGCCAGACCATGCTGCCTACCTGGATGGGCATGACCCCCATGCGACGCATGGCAGAGGTCACCGACCTGCAAGGCGCCGCTGTCTATCTGTCCGCCCCTGCCTCCGACTACATGACCGGCCATGACCTGGTGATCGACGGCGGCTATTGCTGCTGGTAGATGGCCTCTGACAGACCCAAGGAGCCGAAGCAATGCAAGCTGTCCTCTTCTCCGCCCCTGAAACCCTCCACATCGAGCGCGTCCCAGACCCACCCTGCGCCCCCGACGAAGTGGTCCTCCAGGTCAGCCGCTGTGGCATCTGCGGCACCGATGTCCATATCTACCAGAACGAATATATGTCGGACTTCCCTCTCATCCCAGGCCATGAGTTCAGCGGCGTGGTCGTCGAAACCGGACGGGCAGTCACCGATCTCCAGGTCGGCGATCGCGTCGCCGTCGACCCCAATCTCTACTGCGGCCACTGCGATCTCTGCCGCAATGAGATGGCCAACCACTGCCTCCACTGGCAAGGGATCGGGATCAGCCGCCCCGGCGGGTTCGCCCAGTACACGGCAGCCCCGGCTCGCGCCTGCTACCGGCTGCCTGAATGCCTGACCGACACCCAGGCCGCGTTCATCGAACCGCTGGCCTGCGTGGTCCACGCCATGAAACGAATTCGTCTCCTGCCCGCCGACCCCGTCCTCCTCCTGGGCGCCGGCCCCATGGGGCTGCTCCTGCTGCAGGCGCTGCGCAGAATGGGCGCCGGTGCAGTCGCTGTCGTCGAAAAACAGCCGGCCCGGCTGGAGCTGGCCCGCCAACTGGGCGCCACCCTGGCTCTCCCCGCCGGTCAGGAGGACGCCCTGCACGAACTCGCCCCACGCGGCTTTGGGGTCGTCGTCGACGCCACCGGCATCCCCGCCGTGATCGAAGGAGCCCTGCGTTTCTTGCGCCCGCGCGGCCTCTACCTGCAGTTCGGGGTCGCCCCCAACCACGCCCGCGTCTCCATCAGCCCCTACGACCTCTTCCGCAACGACTGGACCCTCGTCGGCAGCTTCGCACTCTGCTATACCTTTTTGCCCGCCATCGACTGGCTGGCCAACGGCGCAATCGATGTCACCCCCCTGGTCAGCCACGTCGCCCCCCTGCAGGATTTCGCCAGCCTCTTCCACCAATTTGCCGCTGGCCAAACCCTCAAAGTCCACATCCAGCCCCCGCCCGCATGAGACAGACCGGAGCTGCCATGAACCAGATGCCTTCAGTGCCCCCCCTCACCATGCAGGCCGTGCGGCTGCACGGCCCACGCGACCTGCGCGTCGAACAGGTGCCACAGCCAGCAGCACCCGGCCCAGGAATGGCGCTGCTGCGCATCACAGCAGTCGGCGTCTGTGGCAGCGATGTCCACACCTACCAGGATGCCCGCATCGGCGATACCGTGGTGGCCACCCCGCTGACCCTGGGACACGAATTCGCAGGGGTCGTCGTCGCCGTCGGCGCCGACAGCTACGACGGCAACTTCACCCCCCTCTTGCCAGGCACACGCGTCGCCGTCGACCCCGCCCAGCCGTGCGGACGCTGTGCGCTGTGCGAACAAGGCGATCCCAATCTCTGCCAGCGCCTGCACTTCTGCGGCACCTACCCCGATGACGGCAGCCTGAGCGAATTCATGCTCATGCCCGCCCATACCTGCTTCCCCATCCCCGACACCCTCGACGATACCACAGCCGCACTGCTCGAACCCCTCGGCATTGCCCTGCACGCCGTCGACCTGGCCAAAGTGCGCGTCGCCGACAGCGTCGCCATCCTGGGCGCTGGACCGATCGGCCTCTACATCCTCCAGGTTGCCCGGCTGGCCGGCGCAACCCCCATCTATGTCGTCGACCAGTTCAGCTGGCGGCTGGCACTGGCCGAACGCTACGGCGCCATTCCGATCAATTTCCGCGACCAGGATCCCCCCGCCGCCATCGCCAAGGCCACCGGCGGGCGTGGGGTCGACGTCGCCATCGAAGCCGCCTGGGCCGACCACTCCATCCAGTGGGCCGCCGAAATGGCACGGCTCGGCGGCCGCCTGGTCCTGGTCGGGATCCCCAGCGTCGATACACTGGCCCTCAAACACTCGACCGCCCGCCGCAAAGGGCTGACCATCCGCCTCTCCCGCCGGATGAAACATGTCTACCCCCGGGCGATCAAGCTGGCCAGCAGCGGAGCCGTCGACCTGGCCGGGATCGTCTCCCACCACTTCCCCCTGGCAGAGACGCCCCAGGCCTATGCCCTCAACGACCACTACGCCGACAACGTCGTCAAAATCATGATCGACCTCCCACCCCCCCCCTGACCTTCCACACTGCCCCTCCACACTGGCTCCCCCATCCCTCGCAATCTCCTGCGGGGGAGCCCCTCTCGACAATTTTGCCAGCCCCAATTCCCCCACACCCCCTCGAGAAGATTCGATCTTGAGGCCGTCCACAGATTTGCAAATTTGTGGACGGTAACGTATATTACAAACTATCGAAGATCCGAAGAGCAACATCAAAAAGACCGTAAGGAAGCGGACATGGATCGCGATGCCCTGCTGGTGGGGATCGACTTGGGAACATCGCACATCAAAACGATCGCATTCACCCCCACCGGCCAGGTCGCCGCCAAAGCCAGCGTCCCAACGCCGACGGTCTACCCCCGCCCCGGCTGGGCCCACTACGACCCGGTTGACCTGTGGACACAGACACAGCTTGCCCTGCGCCAGCTGACCGCCCAGCTCGATAGCCCCCAGCAGATCGTCTCCGTGGCTGTGGCCAGCATCGGCGAGGCAGGAATGACCCTCGACGCAGCCGGCACCCCCACCTACGACGCGATCGCCTGGTTCGATACCCGCACACAGGAACAGGCAGCCACCCTGCGCCAACAGGTGGGCGCCGAGACCCTCTTTCAAAAGACCGGACTCTCCCCCCAACCCATTTACTCCCTCTGCAAGCTGATGTGGATCCGCCAGCATGCACCCGACGCCTACGCCCGCACCACAACCTGGCTCAACGCAGCCGATTACCTGACCTACCGCCTGTGCGGCGTTGCAGCCTCCGAATTCTCACTCGCTTCCCGCACCCTGATGCTCGACATCGACCAGCTCTGCTGGGCAACCGATCTGGTGGCCGCAGCCGGAATCGACCCACAAATTCTGCCCGAATTGCTCCCCAGCGGAACCCGGCTCGGCCCCGTGCTCCCAGAGGTCGCCGCCCAGACAGGGCTGCCCGCCAGCGCCGTCGTCGCCACCGGGGGACACGACCACGTCTGCGCAGCCCTGGCCCTGGGCGTCAATCGCAGCGGCGCCGTGCTCGATTCGCTCGGCACCGCCGAAGCCATCTTTCTCGCCACAGCCACCCCCCTCAAAGACCCCGCAGTCGGCGCCCGCGGCTACGCCCAAGGCGTCCATGTCAGCGGCGGCTACTACGTGCTGGGCGGTCTGTACACCTCCAGTGCCTGCATCGAATGGTTTCGTGAGGAGCTTGCCGCTGGACTCGGCTATGCCCAGCTGGAGGAGGAGGCACGCGCCACCCCCCCCGGCAGCCTGGGTGCCTATTTTCTCCCCCACCTCCGCACCGCCAACCCAGGCTACGACGACCCACGCTCGCGCGCCACCTTTGTCGGGGTGACCTTCGACACCAAACGGGGCGCCCTCTACCGAGCCCTGCTGGAAGGGCTGGCCTACGAAGCACACCATTCGCTCCTCTCCCTGCTGCCCGCATTGCCCTCCGCCACACTCCAGCAGATCATCGCCACCGGCGGCGGCACCCGCAACCCCCTCCTGATGCAGATCAAAGCCAATGTCTATGGCCAGCCTCTCCAGGTGGTCAGCATCGACGAAGCTACCGCACTCGGCGCTGCCATGCTCGGCGGCATCGGCGCCGGTATCTACACCAACTACACCGAGGCAGCCGCCACAATCCGCTACACAACCACCTATCTCGAACCGACTCCCGCAGCCGCTGCCTTTTACGCACAGGCCTACCAGAATGTCTACACACAACTCTATCCGGCCGTCCGCTCGCTTCACCACACCATCGCAGCTCTGCCACAGGCACCTTCTCCATGAGACTCCCTGACAGCGCACCGATCCTGGTCGCCGGCCATATCTGCGTCGATATCATCCCCGCCTGGCCCGCCAACGCCGAGTCGCTGGCAACGGCTTTCGTTCCTGGAAAACTCAACCTGGTCGGCCCCGCCGTGGTCTCGACCGGCGGAGCTGTCTCCAACACAGGCATTGCCCTGCATCGGCTCGGAATGCCCGTGCAACTGATGGGCAAAGTCGGCCCAGATCTGTTCGGCCGCGCCCTCCTCGACGTCATCCGCAGCTACGCTCCGACCCTGACCGACGACATGATCGTCGATCCAGACGCCGATTCTTCCTACACACTGGTGATCAACCCGCCCGGCGTCGACCGGATCTTCCTCCACTGCCCCGGAGCCAACGATACCTTCAGCGCCGCCGACGTCGATCTGGACAAGGTCCGCAAAGCCCCAGTCTTCCATTTCGGCTACCCCCCCCTGATGCGCCGGATGTACCTGAACGACGGGGCCGAACTGGCCGCCTTGCTCGCAGCCGTCCAAAGGACCGGCGCCACCACCTCGCTCGACATGGCCCAGCCTGACCCCGCCTCCGAGGCCGGCCGGGTCAACTGGCGACGCATCCTGGAAGCCGTGCTCCCCCAGGTCGATCTCTTCGTGCCCAGCCTCGACGAGATCCGCCTGATGCTCGGCCCCCCCTACAGCCACAGCCACCCGCCCGATCCCCCCCTCCTGCAGGCGATCGCAGCAGAACTGCTCAGCCTGGGCGCAGCCGTCGTGGCCTTGAAACTGGGCGATGCTGGCCTCTACCTGCGCACAACCCCAGACCCCCAACGGCTGGCCGACGCCGGCCACCTGCTGGCCCCCCTGCCGGACGAATGGCTGGGACGTGAGCTGTTGACCCCATGCTTCCAAAGCACCGTCGCCGGAACCACCGGCGCAGGCGACTGCACCATCGCCGGACTGCTGGCCAGCCTCCGCCAAGGAGCCTCCCCCGAACAAGCCCTGTCGTTGGCCACCGCGGTCGGCGCCGCCAGTGTGGAAAGCCCAGACGCCACCAGCGGCGTCCCCAGTTGGAGCGCCCTGCAGGCCAGACTCGCAGCCGGCTGGGCCAAACAGCCCTTGCCCTTCAACGCCGACGGCTGGCAGGCTGACCAGCAGATCTGGCACAGCCCCCTCGACACCCGCCCCAGAGTGCCACGATGACAGAAACCCTCCTCGGTATCGACCTGGGCACCTCAGCAGTCAAGGTGCTGTTGACCACCGCCAGCGGAACCCCGCTGGCCAGCGCCGCAGAAGAGTACCCGATCGAACAGCCCACACCCGACCGCGCCGAACAAAACCCCGAAGCCTGGTGGCAGGCAACGGTGACCGCAGTCCGCACCCTGCTCGCCCACCACCCCGACAGCCAGGTGCTGGCCATCGGGCTGTCTGGCCAGATGCATGGCACCGTCCTCCTCGACCCGCAGGCTCGCCTGCTGGCCCCCGCCGTGATCTGGCCCGACCGCCGCAGCAGCGCACAGGTCCAGGAGATCACCCAGATGATCGGCGCCTCCAGACTGCTCGCAATCAGCGGCAGCGCCGCAGCTACCGGCTTCCAGGCAGCTACCCTGCGCTGGTTCCAACAAAACGAACCCGCCCTCTGGCGCCAGGTCGACAAGGTGCTGCTGCCCAAAGACTACCTGCGGCTGCGGCTGACCGGCAAAATGGCCACCGACCCCAGCGACGCCGCCGGCACACTCCTCCTCGACGAACAAACACGCAGCTGGTCCGCTGACCTGCTCGACGCCCTGGCCATCCGACGCGAACAACTGCCCCCGCTCTACCCCTCCACCCGCCCCAGCGGCACACTCTGCCCATCAGCAGCCCAAAGCCTGGGACTGCCCGCCGGCCTGCCCGTTGCCGGCGGCGCCGCCGATACCGCCTGCAGCGCCCTGGCCGCCGGCGTGGTCCATGCCCACCAGCTGCTCCTCACCCTCGGCACCGGCGGCCAGCTGGTTCAACCCTGCGCACAGTTCCTCGTCGACCCACGCGGACGAATCCATACCTTCTGCAGCGCACTGGACCCCCACGGAGCAGGCTGCGGCTGGTACCAGATGGGGGCAATGCTCGCCGCCGGATTGGCCCTGCGCTGGGCACGTGCGCTGCTCTTCCCACAGCCCGTCGACTACACCCAGCTGCTGGCCGAGGCCGCCGCAGAACCCCTGGGGGCCGGAGGATTGCTCTTTCTCCCCTATCTCGTCGGCGAACGAACCCCCTATCTGGACCCCACCGCGCGCGGCGTCTTCTTCGGCCTGACCCTCAGCCACTCGCGCGCCAGCCTGATCCGCGCCGTCGTCGAAGGAGTGACCCTGGCAGCCTGCACCGCCTGCCAGGTTCTGCGCGAGCTGGGCAGCCCTGCCCAACAGATCGTCCTGGCCGGCGGCGGCGCCCGCAGCCTCTTCTGGCAACAGATTGTAGCCGATGTCTTTGGGCTGCCCGTGCAGCCGCTGCTGACCAACGAACAGTCCGCCAGCGGCGCCGCCCTGTTGGCCGGGGCTGCCTGCGGGCAGCTCCCCCCCAACACCCTGGCCCACCACGCCGCCAAACAGGCCCGCACCGGCCCACAGGTCGACCCCGATCGGGAACGACATGCCCGCTACCAAGAACGGCTGGTCGCCTTCCAGGAGCTCTACCAACGCAACGCCGGCCATTTTGAAGACAGCCTCCCATGAACATCTATACGGTCTCCGTCAACCCAGCCATCGACCTCTTTCTCGAGGTGCCCCAACTCACCTACGACACCGTGCTGCGCGCCACCAGCAGACGCCAGGTCTGGGCCGGCAAAGGCTTCAACGTCTCACGCACCCTGCTGCGCCTCGGCACCCCCAGCCTGGCCCTCGGCTTTGTGGGCGGCTTCGCCGGGCTGGCCATCCAGGCAGGACTGGCCGCCGAAGGGATCCCCACCGATTTCGTCACGGTCCCTGAAGAGACACGTACCAATGTGATGATCCTCGACCACAGCAGCGGCCGACATCTCAAGGTCAACCAGCCAGGCGCCCCAATCCCCCAACCGGCAGAGGCCGAATTTCTGGCACGGGTGCAAACCCACCTGCACGCCGGAGACCTGTGGGTGCTCTCCGGCAGCCTGGCCCCCGGCCTGCCCCCCGATTTCTATGCCCGGCTCATCCGGCAGATCCACGCCCAAGGCGCCCTGGCCCTCCTCGATACCAGCGGGGCCGCGCTGCGCGCAGGCTGCGCCGCAGCACCTGACCTGGTCAAACCCAACCCGACAGAAGCATACGACCTGACAGGACAGACGGTTGACTCGCTGCCCGCCGCCCAGCAGGCAGCCCAGGCCTTTCAGGCCGCTGGCGCCCGCCGGGTCGCCCTCTCGCTGGGAGCCCAAGGGCTGCTCTACAGCGACGAGAAGAGCACCCTGCACGTCCGCCCACCCACACTCCAGGTGCGCACCGCAGTCGGCGCAGGGGATGCCCTGCTGGGAGGGCTGGTCTGGGCGCTTGCCCACAAACGCCCCGCCCAGGAGCTGGCCTGCTGGGGCGTCGCCACCGGCACCCTCTATGCCCAGGCCGATGAACTGCCAGTCGATGCCCAGCCAGCTGTCTCTGCCATGCTCCACCGCCTGCACGTGACAAACCTTTGAATACACACTCTGACCCAAACTCACTGAACGGAGGAGACCCACGATGACGAAAACATATTTCCACCTCACTGAGTCGATGTTCGGCGATCGAGAACAGCCGCTGGTAGAAGCGGGCACGCTGGTGGCAAGTTCGTTTCGGTTCGAGGGTGGGGTGGCCGCACTCCGCCTGCGCAACGAGCTGGGAGAGCTGGTCTTGCTCCCCTTCCAGGGCCAGCAGATCTGGTCTGCCAGTTTTCGGGGACGCAACATCACCATGCGCTCCATGTTCGACCAGCCTCGCCCCACCCGCACCTACCTCGAAACCTATGGAGGCTTCCTGCTCCACTGCGGCTTCACAGCCATGGGGGTGCCCGCAGCAGGCGACAGCCACCCCCTCCACGGCGAATTGCCCAACGCCCCCTACCAGCGCGCCTACCTCGTCGCCGGCAAAGACGAGCGCGGCAGCTATGTCGGGCTCGGCGGCAGCTACCAACATACCGTCGCCTTCAGCTTCAACTACCAGGCAGAACCCCTGGTCAAACTCTACGCCGGTTCCTCCCTCTTTACCATCGACCTGAACATCACCAATCTCAAACGCACACCGATGGAATACCTCTACATGGCACACGTCAATTTCCGGCCCGTAGACAACGGCCGGCTGGTCTACAGCGCCCACTGCACCCCCGCCAGCGTGCGCGTGCGTACCAGCATTCCCTCCCATGTCCGCCCAGGCCCTGCCTTCGCCGCCTTCCTCCAAGAACTGAGCCAACACCCCGAAAAACACAACGTGCTCAAGCCAGGGCTGGCCTTCGACCCGGAGGTCGCCCTGTTTGTCGACTACCTGGCCGATGGAGAAGGCTGGGCACACACCCTGCAGGTCCATCCCGACGGCAGCGCAGACTACATTGCCCACCGCCCCGCCGAACTGGACAAAGGGGTGCGCTGGATCTGCCGCACCCCCGACCAGGACGCGCTGGGCATGGTGCTGCCCTCGACCGCAGAACCAGAAGGCTACACAGCCGAAAAAGCCAAAGGCAATGTCAAAGTGCTCGACGGCGGCGCAACCTACCACTGCTCCATGGTCGCCGGCGTGCTGACTGTCGACGAGGCCCGCAAACTGGAAACTACCATCGGAAGCCTTCTGGCCTGAAACGACCGCTTTTTCAAAAACTGGCCTGGCAAAAGGAAAAGTCTATGGCAGAAACAAATTACTTGACCGAACTCGTCGGCGTCTTTGGGTTTCCAGTCGCCGAAAACCCCACCGGCGTGATGCAAAACGCCGCCTTCCGCGCACTCGGGCTGCGCTGGCTCTACCTCAATTTTGAGGTCGCCCCCCAACAGCTGGGCGACGCCCTGCGCGGGCTGCGAGCAACCCGCAATTTCCGCGGGGTCAATCTGACCATCCCCCACAAAGTGGCCGTCCTCCCCTACCTGGATGAGATCGCCCCCAGCGCCCAGGTGATCGGCGCCGTCAACACCGTCCGCCGCGACGGCGACCGGCTGATCGGAGAAAATACAGACGGCAAAGGCTTCATGCGTGCGCTCGGCGACGACGCCGATATCGACGCCCTGGGATGCTCAGCGGTCGTGTTGGGAGCCGGCGGAGCCGCACGCGCGATCGCCGTCGAACTGGCACTGGCCGGCGCCCGCACGATCACGGTCGTCAACCGCAGCCGCGACCGCGGAGAAGCCCTCGCCACCCTGATCCAGCGCCAAACCCCCGCCCAGGCCCGCTACGCAGCCTGGACCCCAGCCTACCAGGTGCCCAAAGACAGCGATCTGCTGGTCAACGCAACCTCCATCGGACTTTTCCCAGAGGTCGACACGCTGCCCGATATCGATTTTTCCAGCATCACCCCAGGCATGGTCGTCTGCGATGTGATCCCCAACCCACCCCGGACCCCCTTCCTGCGCCGGGCCGCAGAACAAGGTGCCAACACCCTGGATGGGCTGGGAATGCTGGTCTACCAGGGTGCCATTGCTTTCCAAATGTGGAGCGGATACAACGCCCCCGTAGAGGTCATGCACCAGGCACTGGCAGCCGAGTTCAACCCATAAACCTCATCCACTCCGCCTTTGCAGAGAAAAAGGGAGCTCTCTCACCATGAAAGTCAACCCACCTGTCCACCCGCTGATCGGCGAGATGCCCAAGATCGGCATCCGCCCGACCATCGACGGCCGCCTGGGCGGCGTCCGCGAGTCGCTCGAACAACAAACCCTGACCATGGCCCGCACAGTCGCCACATTTCTCAGCGAAACCCTGCGCCACTCCAATGGGCTGCCTGTCGAGTGCGTGATCGCAGAACGCACCATCGGCGGGGTCGCCGAAGCCGCCGCCGCCGCCGAACAGTTCCGACGTGCCGGAGTCGGCGTCTCGCTCACCGTCACCCCCTGCTGGTGCTATGGCTCCGAAACAATGGACATGGACCCCCACCTGCCCAAAGCTGTCTGGGGCTTCAACGGCACCGAACGCCCCGGCGCCGTCTACCTGGCAGCGGTCTCGGCAGCCCACAACCAAAAGGGACTCCCCATCTTCAACATCTACGGACGAGAGGTCCAAGACTCCGGCGACAGGTCAATCCCCGCCGATGTGCAGGAAAAACTGCTGCGCTTTGTCAAGGCCGGGCTGGCAGTCGCCAGCATGCGCGGCAAATCCTACCTGAGCATGGGAGGCGTCAGCATGGGGATCGGCGGCTCGATCGTCGACCACAATTTCCTGGAACGCTGGCTCGGCCTGCGCGTCGAGACGATCGACATGGTCGAGTTCGTGCGCCGCATGGAACGCGGCATCTATGACCCGGAAGAGTTCGAACACGCCTACAGCTGGGTGCGCTCCCACTGCCCAGAAGGCAAGGACTACAATCCCCCCAGCCAGCAGCGCAGCCGCACCGAAAAAGACCAGGACTGGGCACGCTCGGTCCAGATGGCCCTGATCGCCCGCGACCTGATGGTCGGCAACCCCAAACTCCAAACCCTCGGCTACGGCGAAGAAGCCCATGGCCGCAACGCCATCGCCGCCGGATTCCAAGGCCAACGCCAGTGGACAGACCACCTGCCCAACGGCGATTTTCTGGAGGCCATCCTGACCTCTTCGTTCGACTGGAACGGGATCCGCCCCCCCTACATCGTGGCCACCGAAAACGACGCGCTCAACGGCATCTCCATGCTCTTCATCCACCTGCTCACCCATGCCGCAGCCATCTTCGCCGATGTCCGCACCTACTGGAGCGCAGAGTCGGTCCAACGCGTGACCGGCTACGAGCTCCAAGGCACCGCTGCCGGCGGCCTCCTGCACCTGATCAACTCCGGCCCCGCCGCCCTCGACGGCACCGGCCAGCAACAGCGCAACGGCAGCCCCGCCATGAAACCCAGCTGGGAAATTACCCCGGAAGAGGCCCAGGCCTGCCTCCAGGCCACCACCTGGCACGCCAGCGACCTCGGCTACTTCCGCGGGGGCGGCTGGTCCACCCGCTTCCGCACACGCGGCAATATGCCGGTCACCATGATCCGAATCAACCTGGCCCAAGGACTGGGCCCGGCCATGCAGATCGCCGAAGGCTGGACTGTCGACCTGCCCGACTCGGTCCACACAATCCTCGACGAGCGCACCAACCCCACCTGGCCCACCACCTGGTTTGTCCCACGGACCACAGGCAGCGGCCCCTTCCGCGATGTCTATACCGTGATGAACAACTGGGGCGCCAACCACGGCGCCATCGGCTACGGCCACTTCGGCGCCGATGTCGTAAGCCTGTGCAGTATGCTGCGCATCCCAGTCTATATGCACAACCTGGACGAGGCAACCCTCTTCCGCCCCAGCGCCTGGACCCTCTTCGGCGCCAACGAGCCGATGGGCGCCGATTTCCGGGCCTGCACCAATTTCGGCCCCCTCTACGGATAAGCCTGGCTGGGGCGGGCAGGGCCCCCGGGGGGACCCTGCCCGCCCCAGCGACAGATCTGCCCTCTCTCAAACACCATGGAACCACACTGGCTGCTCCTTACAACACGGTCTCTCGAATTTTTCAGCCAGCTGATCCTGGCGATCCTCCTCTTTTTCCTCACACTCTACTGGCAGATCGCGCAACACCCACAGGACGCACAGCGGGGCGCACGCTACCTCTCCCTGCTCCTGCTCTCCTACATCTTCTGTCTGGGCTCCCTCTTTCTCTACTTCAGTCTCTTCTCGACAGACCGCTTTGTCGCCATGCTGCTCAATCACAGCACAGCACACTGGCTCCTTTTTTTTATCGTCAAATTTGCCTATCACTTTCCTGCTCTCCCCAAAACCTGGGCGCGCGAGGAAAAAATCGCCGCCTGGCTGGTGGCAGGCCTGGCCCTCGCACAGAGCACCTATGCACTCTTCACACTGGCCCAGTTCACCAACGGAATCTTGCCGGCATTCCCCAGCCTGATCAGAGCCACCGAAGAACCCGGCGAACCCTTTCAGCTGGTCAATCTGACAGGGGTGCTCATCGCAGTCTGGATCCTGGCCGTGCTGATCCGACAGCGCGAAAGGCTGGTCGCCCCCGATGCGCCCAGAACCCCCTGGTACCTGCGCTTTTTTGCGCCAGCCGGCAGCCGAGATGCCCGGGCTGTACGCTCCTTTGTGCTGATCGCCCTCTTTCCCCTGCTGCTGGCGCTGGCCCTCCTGCTCCAACGCCCGCTGCAGATCTCTGGCCATACGCTCGGCTATTGGGCCTCGCTGCTGTCGCTGATGGCGCTGATCTCCCTCTCCTTGGTCTATGTCAACTACTACCTCGCCAACGCGTCGCTGGTGCTCCAGGTCACCAGCATCATCGTCGTCCTGATTGTCCTGTTGCTCAACACGACCGGAATCACCACCGTCAAAGCACTGACCAACGCCCAGCACGACAACATCATCGACCCCCCCCCCCAACGCATTGCGTTTCAACCGCAGCAGGATGGCTCCTACCTCGTCCAGGTGCACCCCGTCTCCCCCGCCCCCCCTCCGGCACCCCTCTTTGCCCCAGATGCCGCTGACCTGGGAATGGCCAAGATCGACCTGCCCTTTGTCTTCAAATTTTTTGGACGATCCTGGTCAACCCTTTACAGCCATCCTGCCGGTTTTCTCACCTTCGGAGCCCCACAGCCGTTGAACCAGTTCGCATACAGCTACGGCACCACCCCAGCACTCTTTGTCGCCTACCAGTCCATCCCCGATTCGGCCGAGATCATCCAGGTCCAGCAATACCAGATGGCTGTTGCAGCCAATCCCCGCCAGGTCGAAATACGCTGGATCTACCCCGAAAACACAGCAGCCAGGCAGGCAGGCCAGCTCGCCTTCCGAGCCCTTCTGAGCGCAGAGGGCGATGTGGTCATCGAGCACCTGGCGGTGCCACCGATACAGATCCACCCCTCCTTGTTGTTGACCTGGCACTGGCACTGGTGGAGCGGGATCTACGATGGCCAGCTGCAAAACGAGCCTCAATATGTTCACTGGCCAGATCTGCAGACACACCCACTCACCACATCAGGCTCTTTGATCGAAAACTATCAGCTGCCGCTGCGCCAGATGACCCACGCCATCCTCTACCCACTCGCCGAACTCGCCTTTCTCGTCATCTGCGCTGCGGTCGGTGCCATCCCACTCTTCCTGCGCGTCGGCTTCATGCAGCCACTCAGCCAACTGCTCAAAGCCATCCGCCGCACAGAAGCAGGCGACCTGAGCGTCCAAGTACCTGTCAACCAGAACAACGAAATCGGTACCATCACCCAGTCGTTCAACTCGCTGGTCACCACCCAACGCCGGCTGCTCCACAATCTGGACGATCAGGTCAAAGAACGCACACAAAGACTGGCCCTCACCAACCAGGAACTGCAGCAGGAGATCGAGCTGCGCCGCAACACCCAACAGGATCTGGAAAGGCTCAACGTCGAGCTGGACAGCCGCGTACAACGCCGCACCCACGAGCTGGCCCAGAGCGAAAAACGGTTCCGACGTGTCGTGACCTCCATCCGCGATACCGTCTACGCGTTGACCCTCAACCCCACCACACAGACGGTTGTCGTCGACTACATGTCCCCCAATCTGGCCTGGTTTGTGAACGCAGAACATGGACAGCCCCCCTATCTCTCCGCAGCCTGGCGCCAGCGCTGTGTGGCCAGCGAAGACCAGGAGCTGATTCAACATCATCTCGAAAGCTTGATGGCAGGCCAGGACAGCCAAATCGAATATCGCCTGCTCCAACCAGACGGACAACCCCTCTGGGTGCAAACCGATGCCCGCTGCGAGCAGGTCAGCAGCACCCAAATTTACTGTTTTGGCGTCATCAGCAACATTGCCGCGCGCAAACAGCTCGAACAGGAGCGCGCCCAGCGAGAAGCGCTGCAAGAGATGAACCGGCTGCGCAACGAATGGCTTGGCAATGTTTCACACGACCTGCGCACCCCCCTCGGGGTGCTCAAGACCGGAATCACCACCCTGCTCGCCGAAGACATCACCGTCCCCCCAGAGGCCCAATCCTTTGTCCTGCGCCAGCTCAGCAACGAAATCGACCGGCTGGGCCAGCTGATCGAAACCCTGCTCGATCTCTCACAGCTGCAGAGCAGCGCCCTGCGCCTCACCTACAGCGAGATCGATCTGGCCCGGCTGCTGACCGAACTCGTCGAACAGACCCAGACCCAGATCGATCTGGGCGTGCTCCCCCCGTTCACCCTCCATCTGCAGCTCATCGACCCACCGCTGACCCTCCAGGCCGACAGACCCCGCATCCAACAGGTTCTCCACAACCTGCTCACCAACGCCATCAAATTTTCACCCGACTACAGCCAGATCCAGCTGCGCGCCTGGGCCGAGGAAGCGTTTGTCTTCCTCCAGGTGATCGATCAGGGCATCGGCATCGCCGAGCAGAACTTCGAACAGATCTTCGAACGCTACACCCAGGTTCACCACCCAGAACAGCGCAGCCACAACGGAATCGGACTCGGGCTGACGATCTGCCGGGAGATCGTGCACGCCCATCATGGTACAATCACCCTCGTCAGCCGAACAGCCAAAGAGTTCCCTGGGGACAGCGGCACCACCTTTACCGTGCAATTGCCACGCAGCGCGCCGCTCCCCACCCTGCCAACTCCCTAGGAGACCCACTGCCATGCCCAAATCCAGCCACGAAGCACCCCAGCCCGACACCGCCACCATCCTGGTAGTCGACGATGAGCTGCACTACCGGCAGCTCATCGAACTCAACCTGAACCTGCGCGGCTACACAGTCGTCACCGCCGAAAATGGCAACAGCGCCCTGACCCTGGCCGCCCAGTTTCCCCCGGACCTGGTGCTGCTCGACATCATGCTGCCCGACCTCAATGGGTTCGAGGTCTGCCGACAGCTGCGCAAGTTCACCGATGCCCCGATCCTCATGCTGACCGCCCGCACCGACGAACGCGACCGGGTACGCGGCCTCGACTGGGGAGCTGACGATTACATCACCAAACCGTTCGGGGTTGCCGAACTGCTGGCCCGCGTGCGCGCACAGCTGCGCAGGGCTTCTTTCAAAACCCAAATCATCCAAGAATCGATCCAACAGATCGGCAGGCTCACCCTCGACCGCATCCGCCAGCAGGTCCTGTTGGATGGAAAAGAGATCGTTCTCACCCAGACCGAATACCGGCTGCTGGACACGCTGGCCCGGAATCTGGGCTACGTGGTCACCATCGCCGCCTTGGAAGAGAGCCTCTGGGGCAGCCAATCCGGCGACGGCGAACGCGCCATCCGCCAGACCATCTATCGCCTGCGCCAGAAATTGGAAAGCCCAGACTCTCCCCAACCCTTCATCCAGACACGTTCGGGTGTCGGGTACCTGCTGACCGCTCCCCCAAACGCCGACCCCTCCTGACAGCCCCAGAGGATCCCCCGATCCTCCCCTCCAACTCCCAATTGTGACAATATTGTGATTTTTTTGTCATTTTTTGTGATTTTTTTGTGATTTTTGTGAACTACAATAGATGCAAGATCAAACAATATTGGTTGTCTGATTTTTCAAAATGAATTAGTTCAGCGACAAACACAAAAAAACAGTCTACACAGCAGACAACACCGAAAGATGGACAAAATGGACAAGGATGAATCGAACGGCTCCTTCTCTGCACTCTTTTGGATTGCGTTGGTGGTGGGGTTGGTAGGGTTGTTTGGAATCGTAGCCGTCGGGGTCGGGGCAATGGCAGGCGCAGGCGGCTAAACTACATAGGCAGCTAAACTACACAAGACAGGTAGGATTGCATCGTGGCAGCACTCATCAGAGTATCAACAGCTTCTCCTACACGCGCCGTAGCAGGCGCAATCGCCGGAATGATGCGGGAACATGGAACAGCCGAGGTGCAGGCCATTGGCGCCGGCGCACTCAACCAGGCAATCAAGGCGTTGACCCTGGCCCGCACCTTCCTCGAAGCCGAGGAACGCGAAATTATGATGACCCCTAGTTTTATCGACGTCGAAGTAGAGGGCACGCTGAAGACGGCCATCCGGCTCAAGGTCTTCTGGATGCCTCTCCAACAGCTCCATCCCAACGGCGCTGCAGCCCCCGCTTACACCCTGGCAGGCTGACACACAAGGAGCCGCACTTCAGGCAGCAGCATCCCTTCCCCAAATGGTATAACCAAAAACGGTGTAAAAAAACAGTGTAAAAAAAATGGCGGCAGCTTCAGCTGCCGCCATTTTTGCGCCTTCACATGCGCCGACGGCGCAAGATGTCCAGATAGACCGCCAGAATCACGATCAACCCCGTCACCACAAACTGCCACTCTTGCGGCACGTTCATGATGCGCAGGCCGTTGGTCAAGGTGCTGATGATAAACGCGCCGATGATCGTCCCCAAGATGGTCCCCTGCCCCCCGCTCAGCGACGTGCCCCCGATCACCACCGCTGCGATCGCATCCAGCTCGTACCCGACCCCCAGCGCTGGCTGGGCTGAGTTGAGACGAGAAGCAATCATCACCCCGGCCAGCCCGCTGAAGGTGCCCCCCAATGCATAGACCGCCGTCTTCCAGCCGGCTACCCCCACCCCCGAAAGCCGGGTGGCCTCTTCGTTGCTCCCGATGGCAACCGTGTACCGCCCCAACACTGTCTTGGCCAGGACAAACGCCGCGACCAGCGCGGCCACAAACAGGATCAAAACCGCATTGGGCAGGTTGAAATCAGGAGCCACCGGCGCAAGCAGCGGCGACAAAATCGACCCCATCATCAGCTGGCGAAAGACCGGCACATCGTTGAAGTAGATCGGTTTGATCGTGCCGGTCTCCAGCGTCGACAACACCAGCGCCAGCCCACGCGCCACCATCATCATGCCCAGCGTGGCAATAAAGGGCGGCACCCGCATGCGCGAGATGATCAGCCCGTTGATCAACCCCGCCACACTGCCGGTCAGCACCCCAATCAAAATCCCCAACGGCACCGGCCAGCCCGCCAGAGAGACCGTCAACCCTGTCATCACCGCCGACAGCGTCATCACCGTCCCTACCGACAGATCGATGCCAGCTGTGACAATGACAAAGGTCACCCCCAATGCCAGGACCCCATTGACCGCCGTCGCCAGCAAAATTCCGACAATGTTCTCGGGGGTCGCAAAAAACGGACTCAAAAACGAAAAGACGGCAAAGATGACAATCAGGGCAGCAAAGGCCAACAACTTCTGCGCTGCATTAGAGCGCAAAATCGGCTGCCGAGGGGCACTGAAGACTTTTTCTGCTGTAGCCATTCTGCTTCTCCCTAACGAACCTCTGCCTTGGCGGCAAAAGAATTTTCTGTCGCGGCCACCATCCCGCTGCGCTGAGTGGCCAGCCGCATGATCTTTTCCTGTGTTGCTTCCGCAGCAGACAGTTCACCGGTGATCCGCCCCTCGCACATCACCACAATCCGATGGCTCATGCGCAGGATCTCCGGCAGCTCAGAGGAGATCATGAGGATGGATTTGCCAGCATGCGCCAGTTCGTTGAGCAGACGGTAAATTTCACTTTTGGCACCGACATCGATGCCGCGCGTGGGCTCGTCGAAGATTAAAATTTCCGTGTCCGCAGTCAGCCACTTGCCAATGACCACCTTCTGCTGGTTGCCGCCAGAAAGGTTGCGCACCAACTGCTGGATCCCTGGGGTCTTGATCGACAACAGGTCGACATAGCGGCTGGCAATCGAACGCACCTTGCTGTCGTCGACAACCCCCAACGACCCCACAAATTGCTCAAACGAGGCCAGCGCAATGTTGGCCTCAACACTCAGCCCCACCGCCAGGCCATACCGCTTGCGATCTTCCGAAAGATACCCGATCCCATGCCGCACCGCATCGCGCGGGCTCTGGATCGCAGTCCGGATCCCTTTTACAAAAATTTCGCCGGAATCGATCGGATCCGCCCCAAAGATCGCACGCGCCACTTCGGTGCGCCCTGCCCCCATCAGACCGGCAAATCCCAAAATTTCCCCTTTTTTCAACACAAAGCTGACATCCCGGATCGCCGTGCCCCGGTTCAACCCGCGCACCGCCAGCACCACAGCCTGCTCCGGCTGCTCAGGAACCTCGGGCGACGATTCGTAGATGGCACGCCCCACCATCATGCCGATGATCTGGTCGATGGTCACCGCTTTCGCATCCACCGTATCCACATAGTGCCCATCCCGCATCACCGTGATCCGGTCAGAAATCTGCTTGAGCTCTTCCAACCGGTGCGAAATGTAGACGATCCCCACCCCTTTGCTGCGCAGCTGACGAATGATCCGAAAAAGTTCGTCGATCTCTGACTCGGTCAACGCCGCTGTAGGCTCGTCCATGATCAACACCTGAGAGTTGAACGAAAGCGCCTTGGCGATCTCCACCATCTGTTGTTTGGCCACCGTCAACTCCGCAGCCAGCGTGCGCGGGTCAAGACGCAGATGCATCGAATCAAACAAGGCCTGGGTCTGCGCGTTGATCTTGGCCTCGTCCAACATAAAACGCAGCGGCTGCCGCGGCTCACGCCCCACAAAGACGTTCTGCGCCAACGTCAAATGGTTCATCAAGTTCAACTCTTGATGGATCATGCTGATCCCAAGATGCTGCGCCGCACGGGGGGAGCTGATCTCCACTTCCTTGCCCTGATAGCGAACCGAACCGGCATCTTTCGAATAAATCCCAGACAGGATCTTCATCAACGTCGACTTGCCAGCCCCGTTCTCCCCCACCAAGGCGTGCACCTCGCCAGCACGCAACTCAAATTGCGCCTGGCTCAAGGCATGCACGCCGGGGAAAGACTTTTCAATCCCCGCCATCTTGAGCAAAAGATCCCCCATGCGTTGCCCCCTTCCTGCCAAACGGCCAGGAAGAGGGAGTCCCCCTTCCTGGCCGCCAACTTCACCCGCTACACACGCTTACTGGTAGAGCAGCGCTGCAATCTCTTCCGAGTCCATGTTGCTGGCATCGTACCAGAAGAACCCAGTATCGATCACCTTTTCAACTTCTTCGCCGTTGATGGCCTTGACCGCCGCCTCGACACATTTGTAGCCGATGCCGATCGGGTTCTGCGTGATGGCACCCGCCATCGCCCCCGAACGTACGGCGTCCATCTGCTGCTGGCCAGAGTCATAGCCGATGACAACGATCTCCCCCACTTTGCCCAGCTCCGTCACGGCATTCAACACGCCGATCGCCGACCCTTCGTTGGCCCCAAAGTAGCCCTTCAGCTCTGGATTGGCCTGAATGACCGCCTTGGCCAGATCGGTGGACTTCAGGTGGTCGCCCGCGCCGTAGTCAACGTTGACGATCTCGATGTCAGGGTACGCCTCGGCAATGCGGTTGGTGAAGCCGTCGCGACGGTCGATCCCCGTGCGGCTGGTCTGGTCGTGCACCAACACTGCAATCTGCCCAGCACCGCCGATCAGCTCCGCCATCTTGTCGGCAGCCAGCGCAGCAGCCGCCAGGTTGTCCGTCGCCGCTGTGGCAACCGGAATGTCGCTGTCTACACCAGAGTCAAAGCCGACCACCGGAATGCCACGCGAATTGGCCTCCTCCAGCAGCGGAATGGCAGCCTGCGTGTCCAGGGCAGCAAAACAGATGGCAGCCGGGTTCTTCGCCAGTGCTGCCTCCAACATCTCGATCTGCTTGTCCACCTCAGACTCGGTGGCCGGGCCCTCAAAGGTGATGTCGACGTTGTAGTCGGCAGCAGCCTGGTCAGAACCCAACTTCACCGCCTGCCAGAACTGGTGCTGGAAGCCCTTGGAGATGACCGGAATGTACGGCTTCTCCGCCGCTGCCTCTTCCGCCGGCGCTGCCTCGGTCGCAGCAGCCTCCTCAGCTGCCGGCGCCGCTGCCGGTGCTGCCACGCATGCGCTGACCAGAGACCCGATCAGCAGCAGGCCCAGCACCATCACAATACGGTAGTTCTTCATGGGAGATTCTCCTTTGAATAGAATGTATTGACCAACTCCTTGTTGGAGTTGACGACTTGATCCAGAGACACCAACATCGTCCTTCCCCTGCAGCGCTTGCCAGACAGAAAAACCGAACCGGTGTCTTCCAACTTTTACGTCCGTATCGCCTTCACTCTACTCGATCGTAGCATCCCTGTCAACTTGCCAGCCAAGACAAGGAGGGCAGAAAGTATTTTCCCCGCACGGATCGATGACGCGCACGCCGGATGCAGCCAGCACACTCACTCCATCACGATACAGACCTTTCCGCTCAACCCGCCATCTGCCACCCGATACGCTTCCTCAGCCTGGTCAAGCCCAAACCGATGCGAGACAATGATCTCTGGCTTGAGATCCCAGGCAACCAGCTTTTCAACCAGATCCTCCATGTGCCCCAGGCTGGTCACCCAGGAGCCGTAGATCGTGATCTGGTTGTGGATGATGGTCTGGCTCACATCGAAGTCAACCCGATTGCCCTCTCCGACCATCGCACAGCGCCCCCACCGCCGGGTGCCCTGCAAAGCCAGCAGACGCCCCTGCGGAGAGCCCGAACAGTCGATCGCCACCTCACAGCCCACCCCTGCACTCAACGCTTTGATTTGCTCGAGGGCATCGGCAGCCCCCGCCGACACAGCATGGTCGATCGCCCCTACCTGCCGGCTAAATTCGAGCCGGCTGTCGGCGATGTCCACCCCGATCACCGCGGTCGCCCCCATCTTCTTGGCGATCAACCCTGCCGCCATCCCGACCGGCCCCATGCCGGTGACCAGCAGACGATCCTGTCCCGAAACCCCTACCCGGTTGAGCGCTTCATAGACGGTGCCAAAGCCACAGGCGACCAAAGCGCCGTCCACGTAACTCAAAGCATCCGGCAGCGCAATGCAGGTCTCCTCTTCAGCCACCAGATAGTCCGCATGGCCGCCATCCCGCTGCCACCCATACGCAGCCCGCCGGTCAGAGGTGCACGAAATCATGTAGCCCTCTCGACAGTCATGGCACACACCACAGCCGCTGATGTGGTAGAGGATCACCCGATCCCCCTCCTTGAACCGTTTGCAGCCAGGACCCGTCGCCACTATCTGCCCACACGGCTCGTGGCCGGCGATCACATTCTGGTAGCCCTCCGGCCCATGCCCCAGATGCTCGCGGTAGATGGCGCGAATGTCGCTGCCGCAGATCGACGACGCCTTCATCTTGACCAGCACCTGGCCATGCCCAGGCTCGGGCACGGCAAATTCTTTGAACTCTACCTTGCGGCCGCCAGGCAACAACACACCGCGCATTTTCATCGTTTGCTCCCTCTTCATAGATCCACCCAATACCCTACAAGACGGTCACGATTGAACAATGACGCCCGCTTCATCCCAGAGATCGCGCCAGTCCTGGCCCGCTTTCCACAAAAACACTTGCCCCTTGATCAGCCGACAGTTGCGGTCCAGGGCCGCGATCGCCTGCATCTCCGCCGCAGAGAGCGGGTCGGACAGAACAGCTTGTAGATTGGCCAGGTAGTTGCGCCGGTTGGTCGAAAAGGGGATCGGCGTCTGCCCACGCTGCACAGCCCACTTGACACAGATGACTGCCGGATGCACCCCGTGTCTGCGAGCAATCTCCACCACCACCGGGTCTTCGATATCGACCGAATCTTCAGGCGTACGGTCTCGGTCGGGCCGGGCCGGCGAACCGATCGGGCTGTAGCCGATGGGCTCGATCCCGTGGCGGCGCACATAGTCGAAGAGCTCGGGCTGCTGAAAATGGGGGTGCAGCTCCATTTCATTGGCCGCCGGCTGGATACGTGCCTCCTGCAGCAGCAACTCCAGCTTGGGAATCGTCATGTTGGAGGTGCCGATGTGGCGCACCAACCCCTGGTCGACCAGCTTTTCCAGCTGGCGCCAGGTTTGCATAAAACGGAGATGGCTGTAAGGTCGGGCGTGCAGATCGCGCGAAGAAACGTCGACCCCCGGCGCGTGATGGTTGGGAAACGGCCAGTGGACCAGGTACAGATCCAGATACTCCATCTGCAAAGCACGCAGCGACTGCAAAAAGGCTGGAATGACCTCCGCCTCAGCATGTCTGTCGTTCCACAGCTTGGAGGTAATCCACAGCTCCTCACGCCGTACCCCCCCTGCCATCACCTGCTGCAACACCGGCCCGATCAGATGCTCGTTGCCATAGACGGCGGCACAGTCAAAGTGACGATAACCGACCGCCGCCGCGCCCCCAACTGCTGCAGCCACCGCTTCCCCCGAGACACTGTCTGACCCAAAGGTGCCCAGCCCAATCGCCGGCATCGACATCCCCGTAAACAACAACCGCTGTGGAACGCGCCGCGGGTCCACCCCCTCCGCCGCAGGCTGCCAACCCGACGAGTTCACACGAGCCATACAGTGTTCTCCCTTTTCTCTCCCCATAGACCGATAGTTTTCAAAATGGTAAAATACCTTGTACCATTTGTCCAAAAAAAGACCCCCCTCCCCGTTTTGAAGAGTGCGGTTCAAAGTTTTGCGGAAAGAGTGTTGAGAGAGGGCAGGAGCCGCCCCATCGGGGCGGATGAATTTAGGGGAGGGCACGCACGCCCCGCCCCATCGGGGCGCTAAACAAACCAGGCCAATGCCGGGGAGACCCTGAACGACTCCTGCGCCGAATGGCTCAACTCCCAGCTCAGAGCCCCGACCGTCAGGGAGGGTTCTTCGACGTTCTCACTTCAAAAGCCTGCCCAGGGCCCTGACTGTACGGGAGGGTTCTTCTACACGCCAGCGCACACTTCGTAGGGGCGGCGATCCGCCTGTCGTGCAGCAACAAGGTGCACCGATTGCGGAGAAATGCAAGAAAGAGAAAGACCCTCCCTTACGGTCGGGGCTCTGAGCGTTTCACCTGACGCAGCGCCTCCCGCGTCGCCGCCAATTCTTCCGTCAACCGCTGGTTTTCTTTCGCCCGCCCCATCGGGG
>CAIOHJ010000017.1 GCA_903858085.1 uncultured Chloroflexota bacterium
AGCGGCTGACAGCTGGCCGGTCACTGCGGGCCCTTCGTAGGTCTCTGGCAGCAGAGACTCTGGGATCTCCAGCGCTGCCAGCAGCTCGGCGGACCAGGTGCGTGCCTTGAGGTCGAACAACAGCATTCCAGCGCCGTCGGCGACATCACAGGCATGTCCCCCCGTCAACTTAAAGCGCACATAATCTTTGGGCAACAAAAGATGGCGGGTTCGTTGCCAGATCTCTGGCTCATGTTGTTGAACCCAGAGAATTTTCGGGGCGGTGAAACCGGTCAAGGCGTCGTTGCCGGAGATCGCCACCAGCCGTTCTTTGCTCAGCCGTCGGCGGATTTCGTCGCACTCGGCGCCGGTGCGCTGGTCGTTCCAGAGAATGGCCGGACGCAGCACGCTGCCGTCAGCGTCGAGGAGCACCAAACCATGCATCTGTCCGGTCAACCCGATCCCGGCCACGGCCTGGGGGGCGATTGCAGAGTGGGCCAGCAGCTGTCGGATACTCTGGACAGTGCCGTGCCACCAAAGATCTGGATCCTGTTCACTCCACAGCGGCTGTGGGGTAGAAAAATCATATTCGGTTGCTGCCACTGCCACAACCGTGCCCTGCTCGTCGATCAGGAGCGCTTTGGTGGCAGTTGTCGAAGAATCGATCCCGATAAAATAGCGCATGTTTGTCTCCTGTGGCATCCAGTCCTGTGGGTGCAGGGGGCACGCAGAATTTGATGGATTGTTCTTGGCTACACAGTGTACCGTAGCCAAGGGGACCTTGCAACCAGGAAGAGGGGGCTGTTGTACAAACTGTTGCTGTGTGCTAGAATGGTCTGGGTGTGGGCTGGCTGCTGCCGGCTTGCTTCTCCACGCCGCCCAGAGCGGGGGACAGAACATATTTGAAACCGAAACGCAATTGCAACAAGGAGGTTTCCTCATGCAGAACAAACGGCTGGCATTCATCTTTTCGATGCTGTGGGTGTTGTCTGCTGCACTCGCCGGCTGTATGTCACGGCCTGGGCAGGGCGAACTGGCCGCGTCGGCCGCAGCCGGCGACGTGGTGGTCGATCTTCCGGCTGTCGTGCTTGGCTACGACGAGCAGGGGCAGATTTCGCTGGATGGGCTGGACCTGAGCGCACTTGGGGTCGACTTGAGTGCCCTGGCGCGCACACCGGCACAAATCGCCGCGGTACAGGCTGCTGGGATCGACAGTGCCTTTGTCAATCTGGCGCCAACGGGTATCGACCTCTATGCAGACGGCCAGCCGATGTTGAGCCTGGACTGGGATGCTGCGTCCATCGAGTCGCTGGGTGCGGTGTTGGGGATCGCGGGAATTGACAACGCCGATAGCCTGGCCAAAGTGCTGCCGTTGTTGAGCAACATGAGCCTGGGGATTGCCATGACGTTCCCTGGTGCTGGGGAGAATCTGGAACTGGTGGCTCCTGCGGCAGACCGTGCGGCGTTGGTCCAGAAGGCGCAGGAAGCCTCCGTGGCTGTGCTTGGGGAACTTGGGGTGCCTCCCTTTGTGACCGGGTTGTTGGGGGCTTTGGGCCCGTTGACGATTCGCTATGAGGCAACCGGGGTCGGCACGCTGGAGGGGTTGGGCATGATTGCCAACTTTTTGCCCCCAGACGCCCTGGCCGGGTTGAACCTGAACGCCGACCAGATGGCACAGGTTGCCGAACTGGGGATTCAGTCGGTCAATGTTCAGACCACACCGGAAGGGCTGGCCGTGACTTTGAACGGCGCTCCGCTGCCGTTGATTCGTTGGGATGACGGCCAAATGGCCAATCTGGTGGCATTGGGGCTGGATGGGGGGGTCTTGTCCGCCATGACGGGCGTCGACGCCGGTGCGTTGGATGCGCTGCGCCAGCTGGGGAAATTTGCGCCTTTGCTGCAGACAACGCCGCTCAATATTTCGGTGGTGTTTCCGGGTTAATTGGAGGGGGGCGGTTGCCCTGGGGCGGGCGAGCAAGCAATTCCAGTACTTGCGACGGAATTCAGCTTTCTCGCCCGTTTTTTTTTGGCGGCGACGCGGGAGTCGCTGCGTCAGGTGAACCGCTCAGAGCCCCGACCGTAAGGGAGGGTCTTTCTCTACATTTCCCCGCCATCGGTGCACCTTGTTGCTGCACGACAGGCGGATCGCCGCATCTACATACGTTGGATGCCAGAGGGAGTGTGTGCTGGCGTGTCAACGCTGCTTCAGCAGGCCTCAGCAGACTTCTCTGCCTGAGCAGGTACGTTTTTTTAGGACATCCGCCCTCTCAGGCCGCCAACAGCTGCCAGACCCGTGGCCCGAAGATAGCGCTGGCCACACAGAGGCTGGCGAGCACGGCAAAGACCATCCCGCCGGCAGCGGCGTCTTTGGCAACCCCTGCCAGCGGGTGGTAGGTGGGGGAGATCAGGTCGACGGCTGCTTCGACGGCGGTGTTGACGCATTCGAGGGCCAGCACCAAAAAGATCGTCAACCCCAG
>CAIOHJ010000018.1 GCA_903858085.1 uncultured Chloroflexota bacterium
ATGATGGCCAATAACAGCACTTTTGAACGGGTCCGCGACATTATTATTGACCAACTCGGCGTCGAAACAGACGCTGTCACGATGGAAGCCAATTTTCGCGACGATCTGGAGGCAGACAGCCTCGATCTCGTCGAGTTGATCATGGCCTTTGAAGAAGAGTTCGGCGGGGATATCACCGACGAAGACGCCAAAACCATCATCACCGTCGGCGACGCCGTCCACTACCTCGACGGCGCGTCCGACAGCTGAACGTCCTGCCCCCTCCCGATGAAGGCAGAGGCAACAAGACGGCAGGTCCCCCCTCCACCTTGTTGCCCCTGCCTTCATCGGGCCCCACGCTCGCCACGCGCTATCTCAACAGCCGAATCACAGAAACCACCTTGCCGTTGATCCGCACCTGCTCCGCAGCTCGCACAATCGGCTGATAGACTGGGTTGGGATTGGCTGGCACCAGCCGCACAGAAGCCCCGTCGCGGTGAAAATATTTGAGCGTCGTCTCTTCATCGCCCTCGATCCAGGCTGCCACCATGTCGCCGTCGTAGGCAGTCTCCTGGTGACGCAAAATTACAATGTCCCCGTCCAAAACGCTGGCATCAATCATCGAGTCTCCCTGCACCCGCAGCGCAAAGAGCTTGTCTGCCGGCCCTGCAACCATCCCTGCAGCCAGCTCAATCCACCCCTCAGGATCGTACACCTCACTCGGGGTGACCGCAATCGGAGTGCCCGCCGCAATTTTTCCCAACAAAGGAACCCGCAGACGCTCCACATCCGCTTCGGGCAGCCGCTCCTCTCGCTGACGCCCCCGCACCGACTCACCGTTCAACTCATAAGGATAGCCGCTCTGCTGCAGCTGCTCCCAGTTGACACTCAGCCCACGGCTGATGTCCCGCTCGCGCAAGATCAAACCGTATTCCTGCAGCTTGTTCAAGTTGTATTTCACAACCGAGGTGCTGCTGATCGCCACCGTCTCCCCAATCTGCCGAATGGTCGGCGCATAGTGGTGGAGATGCATGAATTCGACAATAAAACGCAGGATCCCCTGCTGCCGTTCAGAAAGATTCAAGAAATGCATGGCGCCCTCTCCCCACTCCCCTATCCCAAGCCACAGGCCTGTTTCCCAAACTTTTCCCAAATCATAACACGAACATTTGTGCGATGTCAACCCCCAAAACGCACGTTTGTTCTGTTTTTGAGGGCGGATCGCCAGAGTCAGCCCAGCCCCGCCCGGCGCAGGTACGCCTGATAGCGCTCCCAGTACGCGGCGCGGTCAGCCAGCCCGGCATCCGGGTCCGGAAAACGAGCCTCTGCTTTGGCCTGGCCACGCCGCATCGCATCTTCCATGTCGATCCCGCACAGATAGGCAATTTTGAAGAGCATCACCTGCAGATCACTCAGCTCCAACGCCAGTTCGGCGCGCAACTGCTCCGCCACAGCCGGGTTGGGGCTGCGGTACCCCTCCACCATCTGCACAATCTTGCTCACTTCCCCCAGCTCCTCGACGGCATGCAGCAAGGTGTGGCTCAACGTCACCTGTTCCCAGCCGCGCACCCGATCCCACTGCTCCAACCACTCCTGATATTCACGAATGCGCATTTTCATCCCCCTTTTCCTCTACAGGCAGATCCCGCACGGCAGCATCCCGCACGGCAGCATCCTGCACGGCAGCATCCTGCACGGCAGCATCCCGCACGGCAGCATCCCGCACGGTGGCCAGGCGGCGCAAAAACAGTGTGGAGCGCAGCTGCCGCTCCAACACAAGAATCACATACCGGTTGAGCACCTGCTCGACCCGGCGCAGCACAGGCGGCCGCACAGCCACCGGGGCCACTGCCCCCCAAGGACGGCTCTGCAAAAAACGCAAAACCTTGAGGGTATCAACGTCGAGCAGCTCCCCGTCGCTGCGCTGCACACCACACCGAGCACAAAGCACCCCGCCCTCCGACAAAACCAGGTAGTTGACCCCAGCCGCCAGCGGCTGCCCACAGCCCAGACAATGAAAAAACTGGGGCTGAAAACCAGCCAATCCCAACAGACGAAGGGTGAACCAGGCCAACAGCGCCGGCGGCGGCACAGACGCCACCGCTGCTTCGTCCAACAAACGCAGCACCCCCAACGCCAGATCCCAGATCGCATGCGCATCCTCGCCAGCCCTCGTGAAGCTGTCCAACAATTCACAGAGATAGCTGGCAGCGGCGATCGCTTCCAGATTCTGGCGCAGATGCCGAAAGCTCTCCACTGTCTGAACTTCACCGACCAGATCCCAGGTGCGCCCCTGGGCG
>CAIOHJ010000019.1 GCA_903858085.1 uncultured Chloroflexota bacterium
CTGGAGCGTTTCCAGGCCGATCTCGGCGCGCTCCATCGGCTGCTGGAGAGCAGCGACGAGGCGGGGTTGCGCCGACGGCTGGTCAGGACACAGCAGATTCGCGCCCGGTGGAAACCGCGTACATAATGAGAACTGGAGCAGCGGCGGTGTGGGCCTGGGGCGTCCAGGCAGGGGCACTGCCCTCAGAACAACTGCCATCAATGGCAAGGGGAATGGAGAAGAGCCATGGAGACAAGACCGTTGCGTGTGGCGATCGCTGGCTGTGGCAACATTGCCGGCCCGTATGCGCGTACTTTGCAGGCATATCCCCAGGTGGCGCTGGTGGGGGCCACCGATGTGTTGTTGGAGCGTGCCCAGGCGTTCACCGCCCAATATGGGGGGCGAGCGTATGCGACGCTGGAGGAGCTGTTGGCGGATCCGGCCGTCGATCTGGTCGTCAACCTGACGATCCACCACGCACATCCTGCCGTGATCACGCAGTGTCTGGAAGCTGGCAAACATGTCCACAGCGAGAAGCCGCTGGCGATGACCTACCCAGAGGCGAGTCGGCTGGTCGAGCTGGCGGCAGAGCGTCAGCTGCGGCTGAGCTGTTCGCCGATCACCTACATGGGGGAGGCACAACAGACCGCCTGGAAGGCGATCCGCCAGGGGCTGCTTGGGCAGGTACGGGTGGTCTACTGCGAAGTCAACTGGGGACGGATCGAGTCCTGGCATCCCAACCCGGGCCCGTTTTACGAGGTCGGTGCGCTCTTCGACGTTGGCGTCTACCCGCTCACCTTGGTGACGACGTTTCTGGCGCCAGCACGGCGGGTGGTCGCCTACGGCAAAGTTCTGCATCCTGACCGTACGACCCAGGAGGGGGTGCCTTTCCACATCGATACCCCCGACTGGGTGGTTGCAGCGGTGGAACTGGCGAACGGCACGGTCGTGCGGTTGACAACCAATTTTTATGTAGGGGGGCACAGCAAGCAAAAGGGGCTGGAATTTCACGGAGATCTGGGTTCGCTCTATCTGGGCAGTTTTCAGGATTTTGACGCGGCGGTCGAGTTTGCGCGGTTTGGCGAGCACTACGACCCCCTGCCCTTTCTGCGGGCCCCGTTCAACGGCGTTGACTGGGGGCGGTCGGTCGCTGAAATTGCCGACGCCATGGCCGCAGGGCGCCCCCAGCGGGCAAGCGGGGCACAGGCGGCCCATGTCGTGGAAATCTGCGCTGCAATTCGCCAGTCGCTGCAGAGTGGGCGACCGGTGGAGGTGACCTCTTCGTTCACGCCGCCGACGCCGATGGAATGGGGGGAATAGATGAAAAACGAGCCAATGGCCGGGCAGGTCAGCCCGCCGCTTCCTTACAGCGCCTGGCCCGATGAATCGGGTCATTTTGGCCCGTACGGCGGTAAATTTGTGCCGGAATCGTTGATGCCGGCGCTGGATGAGCTGGAGGAGGTCTATCTCAAATCCAGACACGACCCTGAATTTCAGGCCGAGCTCGACCACCTGCTGCGCACCTTCGTCGGCCGACCGACGCCGGTGACCTATGCGCGGCGGCTGACCGACTATTTGGGCGGGCCACGCATCTACATCAAGCGCGAAGACCTTGCCCACACCGGCGCGCACAAGATCAACAACGCGTTGGGCCAGGCGCTGCTGATGAAGCGCAAGATGCGCAAGAGCCGCATTGTGGCGGAAACCGGGGCTGGCCAGCATGGGGTGGCGACCGCCACGGCGGCGGCGATGCTCGGCATCGAGTGTGTCGTCTACATGGGGACGGTCGACATGGCGCGCCAGGAGCCGAACGTCTACCGCATGCGTCTGCTCGGCACCGAGGTGCGGGGAGTCACATCGGGCAGCAAGACGCTCAAAGATGCCATCAACGACGCCATTCGCGACTGGGTGACCCATGTGCGCCACACCCACTATCTGCTCGGCAGCGCGCTGGGCCCGCACCCCTACCCCACCATCGTGCGCGATTTTCAGAGCGTGATCGGCCGCGAGGCGCTGCGGCAGATGTGCGACCCGGAGGGAGGGCCGGGGCGGCTGCCCGATGCGATCGTGGCCTGTGTGGGCGGCGGCAGCAACGCGATTGGGATCTTTCACCCGTTTCTGGAGTACGCCAACGTGCGGCTGATCGGCGTCGAGGCTGGCGGTCGTGGCATCGAAGGGGGGGAGCATGCGGCCCGCTTTGCCGACCCCAGACTGGGGCGGCTGGGGGTGCTGCAAGGCACCAAAAGCTATGTGATGCAGGACGCCGACGGTCAGATCGCGCTGACCCACAGCATCAGCGCCGGGCTCGACTATGCCAGTGTGGGGCCAGAGCATGCCTGGCTGCGCGACCAAGGCCGCACCGAGTACACCTATGCCACCGACGACGAGGCCTTGGAGGGGGTCAAACTGCTCAGCCGGCTGGAAGGGATCATCCCTGCGCTGGAGAGTGCCCATGCTGTCGCCCATCTTGTGCGGCTGGCTCCCCAGATGAGCAAGGACGAAGTCATTTTGATCAACCTCAGCGGGCGCGGGGACAAAGACCTGGGCACGATCATGAAGGAGCTGGGCAACCTATGACCGGGGTCGAACGGATTCAAGCTGTTTTTGCCCGGTCGCGCGCCGAACACCGGGCGGCGTTTATGCCCTATCACGCCATGGGGTATCCCGACCGTCTCCAGACGTTGGAGATTCTCCAGGTGTTGGGGAATGCTGGCGCCGATCTCTTTGAGATTGGGATTCCGCACAGCGACCCGCTGGCCGACGGGCCGACGATCCAGACTGCCACCTACGAGGCGTTGATGCGGGGCACGACGGTGGTTGACTGTCTGGCCATGGTGCGCGAGCTGCGCACGGCGGGGATGACACAGCCTTTTTGTGCCATGACCTATTACAACCCGCTGTTTGCCTACGGGGTGCAGCGCTTTGTCGACGATGCGGTGGCGGCTGGGATCGACGGGCTGATCGTGCCTGACCTGCCGCCGGAAGAAGCGGAAGAGCTGGAGGCTGCCTGCCGTGTCGCTGGGCTGGCGACGGTCTATCTGCTGGCGCCGACCAGCACCCTTGAGCGCATCCAGTTTGTGGCCTCTCACTGCACCGGGTTCATCTACCTGGTCAGTGTGACCGGGATCACGGGTGCGCGCGCCGAGCTGCCCCCTGACCTGGCTGAATTTGTCGCGCGGGTGCGCCGCTACACGCAGCTGCCGCTGGCGGTCGGGTTTGGCATTGCGACTGGCGAGCAGGCGTCTGCCGTTGCCCGGATTGCCGACGGTGTGATCGTCGGGTCGGCGCTGGTCAAGGCGGCGGTCAGCGAGGAGGGGCTGGCACGGGTTGCCGAGTTGGGCGCTGAGCTGGCTGCTGGCGCACGTGGCCAGTAGCGCGCAGACAGTACCGGGTGCGGCCAGACGCTGTCCATCCCGCAAAGACAGGGGAGAGGAATGTCATTGACACAGGTTGGGGTCCGTTCGCGCGTCAGTGAGTGGGCGCATCGCCTGTCACTTTTGCAGGTGGGGTGGGGGCTGGCGATCTTTGCCACCATTTTGTTCAGCATTGCGCCGCCGCTGGTCCGTTTTGCCCTGCTTGACGGATTTGACACGGCCATGCTGCTGCTGGTCCGCCTCTGGATCAGTGTGCCGATTTTTGGGTTGACCCTGGCGATCACCGACCGTCAGCAGTTGCGGCTGCCGCTGCGCGGGGCGGCGGCCGCCATGTTGGTTGGGGGGGTCAATGCGCTGGGAATGATGCTCTTTTTTGGGGCGCTGGGCCAGTTGGAAGCCTCGTTGGCTTCGATGATCCTGTCGTTGAGCCCGCCCATCGTGCTCAGCCTGCTGGCCCTGCGTGGGGAACGGCTGACCCAGCGCCATCTGGTGCGTCTGGGGCTGGCCCTGGCGGGCGTGTATCTCTTGGTCGGGCCGGGTGGGCAGGTGAACTGGACTGGTGTGGGCCTGGCTGCGGTGGCAACTTTTCTCTTCTCGCTTCAGGTTGCCCTGACCCAGTGGCTGCTGGTCAGCTACAACTCACGCACGGTGGCGTTTTATGTGACTGCAACGATGGCGGGCGTTGTGATGCTCTGGTGGGGGCTGCGCGGGGCTCCTTGGAGCGCCCCCACCCCAGGGGGGTGGGGAGTGGTCTTCACGCTGGCCATCGTCTGCACCTATCTTGCCCGCCTGACCTACTTTGCTGCGATCGGGACCATCGGGGGGGCCCAGATTTCGCTGCTGGGCCCCCTGGAAACGTTGCTCACCGTGATCTGGTCGATTCTCTTCCTGCACGAGCGTTTGACAGCCCTGCAATTTGCTGGGGGCGCCTTGATCCTGGCCAGCGCCTTGCTGGCTGTCCAACGGCGAAGGTCAATCGTCCCTACGGGACGACACGGGAACAGGACCCGCCCCATCGGGGCGGATGAATTGAGCGAGGGCACGCACGACCCGCCCCATCGGGGTGGATGAATTGAGCGAGGGCACGCACGCACGCCCCATCGGGGTGGATGAATTTAGAGAGGGCACGGGCCACGCACGCCCCGCCCCATCGGGGCGGATGACTTGAGCGAAGGCACGCACGACCCGCCCCATCGGGGTGGATGAATTGAGCGAAGGCACGCACGCACGCCCCATCGGGGCGGATGAATTGAGCGAGGGCACGCACGACCCGCCCCATCGGGGCGGATGAATTGAGCGAAGGCACGCACGCACGCCCCATCGGGGCGGATGAATTTAGCGGCGTGTTGCCGATGTCAGTTGCCGGAGTCGAACCGGTCAGGATATAATTTGATCAGCGACAGGAACGGGATGGCGGCAACGCAGAGGATACCGTAGA
>CAIOHJ010000020.1 GCA_903858085.1 uncultured Chloroflexota bacterium
GTCGATTGCGACGGCCGATCTCTATCTGGCGCTGGGGGTCCGGCCAGAAAATGTGATCCTGTGCGACAGCAAGGGGGTCATTTACAAAGGGCGTACAGTCGGCATGAACGAGTTCAAAGCGGCCTATGCGAGCGAGACCGCTGCGCGCACATTGGCCGAGGCCCTGGAGGGGGCGGATGTCTTCGTCGGACTTTCGGTCGCCAACTGCGTCACCCGTGAGATGGTACGCAGCATGGCGCGCGACCCGATCCTCTTTGCCATGGCCAACCCAGACCCGGAGATCACCTACGAAGAGGTGCAGGCTGTGCGCAAGGATGCCATCTTTGGCACAGGGCGCAGCGACTATCCCAATCAGGTCAACAATGTGCTGGGCTTCCCCTTCATCTTTCGTGGGGCCCTGGATGTGCGGGCGCGCAAGGTCAACATGGCGATGAAGCTGGCGGCCACCAGGGCGCTGGCAGCCCTGGCCAAGGAGGATGTTCCCGACAGTGTGATACGGGCGTATGGGCTGAGCGAACTGCACTTCAGCCGCGAGTACATCATCCCCAAACCGTTGGACCCGCGCGTGATGATGTGGATTGCCCCGGCTGTGGCCAAAGCCGCCATGGAGAGCGGTGTTGCCCGCCGTTCGCTTGACCTGGACGCCTACCTGGAGAGGCTGGCTGCGCGGCAGGGGCAAGGGGCGCAGACCATGTATCTGCTCGAAACCGAGGCCCGCAAAGCGCCAAAGCGGGTGGTCTACGGCGAAGGGCGGGAGCCCCGGGTCCTGCGTGCTGCCCACGAAGCAGAAGTGCATGGGATTGCCCACCCGATC
The DNA here is from genome assembly GCA_903858085.1 of uncultured Chloroflexota bacterium. GTDB lineage: Bacteria > Chloroflexota > Anaerolineae > Caldilineales > Caldilineaceae > Caldilinea. Next base: position 815 of record CAIOHJ010000020.1, read on the forward strand.
CTGCTCGGCCATGTCGAGGAGATCCACCGGCAGCTGGAGGAGATCGGGCTCCACTGGGAGCCGGAAATCATCGACCCGATCGCTGCGCCCAAGCAGGCCGAGTACGCCGAACAGTTCTACGCCAAACGCCAACGGCGCGGGATGACCCTGTCGCGGGCCCGTGAGCTGATGCGGCAGAAGATGTACTTTGGGCCGATGATGGTGGAATGCGGGGACGCCGACGCTTTCATCGCCGGGCTGGCCTACAACTACCCCGATGTGTTGCGCCCGGCTCTGCAGTGTGTCGGCGCGCAGGAAGGCCGTTGGGTCAGCGGCGTCTATCTGATGCTGGTCCAGGACAGGAGGCTCTTTTTTACCGACGCCGCTGTCTTGATCGATCCCACCGCCGAACAGCTGGCTGCGATCGCCCTCAACGCCGCCGACCTGGCCGAGCGTTTTGGCGTGACCCCACGGATCGCCATGTTGAGCTTCTCCAACTTTGGCAGCACACCGCACCCCCAGCAAGAAAAGGTGCAGCGTGCCACCGAGCTGGTGCGCCGACAGCGCCCTGACCTCGAAATCGACGGGGAGATGCAGGCCGATGTGGCTGTTTCGCCCGAGCTGATGCAGCGGCACTATCCGTTCAGCCGGGTCCAAAACGCCAATGTGCTGGTCTTCCCGGATCTCAGCGCCGCCAATACCGCGTACAAACTGCTGCGCGAGCTGGGGGGCGCCGAGGCCATTGGCCCGATCCTGGTCGGCATGCAGAAGCCGATCCAGGTGTTGGCCACCGGCGCTGAGGTGCGCGATATCTTCAACATGACCACACTGGCCGTGATCGAGGCCCAGGAGACCGCCTGAGCAGACGCAGCCCTGTAGCACAAGAATGCAGCGCGTCGCATTTGAAACTTTTGGCTGGATCGGGTAGAGTCTAGGGGAAATGGATTCTCGCCGCCAAGCTGTTTCGAGTCTTGCGATGAAGACGACTGTATTTTGGAGTGAAGCGTACCCCCCCCCTGCCAATCTGGCGGCCAGCGACCTGCCCGAAACGGTGGATGTCGCCGTAGTCGGCAGCGGCTACACGGGGTTGAACGCAGCGATCGCCCTGCGCAAGGCAGGTGCCTCTGTGGCTGTTCTGGAACAGGCAACGATCGGAGGGGGGGCCAGCAGCCGCAATGGGGGCATGGCCACGACCGGGCTCAAAGAAGAGATGAGGACGCTCTTCCGTCGCTACGGGGCGGAACTCGGCCAGGCGTTCTGGCAGTGGTCGCTGGCCGCGATCACACATGTCGAACAGACCGTGGCCGAAGAAGAGATCGCCTGTGACTTTGTCCGTTCTGGCCATGTGACCCTGGCCTGCAAACCACAGCACTGCGAGCGCTTCGCCGAAGAGGCTCGCTGGTTCCAGGCAACGCTCAACTACGACGACCTCTGGGTGGTCGACCGTGCCCAGCTCCAGGCCGAAATCGGCAGCAACGCCTACTACGGCGGCCTGGTCGACCCCAACAGTGCTGCCCTGCAGCCGGCCCGCTACGTCTTTGGGCTGGCCCAGGCCGCAGCACGCCGCGGCGCACAGCTGGTCGAAGAGGTGCGTGTGCGCTCGCTGGCTCGGATGCGGCTGGGCTTTCGCCTCAACACCACCAAGGGGTCACTGCTGGCTCGCGAAGTGTTGATCGCCACCAACGGCTACACCACGCCGCTGGTCAAGGCCGTCCGCCAAGAAATTTTTCCAGCCGGCAGCTATATCATCGTCACCCAGCCCCTGCCGATTGAACTTCAGCGGAGCCTCAGCCCCCGTGGGCGAATGTTTTTTGACAGCAAACACTTCCTTAACTATTTTCGCCTGACCCCCGACGGCCGAATGCTCTTCGGCGGACGCCATGACCTCTCTACCTCGCTCGACCTGGTCGAAAGCGCCGACAAAATGCAGCGGCGTATGGTCGAAGTCTTCCCGCAACTGGCAGAGATCCCGATCACCCATTCCTGGAACGGCAAACTGGGGCTCACCGTCGACCGCATGCCCCATGCCGGGCGAGTCCAAGGAGTCCATTATGCGGGCGGCTATGCTGGCCATGGGGTCGCAGTCGCCAGCTATCTGGGCAGAGAGATGGGCGAAGTGATCGCCGGCCAGCGCACCTCGACGTTGTTTGCTCAGATTCCCCCCGCCCGTCACCCCTGGGTCCCCTACGACCGGCTGTACCTGCCGCTGGTCTCGAGTTGGTTTCGAACGCTTGATAGATTGACATAATAAAAATAGGGTTGACCCGCGAGAAATTCAAAAAACGATGATAGCCAACGATTTGCACATGCATTCCACGCACAGCCTGGACGGGAACCACACGATCGCCGAGCTGTGCACGCGCGCGCTCCAGCTGGGGCTGAGCCATATCGCAGTGACCGACCATGTCGAGTGGGTTCCGGGCGGGGCCCATCAGCGGCCCGATTTTGACCACTATTTTGCCGAACTCGACGAATGCAGAAGCCGCTACGCCGGGCAGGGGCTGCAGCTGCTCAGCGGTCTGGAGTTGGGCAACCCACACGAGCACCGCGACGAGGTCGAGGCGTTGCTGGCCCGCTACCCCTTCGACGTGGTGATCGGCTCGATGCACTGGTTGAACGGCGTCAACATCCACTACTCGAGCTGTTTCGACGGACAGGAGGTCGATGCGGTCTACGCCGCCTACTTTGACCAGATCGCCCGGATTGCTGCAGAGATCGACTGCCAGATCATCGCCCATTTCGACCGGATTTTCTGGCCGGGCACCGCGCGATTTGGTCCGCCGCAGATCGAGCGGATCGAGCCGGCGGTGCGGAATGCTGTGCGCGCCGTCGCCGAACATGGACGAATTTTGGAGCTCAACACGCGCTTTGTCACCCACGAACCTGGCTGGAACGACAGCCTCCTGACGGTGCTCCGCTGGTATCGGGAGGAAGGGGGCTCTTTTGTCGCAGTGAATTCGGACGCACACCGGGTCAGCGAGATGGGGCGGTATCGCTCGATCGGGGAAGATCTGGTGCGCTCTGCGGGCTGTCTTCCCTACGCGTATCTCTCGTCGGCGGTGCCCGGGTAGCGCCCGGGCCTCTTCTGCCGGGGCTGGTTTACGCTGTCGAGATCCCGGCGATGCAGTCGCTGCCCTCGTGCAGCGGGCTGTTGACGTAGGTGCTGACCGGGTAGAAGGTCAGCGGAAGTGTGCTCGGGGAGTGGAGCAGGGCATGAAGCTCGATCAACTGGGCAGCGGTCGCGTCCTGGCCGCTGCCCAGCCAGGCTGTGTAGTCGGCGGGAGAGAGAATCAGGGGCATCCGGTCGTGCAGACGGGCTACCGCCGGGGCAGCGGCCGTCGTGACGATCGTGCAGCTTTCCACCACGTCCCCTTGGGGGCTCTGCCAGCTTTCCCAGAGACCGGCGAACGCCATCGGTGTGGCGTCGGCTGGGGCGATGTAATAGGGCTGTTTGCCTTGGCCGCTTTTCAACCATTCATAAAAGCCGGAGGCCGGGATCAGACAACGGCGCCGTCGAAATCCTGCCCGAAATGCCGGTTTTTCCGACAGTGTCTCGGCGCGCGCGTTGATCAGACGGGCGCCCTGGGCTGGAGTTTGGCTCCAGGAGGGAATCAGCCCCCAGAGTGCAAAGGCCCACTCGCGTCTGTGGCTCTGGGGGTTGACCCGTACGAGTCCGATCGGCTGTGTGGGGGCGATGTTGTAGCGCGGCGCGTCGCCCGCCGGCAGGGAGGTCAGCTCGAAGAGCCCCGCCAGCTGTTCGTGCGTCGAATAAAGTGCAAACCGCCCACACATCACAGCCTCCTTCGTTTTGCGATCATTGTACGCGTTCCCCGAAAATCGTGCAAGGGAAGTGCCAAACAACGTGCGGCCCTCTTCGGCTCCCCCTTCAAGGGCGGCGTGTGGCAGTGAGCGTGTGACGGTGAGCGTGTGGCAGTGAGCGTGTGGCTCTGGGCCCGCAGGAAGGGCTGTGGTATAGTGTCATTCTAAACAAAAACAGTGGCCGGCCAGAGGATGGAGAAGACTTGGTGAAGGGCGAACCGGTGGCAAGGTCGAGCGCAGGCCAGATTCCGGCGGGAGTTGCCGACTATTTTTGGGCCGAGGCGTATGCGCGGCGTCGCCTGGAAGCGACGTTTCTGGAGATTTTTCGTCGGTGGGGCTACAGCGATGTAGTCACCCCGACCTTTGAGTATGCCGACACCCTCTCGGCGCGGGGCAACAGGGAGCTGCAGTCGGAGCTCTGTCGGTTTTTGGATCGGGATGGCAGCATGCTGGCCTTGCGGGCGGACATGACCATTCCCGTGGCGCGGCTGGTCGGCACGCGGCTGCACGACGCGCCGCTGCCGCAGCGGTACTGCTATGCCGGCAGCGTCTTTCGCGACGTCGAGTCGCGAGGGGGGCAGCAGCGCGAATTCTGGCAGGCAGGGGTGGAGCTGTTGGGCAGCACGGCACCGGCAGCGGATGCGGAGGTGCTGGCGCTCACGGCACGGGCGCTGGAAGCAGCGGGGATCGAACAGTTCCAACTGGTTGTGGGCCAGATGCAGTATTTTGAAGGGCTGCTGCTGGATCTTCGGCTGGAGCCCGAGGCGCGGGAAGGGTTGACGCAGGCAGTCGACCGCAACAGTGCGCCGGCGTTGGAGGCCTTTCTTCGTGCGGTGCAGCTCTCCCCGCGCCAGCGGCAGGCTGTCCAGGAAGTGCCCCACCTGGGAGGGGGGGCGATCGACGCCATTTTGTGCCGTGCGGAAGCGCTTGCGCTCAACGAGAAGATGGTGGCGGCCATCAGCAACCTGCGGGCGATCTGCGGCGATCTGGCGGCGTTCGGTCTGCTCGACCGGGTGGCTCTGGATTTGAGCGAGATTCACAACCTCGGCTATTACACGGGCATGACCTTTGAAGTCCTGGCTCCTGGGGTCGGTTTTCGGATAGCCAGCGGGGGGCGGTACGACGACCTGGTCGGTACCTTTGGCCCTTCTTTGCCTGCGGTCGGCGTGGCGCTGGGACTCGAACGGGTCTTGTTGGCCAGGCGCCTGGGGGCTGGCCCGCCGCCGCCGCAGCGGCCAGCGCTGGACCTGCTGGTGGCGGCGGGCAATCAGCCAGCGGCTCTGCAAGGGGTCGAGCAGCTGCGCCAGCAAGGATGGGTCGTGGCGTTGGATCTGGTTCCGGGCGACCGGGAAGGGCTGGCCGTGCGGGCCCGCGCCGCAGGGGCGCGCGGTGCGCTCGACTGGAGCACTGCCCAGCCTCTCCTGGAGGATCTGGGTGCCGGCGAATCCCCTGTTGCGCTCGGCGAACAACCATTGGACGCCTTGCGGGCCTGGCTGGCTGCCCCTCTGTCCAGTGAGAAGCGAGCCCCAGCCCCTGTGGAGGAGCTCCTATGAAGCCGCACACCGAGCCACCGGTCGTTGGGGGCGGTGCGCCGTTGATGGTGGCCCTGCCCAAAGGGCGGCTGGCCGAACAGACCCTGGAGCTGTTTGCGGCCGCAGGGCTGCCGCTGCCGGGCAGCGACAACGGCCGCAAGTTGATTTTGGAAAGTGCTGCCGGTACTCTGCGCTACATCATGGCCAAGCCGAGCGATGTTCCGACATTTGTAGAGTACGGGGCTGCGGACCTGGGGATCTGCGGGCTCGACACCCTGCGCGAGAGCCGGCGCCAGGTCTACGAGCCGTTGCTGTTGCCCTTTGGCTACTGCCGTCTCTCCCTGGCCGCTCCTGCGGATCGGCCGGAGAACCCGTTGCGGTACGAAAGCCAGCCGCGTGTCGCGACCAAATACCCCAACCTGACCGCAGACTTCTTTCGCTCGCGCGGCGTCAACGCTGAAATCATCACCTTGCACGGCTCTGTCGAGCTCGGCCCTTTGGTCGGGCTGGCCCACCTGATCGTCGACCTGGTCGAGACAGGCAGCACGCTGCAGGCCAATGGGTTGGTAGAGACCCGCAAAATTATGGACATTCAGGCGGTGCTGATCGCCAATCGTGCGGCGTACCATTTGAAACGAGAGAGCGTCGAACAGGTGATCAACCGGCTGCAGGCCCAGCTGAAGCAGCTCGAAAACCCATCAAGGAAAGTGTATGACAGAAATTGTTGAACTTGACCGGATCCAGGGGGTCAAACTGGTTGTGCTGCGTTCGTTCAGCGACGAACGGGGGCGGTTTTTGGAGACATTCCGCAAAGACTGGTTTCCAGAACGCAGCTGGACGATCGTACAGACCAACCGCAGCGACAGCCAGGCAGGGGTGCTGCGCGGGCTGCATTACCATTTTCAACAGGTCGATTACTGGTATGTGGCCCGCGGCCAGATCCGGGTCGGGCTGGCTGACCTGCGGCAGGGGTCGGCGACCTATGGGGCCAGTGCGGTGGTGGAGATGGGCGAACAGCATGAATGTGGTCTGTTGATCCCCAGCGGGGTGGCACACGGCTTCTACGCGCTGACCGCTGCCACGCTGACCTATCTGGTCGACAACTACTACGACGGCCAGGATGAGCACGGGGTTGCCTGGAATGACCCGACCCTGGCGGTGCCCTGGGGGGTCACGGACCCGATTCTCTCTGCGCGGGACCGTGCCAACCCGCGGCTGACAGAAATTTTGTCCGAGCGGCGTCCATAGCTGAGGAGAGGGGGGGCCAGCGCTGCTGGCCGCCTGCAGAAATTTTATCCATGCGAACCAGCCTGCTACGAAAGGAGGAAAGCGGCTTTTTTCACCCGTGAGGGGGATTTTCGCCGCCAGACCGATGATGAAAGAAAAAGTTCGGATCGGTGTTTTGGGAGGCAGTGGCGTCTACCAAATGGAAGCGTTGAGCGCTGTCGAGGAAATTGTGCTTGACACACCCTTTGGGGCTCCGTCGGATGCGTATGTGGTCGGCACCCTTGGCGGGCAGCGGGTGGCGTTTCTGGCGCGCCACGGGCGGGGTCACCGCTTCAGCCCGCACCGAGTCAACTACCGAGCCAATCTCTACGGCTTCAAAATGCTCGGTGTCGAATACCTGATTGGGGTCAGCGCCTGCGGCAGCCTGCGCGAAGATCTGGCACCTGGCCACATCGTCATTCCCAACCAGCTCTTTGACCGCACCCAAGGGCGCAAACTCAGCTTCTTCGACGACCCAGAGGCTGGGACGGAGGGGCTGGTCGTCCATGTCGGGGTCGCAGATCCCTTCTGCAGCCTGCTCTCGGAGATTTGCTTTGAAGCAGTCAAACAGACCGGGGCTGCAGTGCACTGGGGGGGGAATTTTGTCACGATCGAGGGCCCGCGCTTCAGCACCAAAGCCGAGAGCCGCACCTTTCGGAGTTGGGGGATGGACCTCATCGGCATGACGACGACCCCAGAAGCCCAGCTGGCACGCGAGGCGGAGATGAGCTATGCTGTGATGGCGCATGTCACTGACTACGATGTCTGGCATGAAAGCGAGACTCCGGTCACCGTGGAGAAGGTGATCCAGACGTTGCTCACCAATGCGGAGGTTGCCAAACAAGCGGTGATCAACGCCGTGCAGCTGCTCGAAGGGGCGGGCCCCTCCCCGCAGCAGGGCGCCTTGCGCGACGCGATCATCACCAACCGCTCCGCCGTGCGTCGTGAGGTCATCGAACGACTGGCGCTGTTGGTGGGACATTATTTTGGCTGAACGCAGAAGCAGACGGTTGTGTACTATAAAATTTGTCCAGAGGGTTTTTCTGCGCTATACTCTCTGCCAGAGAGCTTTTGACCTGTAGGGCAAAGAGAGGGAGAAGATGGCCAAAAAAGGACCACGTCAGATCATCAAGATGCGCAGCACGGAAAGCACACACATGTA
>CAIOHJ010000021.1 GCA_903858085.1 uncultured Chloroflexota bacterium
CTGTCTTCCCCTGCACAGTGTAGAGCAGGTCGGACTCGCTCTCCTGCAAGGCCTGGTCGACGAAACTGGTCTCTTCCAGGGCCAGGCTCGACCAGTCAAACCGTTCGACCAGGGCGGGCGGCAGGTGGGGACGCAGAAAAGTGGCTGCTTCGTGGGGGTCTGCGAAGACGGAGCGAAAAAGTCTGTCGTGGGGTCGTTTCGTATCACCGCGCATTGGCTGCCCTGCGCTTTCTCCTCACTTACACCAATACCTCCATCGTAACACAAAAAAGCTGTTCTGGGAATACACCCCGCATCCCCAGCATCAGTTGCCAGCGACCCTCGCCCTGCGCTACAATCCTCGTTCTATGGTCTTTTCTCCACAGCATCCCCCCCAGATTGCCGTCAACGGCTGGATGGCCGGACGGCTGGACAGCGGCAGCGGCCAGTACCTCAGCCACCTGCTGGAATGGTTGCCAGCCGTGGCACCCGGCAGCCCCATCACCCTGCTCCAGCCGCTGACCGGACCCCCCACACCGCCTCTGCATTGGCCCCAGGTCAAGGTGGTGCCGGTCGCCCTGCCACAGATACCGCCCAATCTGGCCAAGGTCTGGTGGGAACAGGTCGCAGCCCCTCGCGCAGCACGAGCCCTGGGCGCCGACGTCTATTTCGTGCCCTACTGGGCAGCCCCCTGGTGGCGTGCACTGCCAACCGTCGTGACAATTCACGACCTGATCCCGCTGCTGCTGCCGACCTACCGCGGCGGGCTGGCCCAACGCATGTACACAGAGCTGGTCACCCGGACGGCCCGGCGCGCAGACGCCGTGGTGACGGTGAGCGAGGCCGCCGCCCGCGACATCGTGGCCCATCTCAAGATAGACCCCGCCCGCATCCATGTCGTACACCATGGCCCCAACCAAGAAGGCATGCCCCCCCCCAGCGAGGCAGATCTGGCTCGCGCCCGAACACGCTACGCGCTGCCCGACCGCTATTTTCTCTACCTCGGCGGCTTCGATGTGCGCAAAAATCTCTCCAGGGTCCTGGCTGCGTACACCCGCTACCGCGCCCGCGGCGGGGACCCAACCGTCCAGCTGGTCCTCGCCGGTGCCCTGCCCACCACCGACAGCACTTTTTTCCCCGACCCCTACCGGCTGGCCCGCGAAGCTGGCTGCGCAGAGGCCCTCCACTGCTGTGGATGGGTCGCCGAAGAAGACAAACCCGCCCTCTATCGGCTGGCTGTGGCACTGGTCTTCCCCAGCCTCTACGAAGGCTTCGGAATGATGCTGCTGGAAGCCATGCAGGCCGGTACCCCGGTGATCACCAGCGACCGCTGAATCAACTGCCCCCCAGCCACCGTTGCCAGCGGATGGGCTTCAGTGATATACTGCTGCAAACCGACAGTGCAATACCCAAAGGGCATGTTTTTATGATTATCCACCACGCCACTGTACTGACATTCGACCCGGACAACCGTATCTTGTTCGACGGAGCCGTGCGCTACCAGGCCGGGGTGATCGATGCGGTCGGGGAGAGCCCGACGCTGCTGGCAGCCTACCCCGACGACGAACGGTGGGATGCTGAGGGCAAACTCCTCATGCCAGGCCAGATCTGTGCCCACACCCACTTCTACGGCGCTTTCGCACGCGGGATGTATCTCCCCGGCCCACCTGCCAAGGATTTTCCAGAAATTTTGCAGACGCTCTGGTGGAAACTGGACAAGGCGCTGGACCTCGAAGGAGTGCGCAGTTCGGCAGAGGTCTGTCTGGTCGACGCAATCCGCAACGGCACAACCACGTTGGTCGACCACCACGCCAGCCAGCACGCAATCGACGGCAGCCTGGACGTGATCGCAGAGGCCGTGCTGCAAAGCGGGCTGCGCGCCGCCCTCTGCTATGAAGTGACCGACCGCGATGGCCCGGCAGCCGCACAGGCCGGCATTCGCGAGAATGTGCGCTTTCTGCGGCGGACACAGGAGGAACAGGCCGCCGGCCAGGGACGGCTGGCCGCCCTCTTCGGGCTGCATGCCAGCCTGACCCTCTCAGACGCAACCCTGGCCAGCTGCGCCGCCGCCGCCAGCCGTTTCCACATCCATGTCGCCGAACACCCAGCCGACCAATACGACAGCCTCCAAAAATCAGGCAAACGCGCTGTCGAACGGCTGCACGACTTTGGCATCACCGGACCCGGCAGCCTCATGGCACACTGCGTCCATATCGACGGCTGGGAGATGGCCCTGCTGGCCGAGACCCACACCTTTGTCAGCCACCAGCCACGCTCCAATATGAACAACGCTGTCGGTGCAGCCGAGCTCACACCGATGCTGCGCAAAGGAATGGCAGTCTGCCTGGGCAACGACGGCTTCAGCAACGATATGTTCGCCGAAATGAAGGTGGCCGACCTGCTGCAAAAAGCAGCGCACAGCGACCCTCGCTATCTGGGCGCCGACCAGGTGGTGAAAATGGCGATCCACCACAATCGCCAGCTGGCAGCTACCCTCTTTGACCGGCCTGTCGGAATCGTCGCCCCCGGCGCCTACGCCGACCTGATCCTGCTCGACCACTACCCCACCACCCCCCTCCACCCCGGCAACCTGCCCTGGCACCTTCTGTTCGGATTCAGCGGCGGCCAGGTGCACAGCACCATCGTGCAGGGAGTCCCTTTGATGCGCAACCGCCAGCTGCTCACCTGCGATGAGCAGGCTGTTGCCGCACGCAGCCGCAAAGCAGCCCAGGCAACCTGGGAACGCTATCTTCGCTTGTAGACACACAACCCATGGCAACCGCCCCAAACGATGTGGATCGCCCAATCGAAGTGCTGACCGCCCAACTGGCAGCGTGCCACCGCCAGATCGACGAGCTGCGCGCCGCCAACCAGGCACTCGAACAGGCCGCCCAGCACCGAAATGCCCTGCTCGCAGATCTGGGCCACGAGCTGCGCACACCGCTGTCTGCCCTGCTGTCGCTCCTCGCCGTGCTCCAAAAACAGGACGCCCCCTCCCTCAACCCGCAGCACCACGAATACCTGCGTATGGTCGAAGCCAGCGGACGCCATCTGCTGGCACTGCTCAACGACCTGCTGCAGTTCAGCCAGCTCCAATCCAGCTACGTTTCACTCCACTTCGAAGAGGTCGACCCAACACAGCTGTGCACCGCCGTGTTGGATGCGCTGCGCCCCCAAGCAGCCGAATATGGGCTGACCCTCGAGCTGGCCTGCGCCCCCAATCTCCCGGCGCTCCTGCTCGACCCGCTCCGCACCCGGCAAATTCTCTTCAATCTGCTCCAAAACGCCCTCAAGGTAACCCCAGCCGGGGGCAAGGTGGGGGTGAACGTCCAGGGCAGCCGCACCCAAGGGTGGATCCGGCTGGAGGTCTGGGACACAGGGCCCGGGATCCCCGCTGCTGCCATGCCCCACCTGTTTACCCCGTTTTTCCAGCTGGATGTCCCAACCCGCGACCTTTTTCCAGGAACAGGGCTCGGGCTGGTGCTCTCACAACGTCTGACCCACCTGCACGGCGGCACGCTCCGGGTCGAGAGTCGGCTGGGACAGGGCAGCCGCTTTGTGGCCGAACTCCCCTGGCGGGACGCCCCGCCCCCGTCGGCAGACCAGCCAAGCCGAACGGCAGAGAGACCAGCTCCCTATCATGCACCAGCCCCCAACCCACCCGAAACAGCCGCTCCGCCCCAGAACCGGCGGCTGCTCGTGCTGCTGGCCGAAGACAACGAACCCAATCTCTTTGCCCTCTCCGAGTACCTGAATTTGTCGGGAGCCGAGGTGCTGGTGGCGCGCACCGGCCCCGAAACCCTCCGGCTGACACTGGCCAGTCAACCCGACCTGCTCTTGCTCGATGTCCATCTGCCACAGATGGATGGCTCGGAGGTGGTCCGCCAGCTGCGCGCCCAAGAAAAAGAACGCCGACTGCCCATCGTGTTGATCACAGCCCTGAACCTGGACAACGACCGGATCCGCAACATCGACGCCGATGCCTGTCTGGGCAAGCCGGTGGATCTGGACCAGCTCGACCGTATTCTGGACAACTATCGGGTGCATGCCTGATCGGGGGGCACGGGCCACAACGCGCCAGGACAGCCCTGCATCCCCCCAACAACCGCCCGCCACGTCGGTTCGACCCGACAAAAGAAAGGAAACGTATGTCAAAATCGATGATTGCAGTGATCGGAGGGACCGGCGCAGAAGGGTCCGGGCTGGTGGTGCGCTGGGCAGCCGCCGGCTACCCGGTGCTGATCGGCAGCCGCAGCCAGGAGAAAGCACAGGCAGCAGCCGCTGAGTTGAGCGCCCTCCTGCCCGCCGGCAGCGCAACGGTGCGCGGGGAGACCAACGCCGAGGCCGCCGCTGCCGCCAACATCATCGTGCTGAGCGTCCCCTACACCAGCCAGGCAGAGACCGCCGCCCAGATCGCCGCAGCCTCCCAGGGCAAACTGGTCATCACCGTGGTGGTGCCCCTCAAACCGCCCAAGGTCTCGGTCGTCTGGCGGCCAGAGGCAGGTTCCGCCGCCCAGGAGCTGCAGCAGCAGCTGGGAGACACGGTGCAGATCGTGGCAGCTTTTCAAAACATCGCCGCCGGCCACCTGCGCGACCTGGAATGGCAGCCCGAATGTGACGTGCTCTACACAGGCGACCACAAAGAGGCCAAAATCGTCGCCCGAGAGCTGATTCAAGCAGCCGGCTTCGTCGGCGTCGACGCAGGCCCGCTGGCCAACGCTTCGGTGGTCGAAGGGCTGACCGCACTGTTGATCGGCATCAACGCACGCCACAAGGTTCCCAACAGCGGGATCCGAATTACCGGAATTGCACGATGAGCGGACAAAGGGCGCTGCGGCCAGAGACACTGGCTGTCCATGCCGGACGCACAGCCGACCCCAGCACCGGCGCAGTGATTCCCCCAATCCAGCTGTCGACAACGTTCGAACGGAGCGCCGACGGCACCTATCCGGGCGGGTATGTCTACACCCGCTCGGACAACCCCAACCGCTCTGCCCTGGAGCACTGTCTGGCTGCGCTGGAAGGCGGCGCCGCCGCCGCTGCCTTTGCTTCGGGGATGGCGGCAATCTCCGCTGTTTTTCAGGCGCTCACACCCGGCGACCATGTGATCTTCCCCAGCGATGTGTATTTTGGGACAGGGCGCCTCTTGCGCGAGCTGATGGCACCGTGGGGCGTAGCCTACAGTGTGGTCGACCTGACCGACCTGGACGCCGTGCAGGCTGCCATCCAGCCACATACCCGGCTCGTCTGGGTCGAAAGCCCCTCCAACCCGCTGCTCAAAATCACCGACATTGCCGCAGTGGCCCGGCTCGCACACGCCGCCGGCGCACGCTGCGCGGTGGACAACACCTGGCCCTCTCCAGCCGGACAGCAGCCGCTGGCCCTGGGCGCTGACCTGGTGATGCATGCCACCACCAAGTACCTGGGCGGACACAGCGACCTGCTGGGAGGCGCGCTGGTGCTGGCCCAGGCCGATGCGTTCTTCGAACGCATCCGGCTGGTGCAGACAATCGGCGGGGCAGTGCCTTCCCCGTTCGACTGCTGGCTGCTGTTGCGCAGCATCCGCACGCTGCCCTACCGGATGCGCGCACACACCGACAACGCAGAACAGGTCGCCCGCTTTCTGGCCAGCCACCCTGCCGTCGCAGCAGTCCACTACCCCGGCCTGCCCAGCCATCCCGGCCATGCCGTGGCCAGCCAACAGATGCAGCTGTGGGGAGGCATGCTGTCTGTGCAGCTGCAAGGAGGCGCCGCAGCAGCGCTGCGGATGGCAAGCCGGGTTCACCTGTTCACCCGAGCCACCAGCCTGGGCGGGGTCGAAAGCTTGATCGAACACCGCGCCTCGGTCGAAGGACCCCAGAGCCAGACACCCGCCAACCTGCTGCGCATTTCGGTCGGGCTGGAACATCCCGACGACCTGATCGCCGACCTGGACCAGGCGCTGGCTTGAAGGGGGCCACCGTGCAGTTCACATTTACACCGATCGCAGAAGCAGAGGCGCGCGCGGTGTTGGCCTGGCACTACCCCCACCTGCCGATCGCCCAAGAAGTCGACCCCTGCCTCGTCGCACGCGGGCTCGACGCGCTCTTGTACCCGCCACACAACTACTACGCCGCGCACGACGAGGCAGGCATGCTGGCAGGGTTCTGCTGTTTTGGCGAAGACGCACAGGTGCCCGGCGGCGACTACACGGCGAACGCCCTCGACATCGGGCTCGGGCTCCACCCTGCCCTGCTGGGGCGCAGGCTGGGCGACCCATTTCTCACCCAAATTCTGGCGCTGGGCAGGCTGCACTTTGTGCCCACCCTGTTTCGGGCCACCGTAGCCACCCACAACGAACGCTCGCTGCGTCTGTTTGCCAGGTCTGGCTTCACTACAACACAAACCTTCACCGCACCCAACGATGTGTGCTTTCATCTGCTGCTGCGGCTGGCAGCCCCCCCCCAGATGTACACGGGCGCCGCAGCACTCTGACAACAACCTTTTCTTTTCAGGCGGACAACAGACAACCACATGGACCACGGCTACTATCGTTTTCCCACCATCCACCACGATACCCTCATCTTCGTCTCCGAAGACGACCTGTGGCTTGTCCCACGGCAGGGCGGGCTGGCACGACGGCTGACCAGCAACCTGGGCGAGGTCAACTACCCGGCACTTTCCCCCGACGGCAGCTGGCTGGCCTTTGTCGGCCGCGAGGAGGGAATGCCGGAGATCTACCTGATGCCTGCCGTTGGAGGCAGCGCCCAGCGGCTGACCTACCTGAACAGCCGCTGCCAGGTGCTCGGCTGGGACAGAGCCGGAACCCACATCCTGTTTGCGACCAACAGCGGCCCGTTTCACCCGCAAGAATACACGATCTACGCCGCAGCCATCCAGAGACCAGGCAGTGCAGCGACCCCACTGCCGGTAGGGCCGGCACGCTCGATCGCCTTCGGGCCAAAGGGGGCGACGGTGATCGGACGCAATACCGGCGACCCGGCCCGCTGGAAACGCTACCGCGGAGGCACCGCCGGCCATTTCTGGATCGACCGCACCGGGGGAGGGCAGTTTGAACGCTTTCTGAGCGAGCTGCGCGGCAACCTGGCCTCCCCGCTGTGGCTGCCCGGCCCCGGAGACGGGCGCATCTACTTCATCAGCGACCACGAGGGGATCGGCAACCTCTACAGCGTGAACCCGGCCGGGGAAGAGCTGCAGCGACACACCGACCACAGCGATTTTTATGCGCGCAACCCGCAGAGCGACGGCCAGCGGATCGTCTACCACGCCGGCGCCGACCTGTACGTCTACGACCCGGCCACCGCCACGACCGACCGGGTCGCAGTCGAGTACCGCAGCCCGCGCGTGCAGCGCAACCGCAAATTCTCGCCCGCCAACGCCTATCTGGACAGCGCACGCCTGACCCCGCGCGGAGACGCGCTGGCGGTGACCACCCGAGGCAAGGCCTTCAGCTTTTTCAACCACGCAGGACCAGTCGTCCAAATCGGCCAGCGCGATGGGGTGCGTTACCGGCTGCCCGAGTTTCTCAACGACGACGACTCCCTTGTGGTGGTAGACGACGCCGCCGGAGAAGAGGAGCTGGTCCTCTTCTCCGCCAATCTCAACGAACCGCCGCGCCGGCTGAGCGGCCTGGACATCGGCCGCCCAGTCACCTTGAAGGTCTCCCCGACAGAAAATAAGGTGGCGTTGACCAACCACCGCCAAGAGCTGCTGGTCGTGGATCTGCAAGACGGCAGGGTGACACGCGTGGACCGCAGCGAGTGGCGCCCAATCGCAGGGGTGGACTGGTCACATGACGGCCGCTGGCTGGCCTACGGCTTCGGCGTCGGGCTGAACACCACGGAGATCCGCCTCTACCAGCTGCCTGACCCGGCAGCAACAGACCCAGCCAGCCCCCATCACCCCA
Source organism: uncultured Chloroflexota bacterium (assembly GCA_903858085.1). Taxonomy (GTDB): domain Bacteria; phylum Chloroflexota; class Anaerolineae; order Caldilineales; family Caldilineaceae; genus Caldilinea. The sequence goes on from CAIOHJ010000021.1 coordinate 7,886, forward strand.
ACCCAGTTGCGGTGACCAGGCCGCTGCTCCACGACGTCGCACCGTCGTTTGACCCCGACGGCAACTACCTCTACTTTTTGAGCTACCGGGAGTTCAACCCGGTGCAAGACAACCTGCACTTTGACCTGAGCTTTCCCTGGGGAATGCGCCC
>CAIOHJ010000022.1 GCA_903858085.1 uncultured Chloroflexota bacterium
GGGCAAGGCAGTCACCCACGAGATCGATGGACCCCACGCGATCGTCGGCGCCGAAATCGCCAGACGCTACAACGTCCCCGAGGTGGTCCTCAACGCGATCGCCTCCCATCACGGCGAGGTCGACCCTGAATCCATCGAAGCAGTGATCGTCGCTGCAGCCGATGCGATCTCCGGCGCCCGGCCCGGGGCCCGCCGAGAATCCCTGGAAACCTACATCAAACGGGTCACCGAGCTCGAAGAGATCGGCAACAGCTTCAAAGGGGTCCAGCAGACCTACGCCATCCAGGCAGGCCGTGAGATTCGGGTCCTGGTTCGGCCAGAAGAGATCGACGATCTGGCTTCGATCCAGCTCAGCCGCGAGATCGCCAAAAAAATCGAAGACAACCTGCAGTACCCTGGCCAGATTCGGGTGACTGTCGTCCGCGAGACGCGTTCGGTCGAATACGCCAAATAGACCGCTGGCCCGTTCCCTGTTGGTGGGCAGAAGCCCCGCTCGCCAACAGGCTCCCGGCCCCAATGAGGCCGTAACCTTTTTCCCTTCTCCGACGTCTTGATTGTCGACAGTACAGCCTTTCTCGGCAGATTGGGGCTGTACTGGGGGCCAGGCTGTAGTGGGTACTGGCCCGCCATCCACAATGCAGTGCGTTTTTATCCAGGAGGGGACTTTTCACATGGCGGAACTCATCAAGGTCTCTGCACAGTCGCGCTCAACATCGGTGGCCGGAGCGATTGCAGGTGTCATGCGCGAACAGGAATATACCGAAATCCAGGCCATTGGCGCCAGTGCGGTCAACCAGGCCATCAAGGCTGCCACCATCGCCCGTGGCTATCTCGAACAAGATGGGATCGACTTGGTTTTGGTTCCCAGCTTCACCGATGTCGAAATTGAGGGGAACGAACGCACTGCGGTGCGCTTTGCTGTTTTTCGCCGGCCAGTCACCCTGGCTGCGGCGCGTTGACTCCCTCCTGGCACACAATCGGCTGCCTCCCTCTTGGCCGCTCTCTTGCAGCGGCCAAGGAGAAGGCAGCCAGAGGGGGGTCAGCTCTCTTTCTCTCCCCGGGGACGGCGGCGGCGGCGGCGCCGCCGAGCCGCCTGCTCTGCACTGCCTTCGGAAGCGTCAGCTGCTTCAGGGGCAGCAGGCTCGTTCTCCTTGCGCCCACGCTGTCGGGACGCTTCTGCCCGGACCCGAGCATTGTCTTCCTCGGCGCTGGCCCGCCGCTTGACAGTGCAGCCGCCACAGGTGCTGCAGCTGTTGCCGCTGGCAGTTTTGGTGCTGATCAGCTCCTGGATCCCGACTTCCACCAACGCATGGTTCTCCAGCATCACCGTCACTGACTCTTTGAGAGGGTGGATGTGGCGTACCCGCCCGCTGCCGTGGGGGGTCAAAACCTCCGCCCCGACCTTGGGCATCTTCTTGTTCTGCTCCCGATAGAGATCATCTTCGTAAGACAGACAGCACAAAAGCCGACCACAGACGCCGCTGATTTCATCTGGGTTGAGGGGCAGCTGTTGATTTTTGGCCATGCGGATGCTGACCGGCGTAAATTCACGCAGCCAGCTGGTACAACAGAGCTGACGTCCACACTTGCCAACCCCATCAAGCAGCTTGGCCTCATCGCGCACCCCAATCTGCCGCATTTCAATACGGGTGCGGAAGATCCGGGCCAGATCCCGCACCAAAGCCCGAAAATCGATCCGATCATCCGCAGCAAAATAGACCAGCAATCGTCCGCCGTCAAAGCTGTACTCACAACGCAACAGCTTGATCGCCAGACGATGGTCGCGCGCTTTGGCTTTGCAGACCGCAAACGCTTCCTGCTCCTTGTGGAGCCACTGATCGCGCTGAACCAGATCCCAGGCCGATGCCCTGCGCACAATTTGCTTCATTTCGCCGACCACCTGATCTTCTTTGATCAGATGGGGAGGCTCGACAACCTGGGCGACTTCAGGCCCGTGGACCGTATCCACCACCACATACTCCTGCCTGCTCAAATCCAGCAGACCCGCAGGGTCAAAATGGTAGACCTTGGTAATCGTTTTGAACTCCACTCCGACAACAATTGGCATCTTTCCTTTGTCCTTCCCCTCTCAGCAGGATCCTCTCTGACTCTCAGCGACGCCAGCCTCAACCAGAACGGTGAAGCACTGGCAATTTGACCAACAACACATCGAGCGCCAGCCGTAAATTGGCCGTGTGGCGCAGCGCAGCCTCCACTCGCTGGAGGGTCCCCAGGTATTCGTGGACAGCCCGGGGCTCACAAGCGTGCGCGTGTGCTGTCAGACGCGGCAGCTGGTCGATGTTGCTGCATGCGTCCGTACACTGTGCCTGGACCAGCAGCACATCACGCCACCAACTGCTCCAAAGCTCCAACAATCCAAACAGACGCAGAGGCTCCCGTTGGGTGGCCAGCTGGCTGGCAAAGCGCAACCGCTCCAGCCGTCCTGCCTCGACCAGTGTCCAAAGGGCCGCCAGGTTCTGGCTGCGCTCCTCCCGCCGTTCCGGCTGGCGGAACTGGTCGACAGCCCAGCCCAGCCGACCGCCTGCCAGCCGCGCCAGGAGCAGCGCATCGTCCGGCGGCACCTGCCAGCCTGCCTGCAGCGCGTCGGCCAGCACAGCCTGGTCGAGCGGGTGCAACGCCACGACCTGGCAGCGGCTGACGATCGTCGGCAACACTTCGCTGCGGTGACGGGCTGTGACCAGCAGCAGCGCATGGGCCGGCGGCTCCTCCAACGTCTTGAGCAGCCTGTTCGAAAAGGTCAGATTTGCCTGATGCATATCTTGGATCAGAAAAACTTTGCGGGTTCCTTCCAGAGGGCGCAACACCACCTCCCGGATCAGCCCTTCTGCCTGTTCAGCGCGCAACTCGCCTTTTTGACGCTCTACCACCAGTTCTTTGTCTGCCTTGACCGTCGGCTGCACCAGACGAAAATCTGGATGGTGGCCGGCGGCCATCAGCCGACAAGCACGGCACTGCTGACAAGGTGCATGTGCGGGGTCGCTGCAGAGCAAGGCAGCAGCAAAGGCACGGGCCAAAGCCGTCTTCCCGATCTGGGGGGCTCCTACCAACAGATAGGCATGGCTCAACCGCACAGAGGATTGTACAGAGGATTGTACAGAGGATTGTACAGAGGATTGCCCCGACAGAGCACGGCGCAGCAGCTCTACAGCCCAGGTATGGCCATAGACCGGCCAGCTGCCTGAGGGGAAACGCGCAGGAATGGTTGACATCTCTCAAGCAGTATACCACAGCCGACGCGCATGGACAACCGTTCAAACCAGAGAACCCAGCCTGGCAGCTGGGTTCTCTGAAGCGTCAAACCGAAATCTTCTTACTTGACGTCGACCTGAGCGCCTTCGGCTTCGAGCTTGGCCTTGGCATCCGCTGCCACTTCCTTGCTGACCGCAGACAGAATTGTCGAGCCAGCCGTTTCGACCACATCCTTGGCTTCTTTCAAACCGAGGTTGGTCAAGGAGCGGACAACCTTGATGACGTTGATCTTCTTTTCACCGGCGCTCTTGAGCACCACATCAAATTCGGTCTGCTCTTCCACCGGGGCAGCTTCGACCGCAGCAGCGCCCGCCGCCGCCGCCACAGCCACCGGGGCAGCGGCGCTGACCCCCCATTTTTCTTCCAACAGCTTGACCAGCTGCGACGCCTCAAGCAAGGTCAAGGCATCCAGTTGCGCAGCAATGGCGTGCAAATCAGCCATAAATCATTCCTCCAATTTGAACAATCAATTCGTTTACTGCTTCTACAACGCCGTCAAATTCTCTGCACAGCATGGCGTCGCTGCGGTGCAGGCCAGGATCTAGGCCGCTTCCGACTGCTTTTCGGCGTGGGCGTTGACCACACGCACCAGGCTTGAACCAGGTGCTGCCAACATCTGAACCAGCTGACGCGCCGGTGCACTGAGCACGCCGAGCAACAAGGCTCGCGTCTGGTCTTTGGTCGGCAGGTCAGAGAGCAGCTCAGCCCCTTTGCTGTCCAGCACAGAGTTTTCGAGCAGAGCGCCGGTGATTTCGAGCGCTTTGGCCTCCTTGATCCAGCCTTTGAGCGCCGTAACGCTCCTGGCAATGTCTTCGCCGCAGAAAACGACCGCGTTGGCACCCGACAACAGCGCGTCGGGTGGGGTCCGGCCGCTCTCAGTCAACGCTCGCCGCAACAGCGTGTTCTTGACAACGGAACAGGTCGAGTTGGTTTCGCTCAACCTGTTCCGCAACGACCGCAGCTGAGCGACCTTGGTGCCCTGGTAGTGGGTGAAAACAATTGCCGACGAGTTTGCGATCAGGTTTTTGTACTGGGCGACCAACTCTTCTTTTTTCTGACGATTGATAGCCAATGGACATCCCTCCTTTCTTGGAGAATGATCTACACCATCAAAAACGCCCTTCCGCAGCGGCTGAAGGGCGTCCAAGGTCAATAGTTTTCTGTGAACAGGCCACAGAAACTACTGCTCTTTTGCCTCGGCAGGCTGTCGAAACATTTACACCAGCACCTGCGGTCTTCAGCACAAGCAGAAGAAAGAATTCGATTAAACTTCAGTATACGGCAGCCCGATGGATCGCCCAAATCAAACGCAGGCTGCAGGACAATTCAGCCTGCACGCTCCAGCTCTTCGATCAACTGCCGGAGCTCATTCTGATCAAAAAGATAGCGTTCCTGACAGAAATGGCAGTCGATCACAGCTTCCCCCTCCGCCAGCAGTTCGCTGAGATCGCTGCGTTCGAGCAGTCCGAGTGCCTGTCGGGAACGTTCTCGGCTGCATGTACAGCGGAACGTCAACGGTTCGGTTTCCAGCACTTCGTAGCTCTGTCCGCCAAAGAGGCGGGCCAGCAGCTGCTCCGGGGTCATCCCCCCAGCCAGCATCTCGCCCAGGGGGGGCAGATCGTCCAGCTGCTCTGCCATTGCCTGCAGCAGCGCCAGGTCACCGCCGGGCAGCAGTTGCAACAGCAGGCCGCCAGCCACCACCAGCTGCCCCGTTCCATCCACAGGAGCCCCAATTTCTACCATCGACGGCAGCTGTTCCGACATCATCAAATAGTATGTGAGATCGGTGTCCAGATGGCCTGTCTGCAGCGGCACAATGCTGCGGAAGAGATCTTTGAGCCGCAGATCCTTGACCACGGTCAGTCGGCCCTGGTGGCCGATGGCTGCTGCCAGTTCACTGGGGCCGATCGGCAGCGGCAGCAGCAGGGCTGGCTCTTCCAGGTAGCCACGCACATGGCCATAGCTGTCTGATTCGACCACCATCTTGCCGAGCGGTCCGTCTCCTTCGACTTTGAGTGCAACCTGTTGCTGTACTTTCAGCAGCGCCCCCAGCAACGCAGCAGCAGTCAAGCCATACCCCAGAGCAGCACTGCCCGCCGGCGTCGCACGATGGCGCTGCGCCGCCTCGCGCACCAGACCGGTGGTCAGGCAGGCGATGCCACGAATTCCGCTTTCTTTGGCGAGCGCCCTCACCAGGTAGCTGTCCAAGATCGTTTTTCCTTTCCATTCTGCCGACGCAGCCAGCCACAGTCCTTTCAACCAAAAAGCGGAGCCCGATTGGAGGCTCCGCTTTTCAAGACCCAAACGCGCGTTCGGGGTCAGCCGTTACTCACCCGTCGCTTTGAGAGCGGTCATCGCACCGATATCTGCCTTCACGCCAGGCCCCATGGTGCTGGCCAGGGTGATGCGATGAATATAGTTGCCCTTCAGACCGGATGGCCTGGCGGCATTGATGGCTTCCATCAGGGCTCCCAGATTTTGCAACAACTTTTCGGTTGCAAAACTGCATTTGCCGATCGGGACGTGAATGTTGGAAGTCTTGTCCACCCGAAACTCCACACGCCCCAGCCTCGACTCTCGAATCACGCGCGGGAGCTCTTCGGCAGGAACGATCGTGCCTGTTTTGGGGCTGGGCATCAAACCGCGTGGGCCCAGCACCTTTCCCAGACGACCCACCACACGCATCATGTCCGGTGTGGCCAGCACCACGTCGAAATCGGTCCAGCCTTTCATAATCTGGTCGGTCAGATCTTCGGCCCCGACATAGTCGGCACCCGCTTCTCGAGCCAGTGCCTGCCCTTCCGGGTTGGCAAAGACCAAAATACGCACAGTACGGCCCGTACCGTTGGGCAAGGTGACCACACCGCGCACCTGCTGGTCTGCATAACGGGGGTCTACCCCCATCCGCATGTGAACTTCCAAGGTTTCGTCAAATTTGGCGTTGGCCAGCCCTTTGACC
>CAIOHJ010000023.1 GCA_903858085.1 uncultured Chloroflexota bacterium
CGCAACCGCGTCAGGGGCTGCCTGGACGGTGTCCACCCTCAGAGAGCGCAAAGGAGCCTGAGCGGCCAGGCTGGCTCGTGTGGCCTGCGGGTCGTAGTTGCGTCGCTCCTCAACCACGATCGCCAGCGCGCGGCGCAGCTCCGCTGCCGTCACCTCCCCACGCTCGACCAGAGCGGCCAGATAGGCACCTTCTGCGGCACTGAAGAGCAGCCCAGCCTCTGGATCCGCCCAATCTGCCCACTGTTGGCTGCCAGACACCGACGCAGCGCTGTTGGCCGTCAGCTGGTCAAACGGATCCTGGCGCCCCATCAGCCGCACCACCCGCACGACATCGGGGGCATCCAACAGGACAAAACAGGCCTGTGGCAGTTGCAGGGCTGCCCAGCTGACTTCATTGTCCCCGCGCAGCCCGTCAAACAGCCATACCCCGGGCACGCCCTCCACCCACAGCTGGCTCAATGCCTCACCCATCCCCCCAGGATGGTGCTGGCGGTACGCTCGCGTGTAGGCAAAGCGCCGCCCACGATCCGAAACGGGCTCGACCGGCTCACCGGCCAGCCGCTGCATTGCAGGGATCATCAGGCGGTCGGTCAGCTCCCGGCGGTCGGGAAGAAGTCCATAGGGAAGCCCTGCCCGCCGCAGCGCGTCGAGGGTCGTACTCTTCCCGACCCCTGTCACACCCACCAGAATCAACAGCGGGCAGGTTGCGATCGGCTGCCAGGCGGCTGTGGGGGCCACGCCATACCCCACACCCGCTTGCAGCTGGACAAACTCCTCTCCCTCCATAGCAGCCCCTGTCACTCTTCCCCGTCGGTGGCCCCGTCAGTGGCCGGGTCTACCGCCCTGGCCACTGCTTTGATCATCTTGTCACCCTGGCGGATGGCGTTGACAGCGTCCATCCCGCTGACCACCCTGCCAAAGACCGTGTGGCGGCCATCCAGATGAGGTTGCGGCGAATGGGTGATAAAGAATTGACTGCCGTTGGTATTGGGGCCAGCATTGGCCATCGAGAGCGACCCGGTGCCATGTTTGAGGGGGTTGCCCTTCACTTCATCTTCAAAACGGTAGCCCGGGCCCCCACGTCCGCTGCCAGTCGGGTCCCCCCCCTGGATGACAAAGTCGTCGATCACCCGGTGGAAGACGACGCCGTCGTAGAAACCCTCGTTGACCAGGAAGACAAAGTTGTTGACCGTCTTGGGCGCGTGCTCCGGGTACAGTTCCAGCACGATCGGGCCCCGGATCGTCTCAATCGTGATCTTGTAGAGTTTTTTGGGGTCGATCGTCATCGCTGGCGGGGTATTCCATTGTTTGGCACTCATTGCATCGTTTCCTTTTACAAAAATGGTTCGTAATCCTGCTGCGTAGTGTAGCAGAGCCGGGCAGGTTGAACAATTCAGAGAGCAGACAAGCTTTGCGCTGGCTGTCCATTTTAGCGGTGCAAGCCGAATCCCCGCTACAATGGAAGGGCTTGTGCGCTCGTCTGGCCCGGCCCATGCTGCCGCCCGCCATATCCAACCAGGAGACGTTGACCATGCGGATTGCCCTTGGCGGCATCGCCATCGAAAGCTGCACCTTTTCCCCGCTGCCCAGCCGAATGGAAGATTTTGCTGTGCGTCGCGGGGCCGAGTTTCTCGACCGCTATCCTTTTCTTGGCACCTACGCTGGCCGCGCCGAGTTTGTGCCGCTGTTGTACGCACGCTCGCTGCCCGGCGGCGCGGTCGAAGCGGAAGTATACGCCGCACTCAAAGCCGAGTACCTGGCGCTGCTGCAGCGCCACGGCCCCTGGGACGGCGTCTATCTCGATTTTCATGGGGCAATGTATGTGCAGGGCATGGAAGATGCGGAGGGTGACTGGGTCACCGCGGTGCGTGCGTCTGTCGGCCCAGAGTGTCTGATCTCGGCCAGCTTCGACCTGCACGGCAATCTTTCCCAGCGGGAGGTCGAGGCGCTCGACCTGCTCACCGCCTACCGAACCGCCCCCCATCTCGACGCTCTGGAGACCCGCGAGAAGGCCGTGCGCCTGCTGCTCGACTGCCTGGAACA
>CAIOHJ010000024.1 GCA_903858085.1 uncultured Chloroflexota bacterium
CTGCGCCAGATAGAGCTGAATCAACCGATCATACGCTGTCAGACATTTTTCGCGCCAGAGGCCGCGTTCCAGCGAGAGCCATTCCCAGAATCCGTGCGCGTCGATCTCCTCCAATCCTGCCAGCAATTCGCCACGCCAGAGAGCGATGGCCGCTTCGAGCGTCTGCGCGTCGTTGCCCGCCAGCAACTGGGCAAATTCCAAAGCATCCACCCGGCAGGGAACTGTGGGGGCAAACTCGACAGTTTCTCGTGTAATGTTCAAACAGCCAGGGAGGAGCTGGTTCAGATGGGAGAGATTGATCCGCAGATTGGTGCGTGCTGTCGTCTCCGCCGAATCTCCCCAAAAGAGTGTGGCCAGCTGGCTGCGGAGCTGGCGCGCGGGGTTCATCACCAGATAGCCAAACAACGCCAGCGCCTTTCGCGACCGCCATTCGGTGACGGTGCGCCCCTCGATTCGGATTTGAGGCACCCCCAACAACCGAATCTCCACCGTTTTGTCCGTCATAAATCGCACAGTCCGGTCAGCGGTCCGTTCGATTGCGATAGAGGGTCGCGTCGACTGCAGCCTGCATGGCGACAACGTCCAGGTGACCGCCCAGAAATTCGTTGATTCGTCGGACCCAGAGGGCAGGTTCTGCCAACATGGCGTTGTAGTCGCAGTCGAAGAGCGCGACATTGGGCTGTGCCTGCAGCCAGCGGCGCATGTCGTCGGCATGTGTCTGCAGCAGCTGGGCCATCTGCGCTTCGTCGCTCGCCGGTGCAGCGGTTGGCTGGCGGCGGTGTTGGAGCATCTTGCGCTGTGACGCCATCACCTCGCTCAGGCGGCGATGCATAAAAATCACACGGTAAGAATAGGATGGGGGGAGGAAGGGGAGCAGGGCAGCGATGACTTTGACGCATTTTCCCTCTGCCTCTGCCAGCCAGCCCTGATCCCCCTCCGGCAGCCGCTTCACGCGCTCCAACTCGTAATAGCCGTTGGGGTTGTCCAGATCGGCGGTGCGAATATGGTCGGTCAGGCCCTCCAGCCCACCGGCGCTCAGCACACCCATCAGCATCGACGTGCCCGATCTGGGCAGCCCGGAGACAACGACAATCGTGTGCTGTGGCGGCCTCGCCTGTGCTGAGGGTCTGTCTGCCATAAAGCTGTGTCGCTTATTCGAATTCGACGACCAGGTCGCCGATCGCTGTGACGTGATCTGCCTCTGCTTTCCAGATGATCGGGCGCTCCAGCTCGTCCTTGAGCACGGCGTTTTCGGTCATCAGGCTGCCGACAAACATCACATATTCGCCAGCTGGAATATCTTTGAAGATGAAATCCCCATTGGGGTCGGTGAGGGTCGATGGATCGAAGGCTTCGTCGATCATGTAGAAACATTGCTCGCGCTTGTCTTCTTCAGCGACACCCGGGGCGCAGAGCACTGCTGGCAGGCTCAAGTTTTGGAAGGCCATCGGGTTGCCCGTGGTAAAGTCGATCAGGCGGCCTGTCACTGCTGACTTTCCGTCGGCGGGCGTGTACTCCTCCGGAAGAGCGAGCGGGCTGGCCGGCGCCTCCAGCGGGCTGACCGGCGCCTCCAACGGGCTGGTGTCTGCCGTGGGGGCTGCTGCCGTGGGGGCCGCTGCCGTGGGGGGCGGGGTGGGCGTCGTCTCGCCGCCGCAGCCACCGAGCACGCCTACAGCCATCAGCGTGGCCAGAAAAGCGATCGAAAGAGAAGGGCGCATGTCACTTTCCTTTGCTGTAGACCAGAACAGTTCACAAATTTTTAGCTGGGCCTGTTTTTAGATAGACCCGTTTTTAGCTGGGCCTGCCAGGGGCAGAACGACAGAATACACCGATCGGCGTATTGTTTTCGCATGCCAAAATGGTACACTAAATTCACGAGATCTCAAACCGGCTTCAAGAAAGTGCGGCGTTTGTGTATCGTTTCAGAACCATTTCATGCACACATCGACGGGAGAATGAGCGTATGCGACGAATTCAAATGGCAGCAGTGATCGGTCTGCTGCTGGTCTTGGCCTCGGTGGGCCTTGCCGCTGCACAGAGCGGTTACCAGACGCAGTTTCAGACGGCAATCACCTATCAAAACATCAGCACCAGCGCAGCGGTGGTGACCTTCAGTTTCTACAACGAGAAGACAGCCTCTGCGGTCGTTGTGACACGCAACCTGAATGCGAATGCCGGTGCTTCGCTGGCGGTGGGCAGCCTGACCGGGAGCGAAGCGTTGCCCTCCAACTTCCTGGGCTCGGCGATTTTGGGGTCGAGCCAGCCGGTGGTGGCGACCCTGGTGCAGCTGCCGCAGCCGTCGACCGGTGCTGTGCGCAACCGCCCGATGTCCAACGGCTTCTCTTCAGGGAGCTCGCAGGTGCTGCTGGCGACTGTGCTCAAGGGCGCTTTCAACACCAACAGCAAATTCTCCATCCAGAACGCTTCGGACGGTGCGGTCGACATCACGGTGCAGTTCTTTGCGGTCGGTCAGACCAGCCCGGCACTGACCCTCACCGAAAGCAACATTCCGGTCGGCGCTGCCAAGTACTACGACATGGGTGCGCTCAGCGGGCTGCCAGCGGGCTTTGATGGCTCTGCCACGGTGACAGCGGTTCGCACCGGCACCACGACCCCTGCCAACATCGTGGGTTCGGTGTTGGAACTGCAGACCAGCGGTGTGGGTGTGCGTGCCTTTGAAGGTGTGCCCAACACAGCGGCTGCCAACACAGTCTATATGGCCACGGCGCTGTGTGGTCTGGGCGGCCAGACGACCGCGTACGCAGTCCAAAACACCAGCAACAGCCAGTCGGCTGCTGTGACCGTGACCTACTCGAACGGGACGACCCAACAGGGAACCATCGGCGCGGGCGGCAAGCAGAGCTTCAACAGCTGCAATGCCTCTGGCATGCCCCAGAGCTTCTCGGGGGCTGCGACCATCACCAGCAACGGCGCTCCGATCGTTGTGATCGCCAAAGTCGGTGGCGCTGGCCGCTACACGGCTTTCCTCGGCGAGACCAGCGGGTCGGCCAAGCTGGCGCTTCCTTATGCACGCTGGAGCAACACCAAGTATGACAGTGGCCAGTACCAGCGCGCTGCGATCGCCATCCAGAACATCAGCAACAGCGCGGTCAGCAATGTCCGTGTCCGTTACCTGAACAAAGAGGGCACCGAAGTCGGCGTCCACACCATTGCCAGCATTCCAGCTTTGGGCAAAGCCAACTCGAATGCGACATTGGCCGGCTCCACCACCGAGCTGACCGAATTTGGCAACCCTGAAGCCAACCCAGGCGGCGGTTTCGGCGGCTCTGTGATCGTCGAAGGCCCGACTGGCAGCCAGCTGATCGCCGTCGTCCGTATTTCTTCCAACACCTCGACCGGTGTGGTGGCTGAAGACTACAACGGCATCGCGATCCAGTAAGCTGTCGCTGACGGCAGGTTGATTTTGCTACAGAGGCCCTGATTCAGGGCCTCTGTTTTTGTCTGTGCCATGCCCATCCGTAGCCGGCCAGCAAAATGGCTTCGGTGGTGACGTACACCCACGCGACCCCTGTGATCCCCCAAATTGGGGCGACAAAGAGGTTGGCCACGACATTGGTTGCAGCGGCCCAGAACTGGGCTTGCAGCCGCTGTTTCTGGTGCCCTCCTGCGACCAACGCAGCCGCCAGGGCAAAGGTCACACAGCGCAGCCCCAGCACCAGGGCCAGGATGGCCAGAATTGGAGCGGCAGAGGCAAAGTTGGCTCCATACAGGAGGGCCATCAGCCAGGGAGCGGAGAGGCTCAGCCCTGCTGCCAGCAGGAAGCCCAGCAGGCTGCTGCCGGCCAGCAGCCGCCGCCAAAGCCTCTGCACCTGACCGGCGTTCTGTTGGCGGCGGGCCCGCGCCAGCACCGGAACCATCACGGCGTAGGCGGAGGCAGGGATGAGCAACAGGCTGGAGACCAGGGTGGAGGCTGGCGCGTAAAGACCAGCCTGTTCCTGGCCGAGCAGCTGGCCGATGATGGCGATGTCGGCGCGCTCGTTGACGATCGCCAGAAATGCCGAGCCGGCAAAGGGGGTGGCTGCCACCAGCGTGGGCAACAGCGCAGCGCGCTCGAGATGCAGGCCGAACCGCTGCCAAAGAATGAACCACGCCCAGAGGCAGCCCGCCCCGGCCACCGCCACCCGCACCCAAAGATAGCTGTCCAGCTGGCGGTTGTCGTACAGCACCAGCAGCGCAGTCCAAAGGACAAGCGCCAGCTGGACCAGGGTGATGACGCGAAAGGTGATGTCGTTTTGGAGGGTGCTTTTGAAGACACTCCAGGCGGTGTTGGTCAGCTCTTCGACCCAGACGATCAGCCCGCTGATCAACAGCAGGGTGTGTGGAAATACATCGGGGTTGAACCAGCCTGCCAGCCCGGAGAGCAGGCCCATCCAGAGCACGCCCAACCCCACTTTCCAGGTCAATGCAGCGCCGCTGTTGCGCGCCAGGGTTGTGCGGTCGGGGCTGTCGCCGCCCTTCCAGAGAAGCCAGCCGTCCAGCCCCCAAGAGAAGCTGACAGCGGTCAGCCGGGCCAGTGCGAAACAGGCGACAAACTGCCCGTAGCTGCCGGGGCCTACCTGGCGGGCTACCAGGATCCATGCCGCTGCGGTGGCCAGGCGTGCCAGCCCCATGCTGGAGAGCAGGCTGGCGAAGTTGGTCAGGAGCTGTCGCCCGTTGGGCAGCGCGTTCAGCACATTCAGTCCAGGTAGCCGAGTGCTTTGAGGCGGGCAGCGACCTCTGGCGCAATGGCGGGTGCCGCTGCGGCCGGGGGATGCGCCAGCCCAACGCTGGCCCGCCACTCGGCCAGTTTGTTCTGCAGCGTGGCCAGGCGTGCGGGCTGTTCCTGGGAGCGGTCGACCTCTTCCCCGGGGTCCTGGACCAGGTCGTACAGGGCCAGCGTCCCATCGGCGCTGGTGACCAGCTTGTGCTCTTGGGTGCGCACGGCGGTCAGATTGCGCAGAAATGGGGTGAAGTGGCTGGGGCTCAGCTGAAAACGGTCCAGCAGCTCCTGGCGGGGCATGCGTGGCTGGCCATACTCCGCCACAACGTAGCTGCGGCCGCTGCTGTCGTCGAGCAGGTTGCGCGCCCCGGCTGGCTGGGGCACGCCGGCCGCAGCGAGTACGGTGCCAAAGATGTCCTGGCTTTGGACAAGCCGGTGGGTCGACCGGCCGCGCGGCACATCTGGTCCATGCAGGATCAGGGGCACGTGGATCAGCGGGTCGTGCAGGCTGTACAGGTGGCTGAGCAAGCCCTGTTCCCCCTGGCTCTCCCCATGGTCGGCGACTGCGATCACCAGGGTGTTGTCTGCTCGGCCGCTCTGTTGCAGCCAGCGGAGCAGCTGCCCCATGGCGGCATCCTGGTAGGCGACCTCGGCTGCATAGAGCTGGCGCCAGGTGTGCAGTTCGTCGGCTGTCAGCCGCTCTGCCCCAGTAATATGACGGTAACAGAGCCGGAGCTGGTCGGCGGCCAGCAATTTCTGAGCCAGCGGCCAGTTGTCGGTGTAGCGGCGTGCCCATTCGACCGGTGGTTTGTATTCCAGATGGGCTTCCAGGTAGTGAACCAGGGCAAACCAGGGGCCAGTTTGTGCCGAGATCCACTGCTGGACAGGGCGCAGGGTGCGCTGGGCCCCGTAGTCGCTGTCGTTGAGCCCTCGGATCCGGCGGCTGACCAGGTTGGCTGCGTTTTTGAAGAGATTGCCTTGCAGCGCGCCGCGAGCTGCGCTGACCAGCAGATTCTGTCCAGGGTAGGCCTGGGCCAGATTGACCTCGGTCAGGTCGGTTTCGGTCTGGAAGATCTGCCACAGCTTGTGGAAGGTGTCGAACCCCTGGGGCAGGCCAAACTCGGTGCTGAACCAGCTGTTTTTGCTGATCGCAAAGGTTGTGTAGCCCGCCTCTTTGAGGCGGGTGGCCAGGGTGCGGTGTGTCGGGGCCAATATCCGGTGGCTTTCGACGTCGGTCTGCGTCGGATAAAGGCCGGTCAAGATCGAAGACAGGGCGGGCAGCGTCCAGGGGGCGCTGGCAAAAGCACGCTCGAAGCGCAGCCCGTTGTCGGCCAATTCGTCCAAAGCAGGGGTGAGTGGCCGGCCAGGGTTGTAGCAGGAACAGGCGTCCACCCTGGTGGCGTCCAGCACGACCAACAAAATGTTGACGGGTTTCATTTGTTTTTTCTCACTTCCTCTTCAGCCTGCCGGCGCGGCTGGTGACGAGCTGCCAATACATCTGTGTCTGCCGCCGAGCCACCGCCGCGATGTCGAAGTGGGCCCGCACAAAGCGCTGGGCGTTCTGGGCCATCTCCTGCGCCTGGGGCGGGCAGTCCAACAGCTGGCAGATGGCCCGGCTCAGCTCGACGGGCTCCGACGGCGGCACCAGGCGGCCTGTTGCCAGCTCTTCGATCAGCTCGACGGTGCCGGCCACCCGTGTGGCGACCACAGGCACCCCCGCCAGCATGGCCTCCAAAATGACGGTGGGCAACCCCTCCCAGAGCGAGGAAGAGACAAACAGATCCATAAGAGGCAGCAGCTGCTCCACATCGTCGCGTGCCCCGGTGAACACCACCCGGTCGGCCAGCTGCAGCTCGGCCGCACACTGCCGCAGCGCTGCGTTCTCTTCACCGTCGCCGACGAGCAGAAAACGGGCCTGGGGATGCAGCGCAGCCACCTGTGCAGCTGCCTGCAAAAAATCGCGATAGCCCTTCTGCGGGGTCAACCGGCCAATCGAGCCGATCACGGGGGCCTGCGGGTCGATGCCCAGCCCGCGACGGCCGGCGGCGACCGCCGCGGGGGGCAGCGGGACAAAGCGTGTCGTGTCGATGGCATTGTGCAAGACGGCCGCACGCTTGTGCAGCAGCCGGGCCAGCGGGCGGCGGTCGAGCACGTCCACAGCCCGCTGCGAGACCCCCAGCTCGCGATCGTAGACAAACGGGTAGAGCCCATCGACCAGGATCCAGCGGCGCAGCGGGCGCCGGGCCCATTCCAGTTCGTTGTGTGCGGTGCGCAGCAGGAGACGTGCCCCCAATGCAGGGCGCAGCCAGAGCCCGGCCACATCGCCGAAATCACACTGGCTGTGGAGGAGGTCGACGGGCGCGGTAAACTGGCTGCGGATGTGGGCCAGCGACTGCACGAAATTGGCGAGCGGGCGGCGGTCGTCTTTGGGCACACCGACGATGGTGCGGATCCCTTCGTCCGCCAGCTGGCGCCGCCAGCGCTGCTCGGCTGCTGCGTCCCACTCCCAGAGGCCGACGACGATCGCTTCGATCTGGTCGGGGTCCAGGTGGCGTGCCAGCTCGACCCCAAAGCGTTCGGCTCCCCCCATCCGGCTGTTGAGCGCCAGCCCGTTGAGGATCTGGACGACGCGCAGACGTCTCATGGCTGGCTCCATTCTGTGAAATCTGCCCGGATCCGCTGGGCGGCGCGACGGGCCTGCTGCTGGATCAGCGGCAATGTCCGCCGCAGGTGGTCGCGCACCGCTGCCCGCTGTTGCCAGAGCAGTTCCAGCCGCTGCTCGAATTCGGCTGCCTGAAGGGTACGGATGTCCAGCACCCATTCTGAGAGACCGACCGTCTGCATGACGCCGTAGGTCTTGTAATAGTAGGCGATCGCCACGACAGGGGTCCCGGCGGTCAGCGCAAAGATATTGGAGTGCAGACGGGTGCCGGCAAAGAGATCCATCTGACCGTACGCACATTGCAGATCGTCGGGGGTCCAGGGGCCATCGATCGCCAGCGCTGTGACCCCGGCGGCCTGCAGGCGGCCAGCAATCCGGCGGCTGGGCAGGCGGTCATCCTCGGCCTGGCTGGGGCCGCAGACCTGTGGGAAGAGCAGCACGCTGCCGCCGTGGCGGCGTGTGAACGAGATCAGTGCGGCCACCAGGGCCTCTTCGTAGGCGGGCTGGCCGTGGAACAGCCGGTTTTGGAGTCCAAAGTCGATGGCGGTCAGCCCGATCCAGGGGCGTTGGGGGGCTGCCAGCGGCTGCATCGCCTCGAACAGACGCTGCGGGCTGCCAGCGCCGCGGTACAAAAAGGCGGCGTCGGGCAGGACCTCTACCTCTGAGACCTCCAGCCCGGCCTGCCGCAGCGCCTGGCGCGAGGGTTCGTCGCGCAGCGCGAGGACGCGCACGCGTGTGAAGAGCCAGCGCACGGCCAGCCGTTCCCAGCGGCGCCGGAAGGGGCCTACTGTCTGCTGCATCATATAGAGCGGTTTGCCGGCCAGCCAGCCGTAGCCAAACGAAAAGAGGGCCAGAAAGAGGGGCAGACCGACCCCCGAACCGCTCAAGAAAAAATTGCCCGGGCAGCTGACCACCAGGTCGGCGTCCAGGTAGCTTTGCAGCAGACGCCGCTGTGTCGGACTGGGGGTCAGCCCGGCGAGCGACCGGCCGGTGGCCCGGTAGAGCAGGGCCACCAGCAGCGCCCAGCCCAGCAACCAGGGGGCGATCAGGAGCTTCGGCCAGCGCCAGGCGCCGCGTTCGCCTGTGTTTGATTTGAACCAGTGCACAAAAGAGGGCACAGCGCTCTCCCCCGCCAGCGGCAAGTGGTCCGGGTCGTTGAGCGCAATCGTTGTCGCCGCTCCGGGGAATTGACCGGCGATCTCCTGCAAGGTGACTTTGAGCAAAACTGCGTCGCCCGAGTTGCGCGCAGAATGTACGTTGGTGATTAAAATTTTCATGGGTCGGGTAAGGTGAGGTGCTGAAACAGCCGGGTGTACTGGGCTGCGCTCTGTTCGATCGCAAAACGCTCGCGCGCAGAGGCTGCAGCGCGCTGGGCCATGGCCTGGGTTTCGGCAGGGGCTGCCCAGACCTGTGCGATCGCTGCGGCCAGTGCCTGTGGATTTTGTGTTGGCACCAGCCGGCCGGTGACCCCATGCTGGAGAATTTCGTTGGTGCCTGCGATGTCGGTGGCGACGATGGGGAGACCGGCGGCAATGCTTTCCAGCAGGACGGTGGGCAGCCCTTCGACCAGCGAACTGGAGACAAACAGGTCGAAGCCAGGGAGGATCGTTTCGATGTGGGGCTGGGCGCCCAGAAAATGTACATGTGGCTGCAGCCCGAGCTCTGCACACAGTGCTGCCAGCCCCGGGCGTTCGGGCCCCTCCCCGACCAGCACCAGGTGTAGATCGGGGTGGTTGGGCAGCAGCTCGGCCAGGGCCAAGAGCAGCGTGTCGTAGCCCTTCAGCTTGACCAGGGTTCCGACTGTGCCCAGGATGCGAGCCGTCGCGGGCAGACCCAACTGCTTGCGCAGGGGCTGGCGAGCGCCCTGGCCGGCGGCAAAACGGGTGAAGTCGATCGCGTTGTAGAAGGTCTCTGAACGGCGGTGCAGACGGCGGGCCAGCCAGCGCCGCTCCAGCGCGGCGCTGGCCTGCTGTGAAACGGCGACCTCGGCGTCGAAAAAGAAGGGATGAAGCCAGTGGCCGAACAGTCGGCCCAGCGCAGGGCGTTTGGGCCATTCGACAATGCTGTGGCGTGTGCGAACCAGATGGTGTGCCCCCAGAGGGCGTTTGAGAAGAAGGGCGGCAATGTCGGTAAATTCGCCGTGGCTGTGGATGATCTCCGGGCGAAAGGGGAGCGACCGCCACAGCCCGCGCAGCCCCCGGACGCAGCTCGCCAGCGGCTGTGTGGGCTCCCAAAGCGCCGCAAAGCTGTGCGAAATCCCCTCTGCCTGCAGCACTGTCTGCCAGTGGGCTTCGGCGGCGTTCTGATAGGACCAGATCGAGGCCAGATGGGCCACCACCTTCTCCCGGTCAAAGGCCCGGACCAGCTCCACAACAAAACGGGCAGCCCCGCCCAGCGGATCGCCGATCGCAACCCCTGCTGTCAACTCGAGCACGTGAAGCGGTCTGTTCATCGGGGAGCAGAGCCCCTTTCGCCCGTTGCGGGGGAGAGCGCCGCCCGGTAGAACTCTGTCAGCTGGTCGGCGACCCGGGTCCAGCTGAAGGCCTGCGCAGCCCGTTGGCAGGCCTGTGCGCCCAGCCTGCTGCGCAGGGCAGGGGCGTGGCCCAGCCGTATCAGGGCTGCGGCGAGCGCCTCCACATCTTGCTCGGGGACCAAAAGCCCATCGTTCCCTTCCTGGGCGATGGCCAGCTGGATGCCGGGCAGGGAGGTGGCCACGATGGGACAGCCAGCGGCCATGGCTTCCAGCACCGTGTTGGGCAGCCCGTCGGCGTTGCCGGCGCTGTCGTGGACAGAAGGTGCCACGAAGATGTCGGCTGCATGAAGCAGCCTGGCCACGCCGGCCCAGCTGAGCGCGCCGAGAAAGCGCACACAATCGGCGACCCCGCAACTGTTGGCCAGCTGAACGAGTGCCGGCTGTTCCGGGCCAGCGCCGCCGATCAGACAGAGGAGCTGGGGGAGCTGCTGTTGGACTGTCGGCAGCGCGCGGATCAGGTAGTCGACCCCTTTTTTTTCGACCAGGCGGCCGGTAAAGGCCAGGACGATCTGGTGGGGGGCGATGCCCAGCTCCTGGCGTGCCTGCGAACGTTTCTGATCGGTGGCTGCAAAAAAATCGGTGTCGACCCCATAGGGGAGCAGATGAACCTTTTCTGGGGCTGCCTGCAAGGCCAGCGCCCCGTCGCGCAGGCTGGGGCTGCAGGCGGTCACTGCGTTGGCCTGGGCCAAAACAGATTGAGCAGCACGGCGCAGGAACCCTTGTCGCAACGCAAAAAAGATATCAGAGCCATGCAGGCTGATCACAAGCGGGCGCCGCAGGCGGCGGGCCACCCAGGCTGCGACCACCCCGTTGGGAACAACCCAGTGGCCGTGCAGAATGTCGTAGCGAACCTGCCGGTGCAGCTGCAGCAGGGTGAAGGCGGCGCTGGCCGCAAAGCCAGGGGCCAGCGCATAGGCCAGCGTGCGCAGCTGTTTGTCGCTGTGCGTGGCCTGGGCATAGCCCATGATGGCCAGGCGGTCCGGCCAGATATACCGGAAAGGCACCAGACGGACATCCTGCGGCCAGCGTTGCAGCTGCGGGTGGTAGGGAAGCACCACGTCGACCTGATGGCCTTTTGCTGCCAGGGACTGTGCCATGGCATGGACAAAGCGCGCGGCGCCGTCCTGGGCTGTGAAGGGGTAGCTGGAGGTCAGAAAGCAGATTTTGAGCGGCGGATCGGACCGGCGATCAGGCATGGTGGCTCCCCTGTCGATTTGGGGGGGGCTCGTGCGGCTGGCCTGGTGGCTCCCGATTGGCTTCGAAGGAGCGCAGCCGCACCAGCACCTCCTCGATCATCTTGCGGTTCGCGCCGATCAGATCGGCCACGACGCCGATCAGCAGCGTCTGCAAGCCTGCAATCAGCAGCACAGCGGAGAGGATCAAGGATTGGATGTGGCCGGCGCTGCCTTCGCTGAAGAAAGCCACCAGAAAACGGAGGCCGATCGCCGTGCCCGCCAGCAGAGCGAGCAGGCCGATCGTGACGAACAGACGCAGCGGGCGATAGAAGGTATAAGCCCGCACAATTGTCACCGTCGAATTGGCCAGATAGTGGGGCAGGTTGTTCATCAGCCGGGAGGGGCGGGTTGGCAGGTTGGTGCGCACTGGCACAGAGCGGATTGCACGCCGCTGCGCCCCGGCCTGGATCAAGGTTTCCAGGGTATAGGAGTAGGAGCTGAGCACGAGGGTGTGCAGTGCGGCCTCGCGGGTCAGCGCTCGAAAGCCGCTGGTGGCGTCGGGCACGGGGAGCCCTGCGGCCTGGGAGATGACCCAGCTGCCCAGCCGCTGCAGCAGCCGCTTGACCGGTGAAAAGTGTTCGATCTGCCCCACCCCCCGGTCGCCGATCACCAGTTCGGCCTGGCCAGCGACGATGGGGGCGACGAGCAGGGCGATGTCAGCGCCAGCGTACTGGTTGTCGGCGTCGGTGTTGACGACAATGTCGGCGCCCAGGCGCAGGCTGTGGTCGAGGCCGGTCATAAAGGCGCGGGCCAGCCCAAGGTTGTGGGGGTGGCGCACGACGTGGTGGATGCCCAGCTCGTGGGCCACCCTGCTGGTGCCATCGGTGCTGCCGTCGTCGATCACGAGCAGTTCGAGGCTGTCGATGCCGGGCAGGTGGGTCGGCAGATCGGCCACGGTGGAACGCAAGGTCTGGGCTTCGTTATAGCAAGGAATCTGGATGATGCATTTCAAGCGAGCTTCGCTCCACGGGTTAGCGTCGGCTGTCGTCGCCCGGCTTTTTGCCGCCAAGCCAGCCTCCCAGAAACATCTGACGGAGTGTCCCCTGGCTTTCCGGGGGAGCTGTCTGCGGCAGCGCTGCGGTGGGCTCCCACGCGTGGCGCAGCGCCTGGCTCTCCCAGCGCAGGCGGGTCGCCTCGGCTGCTGTGAGCGCAGCCAGCAAAGGTGCTTCGCCCGCAGCGGAAGGGTCGGTGTCGAGCCAGCTGCGCCAGTGGGTCAGCGCAGCGATCAGCTGATCCAGCCTTGCTGCGACATTGGCTTGATTGGCGTGTAGCTCCGCATAGAGGCCGGCGGCGCTGCGGTCAAACTGTGTGGTGCGGGCAAAGGCAATGCCAGCCAGCCGTTGGCTTTCTGTCCAGCCAGGCGCGGTGGCGGCCATCTGCAGCAGAGCTGCTCCCACCAGCTGCGGCAGGCTGTCGACTGCTGCGGCGATTCCATCGTGCTCCTCCGGGTCGACAAAGAGGGGCTGGGTGCCAGCATTTTCGGCAAAATTGCTGGCCATCTGCAGCGCGGCAGGGGGGGTCTGCGGGTCCGCTGCCAGACAGAAAACTGCCTGGTGCAGCAGCGCTGCCTGCGGGCGCAGATCGGCTCCGACGCCGTTCAGCACAATCCTGCCTGCGACGGCGTTGGGGTGGCCTGCCAGGGTTGTGGCGAACAGATCGAGCACAGGGCGCAGCACGCCGGTGAGCACCAGCACCATGGTGGAAGGTGCCAGATCGTCTCGCAGCAGCGCCAGCGTCTCGGCGACACCGTCGAGCGGCATGGCCAGCACAATCATGGCGGCCCCTTCACAGGCTTTGAAGAGATTCCACTCGACCCGGTGGAGGGCGTTGGCTTTGCGTGCTGCCTGCGCGGCTGAAGGATCTTTGTCGTGCCCTACGATCTCCAGAGCAACGGCATTTTTGATCAGGGCCAGCCCCAGGCTGGTGCCGGTCAGTCCAAGTCCGATCAGGGTAAGCCGTGGGTTGGCCATCGTCTGCATCCTTTCGCCTCTGCCCATATCCCCTTTTGCCAGGGGGTCAATTTTGACTGTCTGCGTTTTGCAGCCGCTCCAGCAGCGGCCGCCACTCTGCCGGGCCAGCCGCTGCTTTGGACTGGTGTTGTTCGATCAGCCAACAGGTGAGCGCACTGCAGCCAGCTGCCTGCGCCCAGCGTGCGCCGATGGCGGGGTGCTGGAGGTGGACATGCAGCGCATAGCGCACCCGGCCAGCGGGCCGTGCGTCCTGCAGACGGAGGAGCCAGCCTGGCGCCATTGTTTCCAGCAGGACAAGCGGGCCGCGCAGCCAGAAGCCCAGATAGGCGCCGGCGTCGGTGGCCGCCACCTTGCCGACATCGTGGAGCAGCGCCGCAGCGGCCAGATCCTGGGCGACAGCGCCCTGGCGGTGCAGCGTAGAGAGCACCGCCAGGCTGTGAAAGCGTGCGTCGGCCGGCATTCGACGAAAGAGCGCCAGCTGCTCCGGCGACAGCACCGCCTCTGCCAGGCTTTCGTCCGCTTTGCCCAGCAGCGACCGTGCCCCATTCCAGAACTGGCGGACACGATAAAGCGCCCCCCGGCGGAACATCCGCTGGGAGAACACCGCCGAGAAACCTGCACTGGGGTCAGCCATCAAACACCGATCCCAGCGGTCAGCTGCCGGCCATCAGGCGCAGCAGGTTCAGAACAAGGAGGGTCGGGGTCCGGATCAGCTGCGGCATCAAAAAGATGACAACAAAGAGCAGCAGCATCCCGTACTGCTGCAAAAAAAGCTGCAGCCGCAGCTGCGTGCGTGGCAGCAGCGCAAACAGCACGTGTGACCCGTCCAAAGGGGGGATCGGCAGCAGATTGAAGACAAACAGCGAGACATTGATGTGGGCAAACGCATTCAAAAAGAAGACCAGCCACGGGGGGTTGCCTGCCCACCGCGCGAGCCAGAGGCTGAGCAGCGCCAGCAACAGATTGCTCACAGGGCCGGCGAGGGCCACCTGGATCACCCCCCGACGCAGGTCGACGGTGATGTTGCGGGGGTTCCACTCGACCGGTCTGGCCCAGCCGAAGCCAGCCAGCAGGAGCATCAACGCGCCGATCGGGTCGAGGTGGCGCAGCGGGTTCAGGGTGTAGCGCCCCTGGGTGCGTGGCGTTGAATCGCCCAAAGAGACCGCCATGAAGGCATGGGCAAACTCGTGCACAGGCAGTGCCAGCAGCAGACAGCTGGCCGCAGCCAGCAGCCAGACAGGGTTGTTCCAGCGCCCGCCTCCGCCCAGCGAGACCAACATCCCCATGAGGACCAGCGCGCCAAGCGCGCCGATAAAAATTTTCTGACCCTGGGTCAGCGTCTTCCAGCGATAACGCAGTGAATCGAACAAGTGCACTCCTTGACATTCTCGAGGACATTCTCGAGGACATTCTCGGGCCCTGTGTTGCGGTCTTGTGGCGGGCAAAAGTTTGCTGCCGACAAAAGACTGCCAGAGAGCAGTATACCACGCGCTGCTGCCAGAGTGCGAACCATCGCATCCTTGGGTGAGAGACCCCAAGCCGCCTTTCAGCGACTCTCCCCTCTGCCGCGCCTGTCTGTACTAGACAAAAGAGGCCGCCAACACTATGATGGGGCTGTGAAGAGACTCCGAACCTGGCAGCGTCCGCTCTTTGGGCTGCTTGTCCTGCTGGCTCTGATTGCGCTCGGTGTGTGGCGCATGGGGGGGGAGCGCCCTGGCGTCTCCCTTGGCCCGCAGCAGCGCGTCGAGACGACGAACCCGAAAGTTGGCATCCACACCCGGCTCACCGACGAGGTCGAAGTGTGGAAGATCAAACGCACGCTGGAGATGGTGCGCGAGATGGGTGCGCCGTGGATCGTCGAGTATTTTCCGTGGGCCTATGTCGAAAGCGAGCCAGGGCGCTACGACTGGACGCACGCCGACCAGGTGATCGCCCATGCCCATCGTCAGGGGCTGACGGTGATTGCGCGGCTGGGTTTTGTGCCGCAGTGGGCCCGTCCCAAAGAGACGACGCCGCTCTATCTGGACGAAAAAAATTTCGACCAGTTTGCCAATTTTGCAGTAAAATTTGTCGAGCGGTATCGCAGCCAGATCAAACATCTCATCCTGTGGAACGAGCCGAATCTGGCTTTGGAGTGGGGGTATGCGTCCCCCGATGCGGCCAGGTACACGGCGCTGCTGAAAGCGACCTACCCCAGAATCAAGGCGATCGCTCCCGAGGTGCAGGTACTGGCCGGGGCGTTGGCGCCGACGCTGGCCCCGCCCGGCGACGAATTTGCGGTCAACGACCTGGTGTTTTTGCAGCAGATGTACGATGCAGGGGCGGGGGCGTACTTTGATGTTCTGGCGATCCACGCCTACGGTTGGCATTTTGACCCGGACAGCCCGGCTGACCCGGAGGTGGTCAATTTTCGGCGGACAGAGCTGTTGCGTGCGCTGATGGTGAAGAATGGGGACAGCGAGAAGACGGCGATGATCACGGAGGGTGGCTGGAACGACCACCCCCGCTGGACGCGGGCGGTGCGTCCGGCCCAGCGGATTCTTTACACCCTGCGCGCCTACGAGATTGCGCAGGCCGAGTGGCCCTGGCTGGAGGCGGTCTGTCTGTGGGCGCTGCGTTTCCCCTGGGACCAGAATTCGTATCAGGATTACTTTACATTTGTGCGCACCGACTTTGAGCCCAAGCCGATCTACTGGGAAGTGCAGCGGCAGACGCGTGGGGAGCTTCCCTAGTGCGCCGCCGGTGGGTGTTGTTGGGGGGGCTGGTACTTGGGGGGCTGCTGGCGGCCCTGTGGGGGGGGGCCGGTGAGCAGAGCCACCTTCTTCTCCCGTTTTTGCGGCGGGACAGCACCTGGCAGGCCATTCAGCAGCGTGGGCTCTGGCGGGTGGGGCTCGACCCCAGTTTTCCTCCCTTTGAGCTGCTGGATGCGACGGGCAAGGTCGTTGGCTACGATGTCGCTTTGGCAGAGGCGCTGGCGGCCAGCTGGGGGGGGCGGGTGGAAATTGTGGCGGTGGGTTTTGACAGCTTGCCCGACACCTTGAAAGCAGGTAAGATCGACAGCATCGTGAGCGCGTATCCGTTCGATGAACGGCTGACCCAGGATTTTCTCTTTTCGACGCCTTATTTTGAAGCCGGGCTGCGGGTCGCTGTGCCGACCGCTTCCCCGATTCGCCAGTTGGCGGATCTCTCCGGGCGAGCGGTCGGTGTCGAATGGGGGAGTCTGGGCGACATGGTCGCTCGGCGGCTGCAGCGGGAGGGGATGGTGCTGAAGCTGCGTTCGTTTGAGACACCCGAGCAGGTGTTGGCTGCGTTGCTCGACCAGCAGGCGGTAGAGGCTGTCCTGGTCGACAACGTCTCGCTGCGGCAGGCGCAGGCCCGCGGGCTGCCGCTGGTCGCCGTCGGCGAAGTGCTGGAAAGCATTCCCTACGTGATCGTTTTGCCGTTGCAGGCAGTGGAGCTCCAGCAGCAGCTGGAAGCGGCGCTGCAGCAGCTGCGGGCCAGTGGTACCCTGGCTGAGCTGGAGGAACGCTGGTTTTCTGGCCAGCCTGCGGTACAATAATCAGGAGAGCCCGGCAGGCAATCGTTCCCGGGCTGAAGAATCACCTGTGGAGAGCGAGAGGAGCTTGCTGTGTCTCCAGTTTCACCTTTGACCCCGAATGTGCTGCGCCAGTGCTGTGCAGCGGAGGCCTTTCCGTTTGAGAGCACGGCCGAGTTGGATGGGGTGAACGCCGCCATGATCGGGCAGGACCGGCCGATCAGCGCCATCCGATTTGGTGTCAAGATGCGCCGCCAAGGCTACAACATCTATGCGCTTGGCCCAGCCGGGCTTGGCAAACACACCCTGGTCCGCCGGATCGTCGAGGAGCGAGCGGCCCACGAACCCTCGCCCCCCGACTGGTGTTATGTAAATAATTTTGACCAGCCATACCGACCGCGCATTCTGTCGCTGCCTGCCGGGCAGGGGCGTCAGTTCAAACGGGAGGTGGAGCGGCTGGTTGAAGAGATGCAAAGTGCGCTTTCGACCGCTTTTGAGAGCGAAGAGTATCAGACGCGGCGCCGGACGATCGAGAGCGAATTTCAGGAACAGCAGCAGGCCAGCCTGTTGGCGCTGCAGGAGCAGGCTCGGCAGCGCCAGCTGACGCTGCTGCGCACCCCGTCCGGGCTGGCATTTGCGCCGCTCAAAGGTGAAGAGGTCTTGCCGCCCGATGAATTTGAAAAATTGCCCGAAGAAGAGCAGCAACGCATCCAGGCCGACGTCGAGGTCATGCAGGATGCGTTGCAAAAGGTGGTCTCGCGCGCCCCGCGCTGGGAGCGTGAACTGCGCAACCATCTGCGCACCCTCAACCAGGAGATCGCCGGGGTTGTGCTCAACGACCTGATCGCCGAGTTGATTGGCAGCTATGCTGCGCTGCCTGATATTCTGGACTACTTTGAAAAATTGCGCCAAGATGTACAGCACCATCTCGGTGACTTTATGGTGGCCGGCGAGAAGCAGCGCGAGGTTTCCGACGGTGAAAACCCCCCTGCGTTTGTCGAGCCAGCTTCACCGCTGCGCCGCTATCAGGTCAACCTGCTGGTGGACTCTGCCGAGGCGCAGGGGGCACCGGTGGTCTACGAGAGCAATCCGACCTACACCAATTTGAACGGGCGTGTCGAGCAGATGGCGCAGATGGGGGCGTTGGTCACCGATTTTACGCTGATCAAGCCGGGGGCCCTTCACCGCGCCAATGGTGGCTACCTGATCCTGGATGCGCTCAAGGTGCTTTCCAACGCCTACTCCTGGGAGGGGCTCAAACGGGCTCTGGAGTTCGGCGAGATTCGTATCGAATCGGTGCTGCAGATGCTCAGCCTGACCAGCACCGCCTCGCTCGAACCGGAGCCGATGCCGCTGGATGTCAAGGTGATTCTGATGGGGGACCGCATGCTCTATTATCTGCTCTCCCAGTACGATCCAGATTTCAACGAGCTGTTCAAGGTGGCGGCGGACTTTGCCGACGAGGTGGAGCGCACGCCGGAAAACCATTTTGCCTATGCCCAGTTGCTCGCCTCGATTGCCCGCAAAGAGGAGCTGCGCCCCCTGGACCGGTATGCGGTCGGCGCTGTGATCGACCATGCCGCCCGGCTGGTCAGCGACAGCGAGCGGTTGACCGCGCAGATTCAGGCGATCGTCGACCTGCTGCAAGAGGCCAACTACTGGGCCGCCGAAGCAGGGGCCGATCAGATTCGCGCCGAACATATTCGCCTGGCGCTCGAGGCCCAGGTCTTTCGGCTGAACCGTGTGTCGCGCCGCATGCAGGACGAAGTGCTGCGGCGTACGATCCACATCGAGACCTCTGGGGAGCAGGTCGGGCAGATCAACGGGCTGGCTGTGCTTCAGCTGGGCAACCATGCGTTTGGTCAGCCCTCACGCATCACAGCGACCGTGCGCATGGGG
Source organism: uncultured Chloroflexota bacterium (assembly GCA_903858085.1). Taxonomy (GTDB): domain Bacteria; phylum Chloroflexota; class Anaerolineae; order Caldilineales; family Caldilineaceae; genus Caldilinea. The sequence goes on from CAIOHJ010000024.1 coordinate 18,555, forward strand.
CGCGGCGATGTCGTCAACATCGAGCGGGAGGTCAACATGAGCGGCCCCCTGCACTCCAAAGGGGTGCTGATCCTGTCCAGCTTTCTCAATGCCCGCTATGCGGTCGACGAGCCGCTCGCCCTCTCCGCCAGCCTCGTCTTCGAGCAGTCCTACGGGGGGGTGGACGGGGACAGCGCCTCTTCGACCGAGCTCTACGCCCTGCTCTCGGCGATCGGCCAGATCCCCATCAAACAGTCGCTCGCCGTGACCGGTTCGGTCGACCAGTCCGGGCGTGTCCAGGCGATTGGCGGGGTCAACGAAAAGATTGAAGGCTTTTTCGATCTGTGCCGGGAGCGGGGGCTGACCGGCGAGCAGGGGGTGTTGATCCCCGCGACCAATGTCAAAAATTTGATGCTGCGCACCGATGTGGTGGAGGCGGTCTCGGCCGGCAAGTTCCAGATCTACCCGATAGCCCATATCGACGAGGGGATCGAGATGTTGACCGGGGTGCCCGCCGGCACCCCCGACCGACGGGGGCGCTACCCGCGCGGCACGGTCAACTGGGCTGTCGCCCACCGGCTGGCGCAGATGGCCAAAAAGCGCCATGCCCTCGAACGCAAGGATCGTTCACCCAAAGCCAAGGCAGCAGAGAATTCAGAAGACTCCCCCAAGCTGGAGTAGAGGGCAGACAGACCATGGCAATTCGTTCGGAAAGTTCAGGAGTTTTGTAATGCGTGAAGGAGAGAACGGTGGCAGCATCGCTCCCGATTACATTCTGGTCGCATTGGATGCATCGCCGCACAGCACAGCTGCCCTGATAGCCGCCGCCGAACTGGCTGCTGTGCTCCATCTGGAACTGCGGGGAATTTATGTCGAAGATGTCAACCTTCTCCATCTTTGCGGCATGCCCTTTGGGTTGGAAATCGGGCTGTTTACAGCCAACCCGCGCCGGCTGGAGCAGGCCCGCATGGAGCGCGATTTTCGTGTGCAGGCGACCCAGCTGCGCAAGAGCATGGCAGACATCGCCGGACAGCGGCGCCTTTCCTGGTCTTTTCAGGTGGTGCGCGGCGGCGTGACCCAAGAACTGCTCTCTGCTGGCTCGACAGCCCAGATGGTCAGCCTGGGACGGGTCGGCATGACCCCTGGCAAGCGGACCGGCTCGACAGCCCAGGCGGTCGCACGCAACACCCAACGCCCGGTGATTCTGCAAGCCGCCCAGCAACCGCTGGGTGAACCCTTTACGGTCGTCTATCTGGGGGACACGCCCTCTGTCCATGCGCTCCAGCTGGCAAACCAGCTGGCCCGCCCGCGCTCCACCCCCCTCCAGGTCTGGACGCTGGCCGAGCTCCACCCTCAACTGACCGAGGCGTTGGCAGTCTTGGGCGAGCAGCTCCCGGCCCCGGTGGTGCAATACTACCCGACCAGCGCCGCGCTGGCCGCCGCGCTGGCCCAGACGCGCAGCGGTTCTGTGCTTTTGCCGGTCGCCGCCGCAGATTGGCTCGACGCCATGGGGGTCACCGTGATTGTGGTGCCCTGAGCCGATGGGCTGCAGAGGGGAGGTGGCTCACCGCCGGGCTGGGCTCGGCTCTATGGTTGCGATCTGAATCTGGCCGTCGCCCGCAGGCCAGCCTGCCGGGGCTGTCACCGGCAGCCGCACGCTTCCTGCGCTGGCAGATTCGTACAGACCCACCCAGACCGTGTAGGGGCGGGCTGTCGGGGGTGTCGTTTCTCCCAGCACAACCGCAAAGTGGCTTTGAATCCGGTCGCCAGCGCGCCAGTAGCGGGTCGGGAAACGTTCCCCGGCTGGTGCCCGGTCATCGCCGGCGACGCGCCGCCCGTTGGCGTCCAGGAGATGGACAAACGCAGTGTAATCGGTGGCCGGCGTTCCGATCGCCTCCCAATCCAGCGTGACCGAGAGGGTAGCGGTGGCTGTGATGAAGGTTGTCGCCTGGCTGGCCAGCCGGATGACAGCCCCAAACTCGCTGCCGACAGCCTGGCCAGCCAGCGCACTGTCCTGGAGCGGCTCGACCACCACCCTCCCAATCAACGGTGTGAGTTCCTCTCCCTCGGCTGTGTAGGCGGGGAGGGGCAGATAGGTCTCTGCTGCTTCGGTCTGGGGGTCGATGAAGCCCACATAGAGCCGAGCGGCCAGCGGCGATCCGGCAGCGACCGGCCTGTCGACCATCAGCTCGTAGCTGTCGGCATAGATCGCACCTGCTTTCCACTCGCGGGTTGGCCGCCGCCCCCACCCCGGGTGGGTGGTCAGATTGGCAATTTCTTGATTGTTTTCGTCTAGTAATTGCAGAAAAAGTTGATAATTGTTCTCCAGCGGCTGGTCTGTGCGCAGATAGAGGGTGACTGGCAGGGGGGTATCGGCGCGCAGACGGGGTGTGGCCAGGTGGACGCCGAGCAGATGGAGCGATTGGTTCTGTCCATAGCGCAGGTCGAGGGGGGTGGCCTCAGTGTCTACGGCGGCGACGGGTGGCGGGGGGTAGTAGGCGGTGGGCAGCAGCCAGAGCAGGGCATAGAGGGACATGGCGGTCAGCAGGGTGGGCAGGGAGAGCCAGGCCAGCCGTTGCAGAGGGGCTGCCAGTCGTTGCAGCCCGCTGTGAAGGCCCCACACGAGCAGGAGGGTGAAGGGGGCCAGAGCAGGAAAGAGCAGGCGCCCCTGGCTGCCGGTGGCCTGCAGCGTCCAGTAGAGCAGCAGCAGAGCCATCATGGCCAGCCAGAGCCAGCAGAGCAGCAGCACCTGTGTTGCAGGGGGGATCGAGCGCAGCCCTGCTCGATCTTGCAGGAGAGGGCGCAGCTGCTGGAGCGTGGCGATGGCTGCTCCCCCCAGCCCGACGAGGGTGAGCAGATCCATCCACCCATAGAACCAGTCAGGCAGCAGCAGGTTGAACCATCCGAACAGCCCCCAGGCAGAATAGCGCAGCCCAGCAAATTCTGGCCAGAACGCCTGCCAGGAGAGGGGTTCCTGGCGGCGTCCATTCATCTCCATCAGGTGGGAGAGTCCGCTCCAGTCGCCGTAGAGGGCGAGGTTGCGTCCGTACCACCAACCTGCGATGAGCAAGGCTGGGATTCCTGCCCACAGCAGTGCTTGTACCGGGAGCTGTTTCTGGCGGCGCTGCCAGGCGAGCCAGAGAACCACCAGCCCGCTCAGGGGCAGCAGCCCTACCCCCTGCAGCTTGCTGAGGGCAGCGAGTCCCAGGGCGATGCCGAGCACGCCCCATTCCCAGCGGTGGATTGGGGTGTCTGGGGTTCTGGTCAGCAGGCGTGCCAGCCAGAGCAGGGTCAGTGTGCTGGCAGCGATCACGGCGTTGTCGTTCGAGAAGGAGGCACTCAAAAAAACGAACTGGGGGATGGTTGCTGCCAGGGCCAGTGCTGCCAGCGGCAGCCGGTTGGGCAGTGCAAAACAGGCCAGCCGGTAGATTCCCCACAGGGTTGCGGCGCCCAGCAGCAGCGAGATCCAGCGTCCGACGTGCAAGGCCAGGTTGCTGCCGGTCAGCGGGCGCCACTGGCCGGAGGTCAGCATAAAGTTTTTATTGCCCGGGGTCAGCGGGTCACCGATATTGGCGCGGGGATTTTCCACTGCCAGCGCAGCAAAGTCACTCTGATCGATCGCTGCTGTGGCGGCTCCAGCCAGCAGATAATAGAGGGGTGCCTGGCTGCCTTCCTGTGCCCACGGGCCTGGGGTGGTTGGATCCTGGAGGGGGAGGCCCTGGCCCTGGGCGACATGGCGGGCAAACGCATAGTGGAAGGGTTCGTCGGGGGTTTCAAAGGCGGGGACGACCAGGCTGTAGGCCAGCCCCAATCCTCCAAAAAGCACAAAAATCCAGCGGGCGGCGTTCATGGGGCTGGCAGTGGAAAGAAGAGGGTCACGCCATCTGGTGCGCGCAGTGCGTCGGCGGATGCGCTCACGGGCAATTTTTCCAATGTTTCGGCGTCGTAGACCTGCAGCGCGTAAAAGCGGGTGCTGTGAGGGCTGGCTGGCGGCACTGGGGGCAGCTCCACATATTCGAGGATCGTCTTGCCGGGGTCCCAGTAGAGGGTGGGGATATCTCCCTCGTAGGGCTCGCGTTCGACGGTGGCCAAGGTGCGCAGCGGGCCAGAGTTTTGCTGTTCGAGCAGGCGCCAGATGTAGCGGTAGCGGCGTTCTGGTTTGCGGGTGACCTGCCAGTACAGACGCAGCTGTGTCGGCAGGCCGGCGGAGGCGGGTTCGACCCTATCGTCGTAGCCTACCAGACGGAGCAGACCGCCAAACTCGGCGGTCACTGGGCTTTGAATGGCAGGAGCTGTTCCTGCAAAGACTGGGATGGTGGGCAGATAGAGCTGTGCCCGCAGCATGGACTGGCTGAAAAATTCGACATCGCGTACCCGCAGGAAGTGGTCGCGCAGCCAGCGTTCGGCATCGTCTTCGAGGTCAAAATACGGGTGTGTGCGCGACTTGACGACCCAGACCCGGTCAAAGCGTTCGCCCAGGCTGGCCAGCCAGCGGTAGGTCGCTTCTGGCGGCTGGTTGAGCAGGGGGAGCCCGTAAATTCCCAGACGGGCGCCTTCTGCGGCTGCGGCATAGACCGGTGCGACTGGCAGATAGTAGTCAAAAATTCTCCAGGAGGAGGGGGGGTAGTAGAGCAGAACATCGCCCGGCATGACCCGTCCTGTCAGATAGTCGCCCAGATGGGAGTAGTCGTCTTTGGCGTAGCGGTCGAGCGAAAAGTAGTTGACCGTACTCCAGCTGATTCCGGCCCCCAGCAAAAGGGCCAGAAACCAGGCCAGCCACCGATTCCACTGGGCGACCACGGCCAGACCGGCCCCGGCCAGGAGCACGGCCAACCCGGCCAGCATGCCCAGATGGCGCGAGTTCATGTAAAGGGGTTGGATATGGCCCAGCAGATAGACTCCCAGAATTGGCAGCACCAGCCCTGCTGGCAAGATCCAGCCGCCCCGTCGCCAGCCTTCTCGGGAGCGGACCCCCCAGTGGGTGCCGAGCAGGATCAGGGCGGCAAAAACCAGATTGAGGGGCCAGGTCAGGGCCGGGTCGTTGCTGGGCCCGAGGCTGAAGGCGTTGAGCAGGTCGAGGAGCAGAATTTCCAGCGAGACCGGAGCAAAATTTTGCCCGGCCTGTTGGCGGAGAGCATTCCAGAGAGCGTAGCCGCCGAGGGCCGCCCCAATCAGTGCAAGGCCCCCTGCTGCCACAAGGCCAGCTCGGATCTGTCGGCGCAAAGAGCCCAAAATCAGCAAAACCAGGGAGGGCAGCAGCAAAAAGAGGGCGTAGTAGTGGGTGAGGAGCGCCAGGGTGGCGACGGCGAAAAAGCCGTACAGGGAAGGCCCCTGGGCTCTGGTGCGCTCTGTGGCACGCAGGAGCAGGTAGGTGGCGAGCAGGGTGAGCGCTGCCCAGAGCGCGTAGGGGCGGGCTTCCTGGCCGTACCAGAGCAGAAACGGATTGACCGCCGCGAGTGCTGTTGCCCACCAGGCTGTGGTGGGCAGAGCGAGGTCATGGCGTTCCAGCCAGCGAGCCCAAAGATAGACCCCGGCTGTGAAGAGGACAGCCGCCAGCGCTGACAGGTAACGCAGCACGTAGGCGCTGTCGCCGGCGGATCGGATCAGAAGACTTTGCAGCCAGAAAGAGAAAAACGGGTGCTGGTCGATGGTTTCCAGCTGGGTGAAGCCGTCCGAAATCCAAATGACCCCGCGCACGAGGTCGCCCAGATCCTCTTCGGCGCGCTGCAGGCTCAAACTTTCGTCCCACCACAGATCTTTGGCGTCCAGGCCGATGGCGGTGTGGGCGAAGGCGACCCACAACAGGGCCAGCAAAAAAAGACGTGTGAGCCACGTTGGGGCCAAAAAGAGCTGGGAAAAAGCAGCTTCTCTGGGTGAAGCGGCTGCTGCCGCAGGTCGATCGACACTCACAGTTTAGTGAGCTTACACCGAACTGGCTGGGATGTAAAACCAGCTCTGCTGCCGGAGGGTGTGTGCTGCTTGCAGGGGGAGCTGGTGGCCCCCTGTGTTGGGGTCAAAAGGCCAGTTCTGGGATGTCATCGAGATGAAAGGCCAGGGCTTTCTCGGGGTCGACCGCAAAGAATTCTTCTTCGTCGTCGAAGAGGTCGAGGGTACCGGCGACATCGCCGCGGTTGCAGCGGCTGCGATAGATACAGTAGGCACAAAAACGGCGGCGGTTGGCGGTGGTATCGGCGACTTTGGGAAAATCGGCTTCGCTCTGGCCAGCGAGCAGCCGTTGCAAGATCTGCTGGATCCGTTGCCGGTTGGCTGCATGCTGGGCTGCGTCGTAGCGAAAGCGGATCGGCTGGCCGGGTGCGGCGGTGAACCAGTAGCACATCTCCACCTGTTCGGGGCGCAGCGTTCCCCAGGGCAGATGGGCGCTGGCTTCGACCAGAAGATAGGGGTAGAGGATGCTCTGCCAGCGCTGGCGCAGCGCAGCTGGCTCCGAACGACGCCGTGCGGTTTTCCAGTCGACGATCACTGCGCGGCCGCCGGGCTCGGCTGCGATCAGGTCGTACTTGGCCGCAATCCTGCCAGCGGGGGGCAGGCTGAGGGAAAGCACCTGCTCGACAGCTTTGTAGGAGTCGGGCAGGTCGTTGGGGCGGTCGTTTTGGTAGGCGGCAAACCAGGTGGAGAGTGGCGGTTCGAGCCCGGCGGCAATCGAGGCGGGGTCGATGCCGATTTCAGCGCGTTGCACGAGGCGATGAAATCGCTCGCCCATGCGCATCCACGCCTCGTGCTCTTGAACGGGTGTCGCTTCCAGGGCGGGCCAGGGGAGCTGTTCGAGATAGGTCAGCCAGAACCGTCGTGGGCACTCCTCAAAGGCCTGCAGGCTGGACTGAGAAAAGGTGAAATCGGGGGGCAATCCTGTGCCCGGTGTCGCCCCAGCCGGTTTGCTGGCCTCTGTGCTGTGTGGGGTTGCTATCTTCAGCCTCCTGAGGGTTGTCTGGATTGCGAAGCGGATTGACCTGGGCTTGCAGTCGGTGTCTCCCAAGAGCAGACAGCCCTGCCTTTATTGTACCACAGACGATCCAGTGCAGGGGGGGGAACCCACCTTCTTGGCTTCCTAAATTCATCCGCCCCGATGGGGCGGGTCGTAGCCATGTTTCATTTCACTTGTGTCCTGATCGCTTTTCGCGCAGCCGGCTCCAGGCTGGGGGTATCGTGTTTGCGCACCCGGCGTCGGACCGCCAGTTCCATGGGGTCAGGTGCTGCTGGGGGGCGGCTGC
>CAIOHJ010000025.1 GCA_903858085.1 uncultured Chloroflexota bacterium
CTGCCGGTCCCCAGCCATGCCGAGACCGTGCCCCGGCTCGTCGCCGGCCAGGATCATCGTTTTTATTACATCGCCGCCGACGGCGCATCTTTTTTGGTCTACACAGTTCCCCTGGTCGTCAACGGTCAGCTGATGGGGGGCATCCAGCTGATCCTGCCGGTCACAACAGCACTGACCGCCCTGACCCAGGTCAACCGCTATCTGATCCTGGGCACGATGATCAGCCTGCTGCTGGCTGCCATCGTCGGTGCTTTCCTGGCACGCCGGGCCCTGGCCCCGGTCGACACGATCACCGAAACCGCAAATGCCATCACCCGCACGCACGACCTGAGCAACCGCATCGACATTCGCGACAACGCCAGCGAAGTGGGCCGGCTGGCTGCCACCTTCAACGCCATGCTGGACCGCATTCAGCAGCTCTTTCAGTCGCAAGAAAGACTTTTGGGGGATGTCAGCCATGAGCTGCGCACGCCGCTGACCACCATTCAGGGCAATGTTGAGCTGTTGCAGCGGATGGCTGCCACTGTCAACGGAGCGCTGCCCCCTGCAGCAGTCTCCGCACTGCTGCAGGAGTCGTTGCGTGAGGTACAAGCCGAAGTCGGACGCATGAACAAGCTGATCGGCGACCTGCTGTTGCTGGCGCAGGCAGACAGCGGCGCGCTGCAGCTGCAGATGGAGCCGGTCGAGATGGATACCATGCTGCTGGAAGTCTACCGACAAACCCGGCGGCTGGTCGAACACTACAAAGGACGCCCCGATGCCCTGGAGATCCGTCTGGGCAGCGAAGACCAGGCCCTGGTGCGCGGGGACCGTGAACGGCTCCGCCAGGTTCTCACCAATCTGGCAGAAAATGCCGTCAAATATACCCCGGAAGGAGGTACTGTCACCCTCAGCCTGGAAGTGTCCAACGGATGGGTCTGTATTGCAGTGACCGACACCGGAATCGGCATCAACGAAGAACAGCAAGCGGCCATTTTTGAACGTTTTTACCGCACAGACAAAGCCCGCAGCCGGGAACTGGGAGGCAGCGGGCTTGGACTCAGCATTGCCCAACGGATTGTGCAGGCGCACAACGGGCACATCACGGTAGACAGCCAGCTCAATGTCGGCAGCAACTTCTCGGTCTGGCTGCCCGAATTCCAGCCAGAGCCGCGGACAGAAACCCCGCTCACCCAGAAAAACAGGGTCATCCTGGGGCAGACACGCCACTGATCCCCAAGGGGCTGCCCCAATGGGCCGGTCACCGCCTGACCAGCGGCAGGTAGCTGGCGTGGACCGGTGTGGGGGGCGGAGAGGGAGGATCGGCGTCGACAATCTGGTAGACGGTGCCGCTGCCAAAACCAAGCAGATACAGCTCACCAGCCTCATCTTCCCCCAGCGAGACGATCCCCTCTGTGCTGTCGAGCTCCAATCTCTTGGGCGTCCAACCGCTGTCCCCGCTCCGCTGGATGCTCCAGAGCCGACCTTGCACATAGTCGGCAAAAAAATAGCGTCCGCTGAGGCTGGGAAAACGGCTGCCCCGATAGACATACCCGCCAGTCACCGAACGTCCCTCCTCGCGCGGGTAGACCAGGACCGGCGGCTGGTAGGAAGCTGTGCAGCGCTCGGTCAAACGATAGGGAAGCTCGCCTTCGTAGCAGTTCCAGCCAAAGTTCAGACCGCCGGGTTCACCTGCTGGGTGCAGGTGAATCTCCTCCTGCTGATTCTGACCGACATCCCCGATCCAAAGATCGCCACTCTGGCGGTCAAAACTGAAACGCCAGGGATTGCGCAGCCCCCAGTCCCAGATTTCTGGCTGGGCATCCTCCTGCCCGACAAATGGGTTGTCGGGCGGCAGATGGTAGGTGCCCGTCGGCCCTACCTGGATTCGCAAAATTTTGCCCAGCCAGGTCGACAGATCCTGGCCAGCCCCCAACGGGTCGCCGCTGCTGCCCCCATCCCCCAGCCCAATATACAGAGCGCCGTCGGGCCCAAAGACAATCAGCCCACCGTTGTGATTGGTGTAGGGCTGGTTGCGCAGCAGGATGCGTTCTTCGCTGCCAGGGTCGGCCAGATTGGGGTCAGCGGTCACACGAAAACGTGCCACCACCGTGTCAAACCCATCGTTGATGCCCTGGTCGCCAGCTTCGGGCTGCACCAGATTTTTGTCGCGATGGTTGTAGTAGACCAGAAAATAGCCTGTGTCGGCGTACTCTGGAGGAAAGGCGATGCTCAACAACCCAGCTTCGCCGTTGCTGCTGACCCGATCGGTGATGTCGAGAAAGGGCTCTTCGCGTACGCTGCCAGCCTCAATAATTTTGACCCGCCCAGCCTTCTCGACCACAAAGAGTCGCCCCGACCCATCCCCCGCATGGGTGAGGTAAACAGGCTGGTTGAAACCTGCAGCGACCTCCTGTAGAACCACTGCATCGGTGGCCTGTGCCTCCCCCGCTCTGGAGGCGCCCAACAGCGTGGCCGTTGCCAAAACCGTGAGTACACCGGTGGCCAGCCACTGCCGGGAATCGGAAAAGAGACCCGCACTCTGCAGCCGGGACCTCCAGGACAGAACACAACGCAACCGTTCTGGCATCGACATCCTCCTTCTGGGAGACCGACAAACGTTGACCGTCCAGAGCTTCTGCCAGTACAGACGGCGCGGCACAATTGCCGATTGACGTACGCCTGCCTAGGGCGTGTGGTATTGTGCAGCCAGCCGGGCCACAACCTTGTAGGCGTTCAGCAGCCGCCGGGGTGGAATGTCAGGCTGGACAAAATGGCCCGTGTTGTAGATAAAGCCGCCACCCGGCGCATAAATGGCGAAGCGCTGGGTGATGTACTCCTCCAAGGCTGGGCCGTCGTAGGCAAGCAGTCCGTCGATCACATCGAGAGAACCGTAAATCGTAATCTGATCCCCGTACCGCTCTTTGACCGTCTGCGGATCCATCCCAGCGCTCTCCTGCACCGGATGCATCGAGTCGTAGCCGATATCGACCAGGTCATCCAGGATCTGCATGATGTAGCCATCGCTGTGCAGGTTGACAAAGAGTCCAATGCGATGGGCGTGATCCACCACCCGGCGGGCGTAGGGAGC
>CAIOHJ010000026.1 GCA_903858085.1 uncultured Chloroflexota bacterium
AGGGACGCCATCAGCGGGGTCAGCTCAAAATCTAGAAATTCCTGCTCTGCCCACAGGGCAATATTTTCAAAATCGATAAAAACAGCGATCTGGGCACTCATCAGAGTCTCCTCATGGTTTTGAACACACTTTGAATCCCATTGTATCACACCTGGCATCGCCCGCAGATCGTCGGTCCATGGGCCAGATTCAAACAAATCGCTAATGAAAATTCAATGACAGACTGACACAGATTCGCTAGAATGGAGACATGCAAAAAAGCAGGTGCGGGCGTTGCAGAGGCCGCACCTTGTGTGGGGTGTATCGGCAAACGCGCACAGTGGCTGCGAGGAGACAAATTGTATGGGAAAAATTATTGGAATCGATCTGGGTACCACCAACAGCGTTGTGGCGGTGATGGAAGGTGGAACGTCGACGGTGATCGCCAATGCGGAAGGCAACCGGACGACACCGTCGGTGGTGGCTTTCAACAAAAGCGGGGAGCGTCTGGTGGGCATCACGGCCAAGCGCCAGGCGGTTGTCAACCCGGAAAACACCGTCTACTCGGTCAAGCGTCTGATGGGGCGTCGCTTCGACGATGCAGAGACCCAGAAAGCGCGTAGGATGGTCTCTTATGGGATTGCAGAGGGGCCCAACGGCGATGCTCGGGTCAACATTCCGAGCAAAAGCAAGATTTATGCCCCGCAGGAAATCAGCGCGATGGTGCTGGCAAAGCTCAAACGAGATGCAGAAAACTACCTCGGGGAAGAGGTGAAGCAGGCGGTTATCACGGTGCCTGCCTACTTCAACGACAGCCAGCGGCAAGCGACCAAGGATGCTGGCCAGATCGCTGGCCTCGAGGTGTTGCGCATCATCAACGAACCGACAGCGGCGGCGGTGGCCTATGGGCTGGACAAGAAAAATGACGAGACCATTCTGGTCTTTGACCTGGGCGGCGGCACGTTTGACGTGTCGGTGCTGGAGGTCGGCGACGGGGTCATCGAAGTCAAATCGACCAATGGCGACACCTTGCTCGGCGGCGACGACTGGGACGAGCGCATCGTTCATTGGCTGATCGAAGAGTTCAAGAAGGAACAGGGGGTGGATCTGAGTGCTGACCGCCAGGCGCTGCAGCGTCTGCGTGAAGCCGCTGAAAAGGCCAAGATTGAGCTCTCCACGGTGACGCAGACGGAGATCAACCTGCCTTTCATCACGGCGGACAGCAGCGGCCCCAAGCACCTGGTCGTGACCCTCAGCCGCAGCAAATTTGAGCAGCTCACCGCAGATCTCTTGGAGCGCTGCAAGCAGCCCTTTTTCAATGCCCTCAAGGATGCTGGCCTCTCTGCCAGGCAGTTGGATGAGGTGGTGATGGTGGGTGGGTCCACCCGCATGCCGATGGTGCAGGATCTGGTGCGCCAGCTGACCGGCAAAGAGCCACACAAGGGGGTCAACCCGGACGAAGTCGTCGCAGTCGGCGCTGCTGTGCAGGCTGGCGTGCTCGGCGGCGAAGTCAGCGACCTGCTGCTGCTGGATGTGACGCCGCTGAGCCTGGGTCTGGAAACCTTGGGCAGTGTGATGACTGTGCTCATCCCGCGCAACACGACGATTCCGACCAAAAAGACGGAAGTGTTCAGCACAGCGGCGGACAGCCAGACGGCAGTGGACATCCACATTCTGCAGGGAGAGCGGCCCATGGCCAGCGGCAACAAAACCCTGGGCAACTTCCGTCTCGACGGCATCCCGTCGGCCCCGCGCGGGGTGCCGCAGATCGAAGTCACATTCGACATCGATGCCAATGGGATTTTGCATGTCACCGCCAAAGACAAAGCAACCAGCAAAGAGCAGAGTGTGAAGATCACCGCCTCCACCAATCTGGCCAACGACGAGGTGGAGCGGCTGGTGCGTGAGGCGAAGCAGCACGAAGAAGAAGACAAACGGCAACGCGAACTGGCAGAGGCTCGCAACTCCGCCGACAATCTGGTCTATGTGACCGAAAAGACGCTGCGCGAGCTCGGCGAAAAGGTGCCGACCAACGACCGTGCCACGGTCGAAAATCTGCTGGAAGAGCTCAAGCAGGTCAAGGAGACCGGTGAAATTGCACGGATTCGCAGCCTGACCGAGCAGCTGCAGCAGGCCAGCAGCGCGCTGGCCCAACAGGTCTATGCGCAGGCGTCTGGCGGCGCAGGGGGCCCTGCCGGCGGCCCCACTGGCGGCCCCCAGGCAGCGCGCAGCGACGACGATGTGGTCGAAGGCGAATACCGCACCGTCTGACCCTGGCTGTTGGATTGCCTCGCCTCGGGCCGGTTGGGGCGCACACAACACGGGCGGGGAACTCCTCGCCCGTGTTCTTCAACCAAAGAGCAACTGCCGAATCGGAGACAAGGCGAAACGAGCGTGAACCATGACCTATGATGACCCGTATGGCGGCAGGCGCTACGGCCGGCCTGTGGGAGGCCTGGTGATCAGCCAGGCAGAGCTGCAGCGGCTGGAGCAACTGGTGGAAGCCCTCAACACACGTCTGGAGCAGGCCCTTGCCAAGAACCAGACGCTGCAGGCGGCGTTGGAGCAGCAGGCCAAGGAACTGCACCAGGCCCAGCAAGCGCTGACCATCCGCGACGAAGCGCTGCACAAACAGGCCGAACACCAACAACAGCTAGAAGCCGAGCTGCTCTTTGTCAGGGCAGCGCTGGCGGAGGAACAGAAGAAGCCAGAACTGACCGCTGAGATCGCTTTATGGCAGCAGCGCTACCTGACTTTGCAGGCTGATGTCGACAACCTGCGCCGACGCTGGGAGCAGCGCGCCCAGACAGAGAGTGCCGAACACCGCCGTCAGATTTTGGCCGACATGCTGCCCCTGGCGGACCATCTGGATCTGGCCCTCCTGCATCAGCCCGCCGGCAGCGAAGACCTGCTCCGTTCCTTTATCGGCAATCTGGAGGCAACCCGTCGTGCGTTTTTGGAGACGCTCCGCCGCTACGGGGTCGAACGGATTGACCCGCTTCATCAGCCTTTTGACCCTACCCTGCACGAGGCACTTGGGCAGGCGTTTTCGGCAAGTGTCCCAGCGGATCACGTCCTGGCCGTCGTCCAGGCAGGATATGGCGAAGGCGAACGGCTGCTGCGCCCTGCACGGGTGCTGGTCAGCAGTGGCCCTGAGCCGCAGGGAGAGTAGAGGATGGAAATCAAAGATTATTACAAAACCTTGGGGGTTGCGCGCACCGCCGACGAAAAGGAGATCAAAAAAGCCTATCGCAAATTGGCCCAGCAGCACCACCCGGACAAAAATCCTGGCAACAAGGCTGCCGAGCAACGGTTCAAAGAGATCAACGAAGCGTACACGGTCCTTTCCGACGCCGACAAACGGGCCAAATATGACCGCTTCGGCTCCCAGTGGGAGCAGTATGCCCGTTCTGGCGGCCGCCCAGAGGATTTTGACTGGGGCTCCTGGCGTGGCACTGCTCCCTCAGACCCGGGCAGCCACGCGCGCGTCCTCACCCCTGAAGAACTCGAACGGATGTTCGGCGGCGCGAGCAGCTTCTCCAATTTTTTTGATACCCTCTTTGGCGGTCGGCGGTCAGCAGCGTTCGACCCCAGCATGAGGGGCGCCCCACCGCCTGCTGCCGAGACGGTTCTCCAGGTCACCCTGGAGGAGGCCTTTCATGGCACCATGCGCGTGCTGGAGCGCAGCAACGGCACCCGCCTGGAAGTCACCGTCCCGCGCGGGGTCCAGAGCGGCTCCAAAATTCGGATGCGGGGTGCGGCCGGTCAGGGGGACATTCTCGTCAGCCTCGACGTGCTTGCGGACCCGCGCTTTACGCGCGAGGGGGACAACCTGCGTCTCTCGCTGGCGGTCGATCTCTATACAGCCGTGCTGGGGGGCGAGGTCGAAGTGCCGACCCTCGACAAAACGGTGGTGCTGCGTCTCCCTGCTGGGACCCAGAATGGCAAGGTCTTTCGTTTGCGTTCGCTGGGAATGCCTCACTTGAAAGAGCCAGAGCAGCGCGGCGACCTGCTGGTGGTCGTCGACGTCCAGATCCCTACCCAGCTCAGCGAACGCCAGAAGCAGCTCTTCCACGAACTTCGCCAGTTGCAGCAAAAATAGGCTGGCTGGCATTTCTCGGTTCCAGCTGGCAGACTGGTATAATCAGATCGAAGTGAGACGGTTGTGAATGGGTGTGTTTGTCAAGAGAAGGGACCGACAGGGATATGCCGATCGACCGCATGACTCCAGCTGATTTTGGAGATGTGGCAAAGTTGATCGAAGCGCACAACACCAACCCTCTCACCCAGTGTCTCCACAGTGGCGAGCATGCCGATGAGATCGAAGCGCTCTTTCACAAACAGGGGGCGTTGCACTATCAGCTGTTGCGTGAAGAGGGGAAGCTGGTCGGTGTGCTGGGCTGTGAAGTCGAAGAACATCGGGGCTATTTGCACGGCCCTTTCGTTGCAGGGGCCTCTTTCACCCAGACGGCACATGCGCTCTGGCATGCGCTGCAAGCAACGTTGCCCTTGCTGGAGCGGTGGGACTCTTTTCTCAACGTGCGCAACGAACAGGGCGCCGCCTTCTATCTGGAGCATGGGTTTCGCCGGGGGCAGGGGGCGCAAATCTACGGAATGCCGGCAGCGGCTTTGCAGCCGCTCGATGGCATGCCAGCGCAACGCTTTACCCCCGACTGGACAGAGAGTGTCCGTTTTTTGCATGAACTGGCCTTTGCGGACAGCCCGCTCGAGATTGAACCTTTCATGGAGAGCCAGGACGAAGACAGAGCCCTCTTTATTTTTGCCCAGGGCAGCCGCTGTATCGGCTATGTCGCGGCCTCGCTCAACGACAGCCCGCTTGAAGGATCCATCGACCTGTTGGCGGTCGATGCCTCGGTGCGCAACCAAGGCTACGGCCGCCGTCTGCTGCTGACAGCCGCTCACTGGCTGATCCAGGAACGAGGCATGCCCCGTGTGGGGCTGACCGTACGCGATATGCGGGCCGATGCCCGTCGGCTGTACCAGCGCTCAGGCTTTGCATTGCTCTATACCGGGGTTGGCTACTCGCGCGAACACACCCTTCCCCGCCGACAGCTCTGACCCCCGGCAGAGACCCCCTGCAGAGACCCCCGGCAGAGACTCCTGGCAGAAAAAATCCACACAGAAGAGTGACAATTTACCAACACGATTCAAACAATCGGCTGCTATACTGACGCATAGAGAATGCATTGGACAGCCATACAGCGCTGTCAAGGAGAGATACTTCTATGCGACTGGATCGGTTTACCCAAAAAGCACAGGCGGCTCTGCTCGAAGCACAAAATCTTGCCGAACAGTACAAAGCTGCCGCAGTAGAACCAGAACATCTGCTCAAGGCGTTGTTGCGCCAGGAGGGGGGGGTGGTTCCTGCGCTGCTCGCCCGCATCGGGGGGGATCAGAGCGGGGTCGAGCGTTCGCTCGACCAGCAGCTGGCAGCTCTGCCCCGCACCCAGGGCGCTACGGTCCAGGTCGGCTTCAGCCGCAGCCTGGCTGACCTGCTCACCGATGCTCAGCAAGTGGCTCAGTCGATGAAAGACGAGTATACATCGACCGAACATCTGCTGCTGGCCCTGTTGTCGGGCACCCACAAGATGCGGCCGCTGCTGGCGCGCCACGGCATCGACAACAACAGTGTGCTTCAGGCGCTGGCAGCGGTGCGTGGCAACCAGCGGGTCACCACCGATACCCCGGAAACCCAGTATGAAGCGCTGGCCAAGTATGGCCGGGACCTCACTGCCGAAGCCCACAAGGGCAAACTCGACCCTGTGATCGGTCGCGATGAAGAGATTCGACGCACCATCCAGATCTTGAGCCGACGCACCAAAAACAACCCTGTCTTGATCGGCGAACCTGGGGTCGGCAAAACAGCGATCGTCGAAGGGCTTGCCCAGCGCATTGTCCAGGGAGACGTTCCTTCCACGTTGCGCGACCGTCAGGTCGTTGCCCTGGATATGGGCGCATTGGTCGCTGGCGCCAAGTACCGCGGCGAATTTGAAGAGCGGCTCAAGGCTGTGTTGCAAGAGATCGTCGCCGCCGAGGGACGAATCATCCTGTTCATCGACGAAATGCACACGTTGATCGGGGCCGGCGCTGCGGAGGGAGCGATGGATGCCGCCAACATGCTCAAGCCGATGCTGGCGCGCGGCGAGCTGCACGCGATCGGGGCGACCACTCTCGACGAATACCGCAAACATATCGAAAAAGATGCGGCACTCGAACGCCGTTTTCAGCCGATACAGGTCGATGAACCGAGTGTGGAGGATTCGATCCGTATTCTGCGCGGGCTCAAGGAACGCTACGAGGTGCATCATGGGGTGCGCATCACCGACGGTGCTGTCATCGCCGCCGCTACCCTCAGCCACCGGTATATTGCCGATCGCTTCCTCCCCGACAAGGCCATCGACCTGATCGACGAGGCGGCCAGCCGCCTGCGTATGCAGATCGACTCCAAGCCCCAGGAGCTCGACGCCATTGACCGTGAACGGATGCAGCTGGAGATCGAACGAGAGGCGCTCAAAAAGGAGAAGGACGAGGCCAGTCGCGCACGGCTTGCGGAGCTGGAGGAGACCCTTGCCGATCTGCGCGAACAGAGCATGCAGCTGAGCAGCCGCTGGCAGGCCGAAAAGGCGGCGATTCAGCAGGTTCGGGCCAGCAAAGAGCGGATCGACCAGCTGCGCGTCGAAATCGAACAGGCGGAGCGCGCCTATGATCTGCAGAAAGCAGCGGAGTTGCGCTATGGTACGCTGCGCCAGTGGGAGAACGAGTTGGCCAGTGCTGGAGCCCGCGTGCAGGAACTCCAACGCCAGGGAGCGCTGCTCAAAGAGGAGGTCGATGCCGAGGAGATCGCCGCCATCGTCAGCAAGTGGACCGGCGTCCCGGTCGCCCGTCTGCTGGAAAGCGAGCGCGCCAAACTGTTGCAGATGGACGCCCTCTTGCACCGGCGGGTGGTTGGCCAGGAGGAAGCTGTGCACTCGGTCGTCAATGCGATCCGCCGCAGCCGAGCCGGGCTGCAGGATCCCAACCGTCCGATCGGCAGCTTTATTTTTCTGGGACCGACTGGAACCGGCAAGACCGAGCTGGCGCGCAGCCTGGCTGAGCTGCTCTTCGACGATGAAAATGCCTTGGTGCGCGTCGACATGAGCGAGTACCAGGAACGGCACACGGTAGCCCGGTTGATCGGGGCCCCGCCCGGCTATATTGGCTACGATGAAGGCGGCCAGCTGACCGAAGCGGTGCGACGGCGTCCCTATGCTGTGGTGCTGTTCGACGAAATTGAAAAGGCCCACCCTGAGGTCTTCAATCTGCTGTTGCAGCTGCTCGACGACGGGCGGCTGACCGACAGCCAGGGACGCACCGTCGATTTCAAGAACACGATCGTGATCATGACCAGCAACCTGGGCAGCAGCTACATCCTGGAGGTGGCCGCTGTCGATGCGGAGGTCGAGCGGCGGGTACGCGAGCTGCTGCGCAGCCATTTCCGCCCTGAGTTTCTCAACCGAATCGACGACATCGTGGTCTTTCATGCGCTGAGCCGGGAGCAGCTGAAAGCGATCGTCGAGATTCAGCTTGGACGGCTCCGCCAGCTGCTCAGCGCACGGCGGATTTCGCTGGAGCTGAGCGAAAACGCCAAAGATCTGCTCGCCGCCGCCGGCGATGACCCTGCTTTTGGGGCACGCCCGCTCAAGCGGCTGCTGCAACACCGGGTCGCCGACCCGCTGGCCCTTGAGATTCTGCAAGGCAGGATCCAAGACGGGGACCACGTGGTGGTCGATACGTCCGGCGATGAACTGACCTTCACGCTCCTCGAAGTGTTGCCTGCGTGATCGCTGCCGGGGGGCGGGAGGTGTTTGCCCGCCCCCCGAGCTTCTAGGTGACCGGAGTTCGCTGGTGGGGATAGCGGGCATACAGCCCAGCAGCCACAGCCCTTTGCAGCCGTTCTACTGCGACGGCCAGCTCTGTAAAGGTGGTGTACAGCGGTGCGACCCCCAGCCGGATGTTGTCGGGGGCTCGAAAATCGGGCAGCACGTTGAGCTCTCGGATCAATGCCTGGTTGATGCGCCAGCCTTCCAGATGGCCGAGGGCAAGATGCGAGCCCCGTTCGGCGGCCTGGCGTGGCGAGCGGAGGGTGTACCCCCAAGGCTCCAGATGTTCTGCCCACAAGGCGATCAGATGCTCGGTCTGTTGGACCGATTTGTTGCGCAGTGCGGCCATTCCGGCTTCCAACAGGAGGTCGACGCCCGGCTCAATCAAGGCCAGCGAAAGCACCGGGGGGGTACCGGTCAAGAAGCGGCGCAAGCCTGGCTGGGGTTGGTATTCCAGCGCAAAGTCGAAAGGGTTTTGTTGACCCATCCATCCACGGATTGGGTTGTGCAGCTGTTCTTGCAGGTCGTGTCGGATATAGAGAAACGCTGGGGCCCCCGGTCCACCGTTGAGATACTTGTAGGTGCAGCCCACAGCCAGATCGGCGTGGGTACGGTGAAGTTCGACCGGTACGCTGCCGACAGAGTGGCTCAAATCCCACAGGATCCAGGCCCCAGCGGACTGCACGGCCGCTGTCACTGCCCCCATGTCGTACAGATAGCCGCTTTTGAAGGCGACATGGGAAAGCACCACCAGCGCCACATCGTCGTCCAGCGTTTCCTGCAGCAAGTTGACCGGCGCCTGGACCCCGTCGGGGGAGGGCAGAATTTCCAGCCGATGTTGGTTGCCCAACAGCTCCACGACCCCTTGCAGCACATAGAGGTCAGACGGAAAGTTGAGATCGTCGGTGAGGATGCGGGTGCGCCCTGGCTGGCAGCGCAACGCTGCCAGCGCCAGTTTGAACAAATTGACCGAGGTGGCATCGGCAACCAGCACCTCCTCTGGCTGGGCGCCGATCAGGCGGGCGATCTTGGCGCCGACCCGCTCTGGCAGCTCAAACCAGCCTTCGTTCCAGCTGCGAATCAGCCGTTCTCCCCACTGCTGCTCCACCATTTCGGCTGCCAGTGAGCTGCTCGTTGCCGGCAGCCGTCCGAGGGAGTTGCCGTCGAGATAGATCAGATCGGGGTCGGTGCGGTGGAAGCGGGCGCGCAGCGGGGCCAGGGGGTCGGCGGCATCCAGCGCTTTTTCCAGGTCGGTCGGCCACACGGCAGCCTACCGTTTCACCACCAGCGACACCGGCGCGCTGGTATTTAGCAGCCGCTGTTCCATCCGTTCGACATCCCCAAAAAAGGCCCTGGTGTAGGTTTTGCCGTCGTAGTCGCCTGTGAACAGCCACCGTTTGGTGTAGTTCAAAAAGACCAGCATCCCAGTCTCTACATCATGGCAGGTATTGCCTTGATAAACGGTCGTCCACCCGCCTCCTTCTTCGATTTCCACCGTGTGCGGGCCAGAACAGTAGACGGAGACCCCTTGGTCGCTCTCCCCGAGCGGGAGCACCCCCATCGCCTTGCCGGGGTTGGCCCCCAGCCAGTAGCTGTACAGGAAATTCTGCTTGGCCTCTCCTGTGCGCTCGGCACCGGTCACCTGATCGACCTCGAACGTCCAGGCGTCGGTCGAGAAACAGGCCTCGTCCCAGGTGACTGTGTGTTCGATCGGCAGGAAACCGCCAGCGGCCTGCCGGTTGACGACGGCATCCACCTCGGCGTCGCATTGACGGATCGGGCAGCGCTCTGATTCGCATTCCCAGTGAACCGCCCAACGGGCTGTCAAGGTGTCGTCCAGCAGGGCGTTTTCCACAACGGGCAGAAAACTGCCATCTGCACCGGGAATCCCGACCAGCTCGGTCGCCACCCAGCCTGACTCCAACAATTCTCCGTCGACTCCTGGAAGATTGGCAGCTACTTTGTACCAGCGCCCATCCTCGCTTTGGTCGAGGACTTCAAACGTCAGCCCTGGATTGGCCTTGCCGACGATCTCAAAGGTCGTTGCAGGGCCGCTGCGCAGGTTGGCCCGAATCTGGCTGGTGATCGTGATCCGCAGCGGTTGGCTGCTCTCGGGGGTTGCTGTGGGGGTCGGCAGGGGAGAAGCACTTTCTGGGGTCACCGCAGCGTAGGCGGCGATCGGTTCGATCACCTCCTGGATCGAGGGCGACATGGCAGCATCGGCCGGTGTCGATCCAGAGGAGAGATTGGCTGCCGACGACGCACAACCTGCCAGAACCGCCGCAGCGACTGCCCAGACAGCCCAGCTGCGGGCTGCCCACCAGGCGGAACGGGATCCACTCCGACAAGTTAACAAATTTCCATTCATAGACTTTTACTCGACATCCTGGCGAACAAATCGAAGAGAGCAGATACAACCGCCATTATAGCCTTGTCAACAGGATTGGCGAAAAAACGGTGGGGCAACGGATACCAGCCGGGCTGCTGTGGGGGGCGGTCAGAAGGAGCGACGGGTGAGATAAAAGTGCCAGAGCAGACGTGCAGCGACAGCCCGCCAAGGACGCCAGGGCGCTGCCAGTGCGATCTGAAGGGCCGCTGTCGGCCGCTGCTCCAACCGTTTGACCTGCTGAAGCGCGCTGGCCAGCGCCAGGTCGCCCGCTGGCCAGGCGTCCGGGCGTCGGAGCGCCATCAGCAAATACAGCTCGGCAGTCCACGCTCCGACCCCTTTGAGAGCGGTCAACCGGGCCCGCACACTCTGGTCGTCCAGCGTGGTCAGCAGCTCCGGGTCAAAAGTTCCTTGTTCGACCGCGGCGGCGAGGCCACGCACATAGCCGCTTTTCTGGCGGCTCAGCCCGGCCGCACGTAGCTGGGGGGCGTCGAGGGCCAACAGCGCCGCAGGTGTGATGTCTCCCGCAACAGCTTCTAACCGAACGAACGTTGCCCTCGCCGAAGCCAGGGAGACCTGCTGCTCCAGAATCATCAAGACCAGCGTGGCAAAGCCCGGCTCGCGCGCCCAAAGCGGAGGATAGCCGACCACGGACACAAGGCGCGCCAGATCGGCGTCTTGCGCTGCCAGTTCATCGACTGCGCCTGGCAGGTTGGCTTCGCTCAGAAGGGCCAGCTGTTCTGCGGCGCTCATGGGCTTTCCTTTCTGGGGTTACCTTGGGTGGGTCAGTTGGCAACTTGGCTGCTCTCCAGTATAATCTACAGGGTAAACAAACCGTCGATCGCAGCGCTTTGCTGATCGTTGCAGGGTGCCTTCAGGAATGTTTGTCTAAGTCCGAAGGAACGGATGGCCGATGATTCGTATGCTGTGCCGTTTTGCCGACGGCCATGTTGGCATCAACCTTCCGCTCGACGATCTCCCCGAGCTGCTCGCCAATCCTGCCAACCAGATCTGGGTGGATATTCAGGAGCCTGCGACCTACAACTATGCCCCGATTCTGGCCGACATCTTTCACTTCCATCCGCTGGCCATCGAAGATGCTCTGCTCGACGCTCACGTGCCCAAACTGGACGACTATGCCAGCTATTTGTATCTCGTCTTTCATATTGTGGGTGCCGGCAAAGAGCCGATGGCGATCGACAGCCAGGAGATCGACGTCTTTTTAGGGAGCAACTATCTGGTGACGGTGCACGAGCACAGCCGTCGTTCGATCGACCGCAGCTGGGATCCTGGCCACCATCTCGAGATCGGATTGGCTCGGGGGCCGGCAATGCTGCTTTACGAATTGCTGGACAGCCAGATCGACAACTTTATTCCCCTGATCGATGCCTTCGAGGAGCAGTTGGAGCAGCTGGGCGACGATATCTTCTACTCGCATGAATCCGAACGTGAGCTGCTGAACCGGCTGTTGACCGCCAAGAGCAGTGCGTTGCGCCTGCAGCGAATTCTGGCGCCGCAGCGTGAGCTGCTGGGCCGGCTTTCTGTCGGAGAGTACCGAGTTGTCCCGGCGCACGTGCGCATGTATTATCGCGATGTCTACGACCATCTGGCGAGACTGGCCAATCTGGCTGACAGCATGCGCGACCTGGCCAGCAGCACAGTCGAGACCCATCTGGCGCTGGTGAACAACCGTATGAACGAGGTGATGAAGGTGTTGACCATGGTCTCCACCATCTTCATCCCCCTCAGTTTTATTGCAGGCATCTACGGCATGAATTTTGAGTTCATGCCCGAGCTGTCGCTTTGGTGGTTCTATCCGATCGTCTGGGGGCTGTTTGTGGGAATTTCTGCTTCGATGTTGTGGGTTTTTCACAAAAGAAAGTGGTTTTGAATGTTTTATACTGTCCGTGAGGGGCGTCTTTTTTCGAGCGTCCAGCCCCCAGCGACCTTGCGCCCTCTTCTGGCGTTGCGCAGCGAACTGCTGCCGCCGACGATTTCACAGCTCCATGCCAGCTTGTCTGCCTGGGGAGCGATCGGGCTCTCCCCAGGTCTGATCACCCCGGATCGGATCTGGGGCAGCCTTGCTGGGGAAAGCGCTCTGGCTTTTTTCTTTGACCCGGGGTACAGCCCCCAGCCGCTAGGCCATCTGGGGATGGCGCGGGAACTGGCCGCCTGGCTGGTGCTGCTGGACAAGTGGATGGAGACCTTCGTGGTGATCGCCCGTGCTCGCTCCATCTGGTCGGTGCAGGAATTGGCGGGCGCGTTGACCTTTACCTCCAGACCTTTTTTGCCGGCGGCCATCGTCCATATGCCGCCAGACAACTGGGAGCGGGTGGCGCAGGCGCTGGCGCAGGCGGTCGGGGATGGGCCGCTGCGCGGCAGTGGTCACCTGGAAAAACATTGGAACTGAAAGGCAGGTCATTTTTTGTCAATGCGGGCAAAAGATACCCTGCCCCCCATCGACGAGCATACCCAACGCCACTGGGGCTGCCAGCGCAGCGACCATTCGGCTGGCGGCCTCATTTACCGGGTCGAGGCTGACGGTGAAGTGGTCGCTGCCCTGATTGCAACGCGCGGGGGAACACGCTGGCAGCTTCCCAAGGGCACCTGTGAATCTGGAGAAACCCTGGAAGAGACTGCGCTGCGCGAGGTGGCCGAAGAATGTGGCCTGACCGGATCGTGTGAAGCGCATCTGGGGACCGTCGAATACTGGTATTGGGACACCTACCAGCGCAAGATGCCAGAACTGGTACACAAACAGGTAGATTTTTATTTGATGCACTGGGTTGGCGGTGAACTGAGCGACGCCAGCGTCGAAGTCGACAGCGTCAACTGGTTTACACTCGGACAGGCTTTGGAGGTTCTGACGTTTGCTGCCGAGCGCAGCATTGTCCATCGGGCGCTGGCATTGCTCTGCCCGATCTCTCTGGCGGGCACTGCTCAGCCGGGGCAGAAGTTTCAGCGCTGATAGGCGGCGCTGCTCTGTTCGCCGTAGCCGGTCAGCTCGGCATACCCCTTGCCGCGGATCTGCTCTCCCGCCAGCGTCCCAGCGACCTCGATCGCCCCTTCCCAGTAGACAAAACTGACCTGCATCTCCTGGTCAGCAAGCAGTGGCTCGATGGTCAGGGCCAGCTCAAGCTCCGGTATCGACAAAGTCCACCCGGAGGGATAGGTGATCCCTGTGCGCGGGCTGCTCCAGCTGCCAGTGGCCTCCAACTGGAAGTCGTTCTCATCGATCGTTCGCTGGCCGTCCGGGCCAAGCCAGGTGCCTTGGATGTGGGGGTGGACCCCACCGTCTGCCAGCCGAATTTTGTAGAACATCAGGATGGCATCGTTGTCGAACTGAATGCTGAACCAGTCCCAGCCGATTGCGTCGGCGCTGAGCGCGCTGGTGCCGAACTCGTGATCCATCCAACTGCGTCCTTGCACGGAGTAACTTTGCCCCCCACTGGTCACGGTGCCGCTGGTTTCCAGGCCCACCAGGCTGTAGTAATAGGAGGCGTTGCCCGCTTCGGCCCCTTTCTGATGCAAACCGGCGTCGCCATGCAGGACAGGCGGGCGGCTCTCGCGCAGCTGCAGGTCGATGGCCACAGCGCCTGTCTCGCTGGAAGCGCTGGCCATCAGACGATAGTGGCCTGGCTGGAATTCGACAACCTGCCAATCTTCCAGCCAGACACGTACCTGTGGCGTGGCCTCGGCTCCTGCCAGGCCGCCTGCGCCGCGGCTGTAGCGGTCAAAACTGCTGTGGCGCCGTGCCTTGCCATCTGTCACCGCAAAATGCGCCATGTAGACCTGGTTGGTGGCGAGGGTCGAAGTGCGCTCGGGCAGGGCAGGGGCCAGGGCGTTGCGAAAGAAGGTCAGCTGAAAGCCAAAGGGTGTGCCCTCTTCTGAGACCAGGTTTCCTGTGTAGTACCACCATTCGGTGCGGTACTCCGGGTGTGCGCCATGGTCGGCGGGAAAGCGCAACGTCATCGGCGCATCGGCGCGCGCAAAGCCAGCGTTGTCGGACACCCGCATCGCTTCCACGACGCTGGCGCTGATCGCTCGTTCGCCGGTTGAAGCGGTGCAGCTCACCAGGAGCCAGGACACAGACCACAAAATTCCCCAACGTGTTATGATGTTCATGACAACATTGTGACGGAGAGTCAAGGTTGCATCTGTCAGCGACTGTCCGATGTCGGTTGTCCAGAGAGAGCGGTTGAACCGCACAAACCAATGCCACGAGGCTGTAAAATGGAGTCGATCGAGTATGCTGAATTTTGAAGCGGTGCGTGCCAGGCAGCTCAGCCTGGCTGAGTTGTGTGTCGGACTGGGTGTGCAGGAGCTGCGCACATTGACCGCTGAGATGGTAGATACCTTTCAAGAGTTGATTGCGGGTTGCAGCGACGCAGATGTTCTCTTTCAGCCGGTCGATCCCAAAGCCGACGACCGTTACGCCGGCGATGCGAGCGCTGCCAATCTGGCCTGGACACTCGGCCATGTCCTGGTCCATACGACCGCTTCAGCCGAGGAATCCGCTTTTCTGGCCGCTGAGCTGGCGCGCGGGGTCGAGAACCATGGTCGATCTCGCTATGAGACGCCGTGGGAGCTGGTGACGACGCTGGCCCAGTGCCAGCAGCGGCTGGAGGAGAGTCGGCGGATGCGTCTGGCCAGTCTGGAGCTCTGGCCGGACCAGCCGAACCTGACGTTGACCTACGTTCCCTGGCCAAGCGCAGGAGAGATCAACTGCGTCTCCCGGTTTGTGTTGGGACTTTTCCATGAAGCGGATCATCTGGAGCAGATCCAGTCGATTGTGCAGCAGGCGCGTGCTGCAACGTCAGCTGCAACGTCGACTGCAACGTCGACTGTGTAGCAGCGTATCGGCACAACTCTCCCAAAACGACAGGGCAGGGACGACAGGGCAGGGACGATCGCAGATTGCTGCAAGAAGGATCGTTTGCCCAGGGGATGGCTGCCCAGGGGATGGCTGCCCAGGGGAAGGCTGTCTAGGGGGAGGCTGCCTGCCGGGCCACGCGTCCTGCCTGCCAGGCCAGCCCGACCCCTGCCAACAGCAGCACCAGGTTGAGCACAAAAGGCAGATTTTTGTCGGCGCTGGAAAGAAGTCCTGCGATCCAGCCGAAGGGGGTCGTCAGAAGGATCACACCGACATAGACGATCGACTGGATGCGGGCACGTTCGCCCGCATCGATCGTCAGCACGATCAGTTTGTCCAACAGCGGGCTGACCGCGGCATAGGCACAAGCGTCCGCCAGGACGCTCAGCGCCAGAAACAGATACCCTTGTTCAGGGGCGGTGAGCAGGAGGATCTGGCTCAGAACATAGGCGCCAAAGCCGGCGACCATCGGCCACTGGAAATGCATGCGCCCCAGGACAGGCATTACAAAAAAGAAAAACCCCAGGGCCGCTGCGGAGCGGACAAATGGAAAGACAGAGAGCGTCTCTGCTGGCACGTTTAATTTGTCGGTCACAATGATCCCCCAGAAGCTGTTGTTGATCAGCCCGATAATGGCGATGATCAGCATCAAACTGGCGGTGTAGAGGGTGGCTGGCCGCTGCAGAACCTCGCGCACCACACTCTGGTATTCCCCGAGCACAGCAAAAATGCTCTGCCCGCGCGTGGCAGCCATCCGCGCCTTGCCTTGTTCTGTCTCGACGGTCATGAAGTAGGTGATCACTGCTTTGACCACGAACATCACGGCAGCAAACAGGTAAAGTCCCTGCAGGGTTGGGATCAGGCTGTACCGTGCCACAAGAATGCCAGCCAGCGGCACCACAAACCCAGCGGCCAGGTTGGAGATGTGGATCCAGGTGTACAGGTCGACGAGCTGGTCGGGGTCGGTGTCCTCCACCATCAGACAGGACCACGAGTTCATGGTGACACGCCAGATGGCATTGATCGAGCCAGCAACGATGAACCACCAGATGTTCTGTGAAAATGCCCACAGGAGAGCGGGCACTCCCCAGGCGAGGATATCGAAGATCAGCGTGGTGAGCCGGCGTCCGACTTTGTCGGTGATGGCCCCACTCAACAGTGCCCAGAAGACTTGAAACCCCCAACTGATGCTGAGCACCAGCCCGATGTCGCTGTCGGACAGCCCCCGCGCCACCATATAGACCGAGGCGTAGGGCATGAACAAATGGTACGGAAACCCCCACAGCGGTTCAGCGTAGACACAGCCGCGCGCGTTGCCGGTGAATCTGAACAGGGCAGTGATCAGCGAGTGGGACATGCGGAATACCATTCACGAATACCCTGTCGCAGCGCACGGCAAGGCGGATGATTGCAGGACAATTGGAGTATGATAACACCCACTCCCCCCAGCCTGCCAACTTGGCAGGGCTGTTGGGGGGATGGAGTTCTTCAGCGGCTCTGGGCCTGTCTGGCCGGGAGTGCGATGACGATGATGCGGTGTGAATTGGCGTTGCGCGGCCAACAGGAGACCAAAGTCAGCCGGCTGTCGGGGGTAGACTGGATATAGTGGGCGTTTTCGCGACGCTGTTGCTCGGTCGCGGTTTCTTCAGGCACGATCAAAATTTCATCGACCACGTAGGTGTACTGGCGTCTGCCAGCCAACAGCTCGACAGTGTCCCCGCGCTGGAGGCGATCCAGCTCTCGGAAGACGGCTCCTTGGATGTTGTTGTGTCCGCTGAGAACGATGTTGCCGGGCTGGCCAGGGAGGGCGCTGTTTTTATGCCAGCCGGCCGCATAGGACGCTGTCTCCCATTCTGCGAGGAAGGTCCCGGACTCGGTGGCGCGGCTGCTCCAACCGAGTTCGACCACTGGCATCTCCGCCCCGATCGCTGGGATCAGCAGACGGCTGGGCAAGATCGGTTTGGCATCTGGCTGGTGAAGCAGAGGGGTACGGAAAGGTGCGGGTGGGCGTTGTTCAGAGGGGACGTCACGCCTGTCCACAAAGTGCAGCTCGGGGGCTTTCGCTGCGCCTGGCAGTTCTGCAGCTGCCGCGCTGCGTCCACACCCAGCCAGGCTGAGTCCAAGCAGGGCAACAGCGACAAGTGACCCTTTTTTCTGATTTTTGCTGTACAACGCCCTGCTTCGCATCATCCTGCCTGCTTTTGTAGACGAACCCAACCCTGGTTGTTGTTTATATCATCAGACCAGACTGTTTGCCAAGACTTCCAACGCTGCATTGCGTCCGTTGACGCCGATCACACTCCCACCGGGGTGGGTGGCGGCGCCGCACAGGTAGAGTTGCTCCATCGGTGTCCGGTAGGCCAGCCGGTTCTCCCACAAATACTCGGGCAGGATTTCACCCTGAAAGATGTGCCCGCCGCTCAGACCGACTTTGGCTTCGATGTCAGGCGGGCCCAGCACCTCCATCCGTTCGATCGCGTCGGGAAAATTGCGGACATGGCGGGCAATCGATGCGATCGCCCGCTCCCCGACTTCGTCGCGTCGGCTGTCCCAGCTGCCTTCGGCAAAGGTATGGGGCACATATTGGGCGAAAACGCTCATCAGGTGTCGTCCGGCTGGCACAATGCTGGGGTCGAAGGTGCTTTGGATGTAGAGCTCGGTCCACAGCCGCGGGGGCAGGTGGCCAGCCTGGGCGAGCGGGTGGTAGGCTTTCCATTCCTCTTTGGTCAGCGGGGTGTTGATCTGTCCGCGGTGGATCTGTTCGGACTCTGGGCGGGCTGTAAAAATTGGGAGCTCGGTCAAGGCAAGGGTCACCTTGACGGTACAGCCTTGCTGGGGGATGGCTTCGACCGGTGCGCGCCACGTTGCGTCTGCTGCATCGCCGAGCAGACGCAACGTGGCGCGCGGGTCGGCATTGGAGATGACCGCCCTGGCGGAGATGCGTTCTCCGCCTGCCAGCTCTACGCCTTCCCCGGGCAGGATGCGCGCGACAGGAACGCCTGTCGCGAGGGTGGCGCCCAGGTCGCGCGCCAGGTCAGCCAGAATAAAAGAGACAGTCCCCATCCCGCCCCGCACATAGCCCCAGGTGCCTGTGGTGCCGAACAGCCGCCCGGAGGAATGGTGAAAATTGACGGAGGCCGTGCCGGGGTCGTGGGGGCTGGCATTCGTGCCGATCACCCCCTGCCCCAGGAATGCGCTCTGCAGGGTTTCGTTGTGGAGATACTCCTCGACGTAGTCGACCATTGACCACTTCAGCACCAGATTGAGTGCCTCTGGGTCCCCCTTGAGCCGATCTTCGATCTGTTGGCGGGTGGGATGGCGGCAGAGCCAGAGATCTTCGTCGGTGGGGGGGCGCAGGGCGGCACGCGCCCTGCGCATGGTGTCGCTCATCGCCCGCCAGCCTGCGACATCGCGCGGGGAGAAGCGGCGAATCTCCTCTTCGCAGCGGGCGTCGTCTTCCCAGAGCTGGATGCTGCTGCCATCGTCGAAGGGCACAAACATGCCTGAGGTCGCCGGCGTCCAGTGCAGCCCGTAGTCGACCATACGCAGTTCGTCGATCACGACGGGGTGGAGCAACCCACACAGATAGGCACAAGGGGAGACACGGTACCCTGGCCAGGTCTCCTCGATCGTACATGCCCCGCCCAGGCGCTCGCGCGCTTCAAGCACCAGCACCTGTTTGCCGGCACGCGCCAGATAGGCGGCACAGGCAAGCCCATTGTGCCCCCCGCCCACGATGACTGCGTCCCAATGTTGCTCTGCCAGGAGGCGAACGGGGGCTGGCAGGCCGACGCGCCCCAGGGATGCACGTGCTGTAGATTGGGCAGAGTGTGAAACTGGCATGGCAGTGACCTCCGTTGTCTCTGTGCTGTGAATGTGGCAGGCTGGATGTTTGTCAGCGGCGAAAGCGGCGTGGCCGGCGGCCCTCCCCGCTGGCCGCGCTGGCCTTCTGGTCCGGAATGGCCGGCAGCGGCCTGTGGCTTTTCATCCCGCTGCGCAGGATGCGCTCCATTTCGGCTACGACGAGCGGGTCGGTTTCAAGCGGTGTGTAGGCAGCCAGCCGCTGTTCTACCTCATCGACGGCTCGCTGCCAGAGCGAGCGGGCCCCTGCGCGCTGCCATGCTTCCCGATTTTTGCGGTCGTACACAGCACCTGGCAGGTAGAGCTGTTCTTCCCAGTGGGCCAGCGTGTGCCCGGCTGTAATCAAATGCAGATCGGCAAGCTGTGCTTCGACCAGGGCCCGTGTGGGGAGATCGTCGACCACCTTCAAGGGCTTGACCAGCTGCAGCGCCTGGCCGCAGACTTCATTGTCAAAGACCAGCTTGGGCAGACTGAAGACCAATACGAAGTCGAGCATCCCGGGTCCAGAGACTGAGTTGACCCCAGCCAGCGCTGCCAGCAGCGCGCTGCCGAAGGTCTCGGCACCCGCCTGCGCATCCAGATCTTTGGCATCGCTCAGCGCCATGTAGGCCTGGACCGGGATCCCCAGCCGTCTGCCGAGCTGAGCGTTGAGGACGTTGAGGGCAAGTGCCTGCACGCCGAGCATCGGCGCAGTGGTCTCGCGCATGTGAAATTCGGCGGGGGCTCCGCCGTAGAGCACAGGGGCCCCAGGCCGCAGGATCTGGGCCATGACGATCCCGGCCAGGGTATCTACCGCATGAAACACGGCAGCGCCGACCAGAGTCACCGGCGCTGTCAGCCCCATCAAGGTGACCGGCACAATTTCGACAGGGATCCCCGCTTCTACACAATCGACCAGGTTTTGGCAGGAATCTTCTCCGTAGCGAAAATTGCCGGTCGCTGTGACTGTGAAAATTGCCAGCGGCCGGTCGATCAGATCTTGACGGTCACGGCGGAAAAGCTGCATCAGCTCGACCATGCGCGGGGTGCCCTGCTCGGTGAAAGCCCCGGAAACGACCGGACGGGTGGAGTGCGTCAGACAGAGCAGCAGCCGCCAGGCATCTGAGACCTCCGCCTCGATATCGTCGCCGGTGGAGAAGGCAGTGGCAAGGTAGCGAATATGCTCCAGGCCGTCGCAGAGCCGCACATAGTCGACAAAATCGGCGGTGGTCGCCCCCCGTGTGACACCGCTCCGATGGTCTTGTATCTTGAGGCCGCTGGAGCCCGGAACGAAGTGGACGTGGTGACCGCCGACTGTGGCGTGGGGCAGGCCTGCCCGGTCGTACAGCGTGAAAGCCGCAGGGACCAGAGCCAGCGCCCGGTCGACGACAGCTGCCGGGAAAAGTACCCGCCCGTCGGCGGTACTCTTCAGCCCGGCTGCCAGCAGCCGTCGGTACAAAGCCGGCCCACGCACTTCGATCCCGACGGTCGCCAAGATCGAACGCGCTTCATCCAGGATCCGGTCCAGCAACGCCGGGCCAGCCACAGAGAGGTTGGGATACATGGGGCCCCTTATTGCCTGGTTCTGATCTCCACGAAGGTCGTCTGTCCCTCGCGCACAAAAAATTCGGCCCGCACTGCTTCTCCTTGCACATTGCCGATCAGCACATAGTAGCCGGCGGGCACATCCCCCATGGCCCCGTTTTCTCCCCAGGAGGGATTGGGGAGGAGATTTTCGTTGTCGAGATAGGTTTCGATCTGCCGCCCCCAGACGGCCCGCCCTTCCTCGAAGCGGGCCAGGGTCAACCGGGCGCCCGGCCAGGAGCGCCCATCGGCGGTGACCAGGCGCACAGCCACCGCCCCCTCTCCTGCTCCTGGCTGAACCCACAGATACGGGTTGATGCTGTTTTGGTAGGTATTGGCGCCGGCCCGGATCTCCAGGTGCAGGTGAGGGCCGATGGCGATGCCAGTCATGCCGACTTCACCGACAATGTCGTCCGGAGCGACCCGCTGACCTTGGGCGACCGTCACCCGGCTGAGATGGCCGTACAAAAGGAAGAGATCGATTTCCCCCCCGGCCACCGGCAGTTTGCGGTCGAGCTGAATGACAACCGTGTTGCCGTAGAAATTGGGATAAGGGCCCATCGCGACCGGGTCGTCCAACCCGGCAAAGACAACCACCCCGGACGCTGCTGCGCGCACCGGGGTCCCCCACCGATTGGCGATGTCGATCCCATGGTGTGGGCGATACTGGCCCCCAGCGGTCGAGCCGAACTGGTAGGAGGGAGCCGCCACCTTGTTGAACTCTGTGTTGAGAAAAGGCGATTCAATCCAGAAATGGTCGTTTTCTTCGGGCAGTTTGGGTTGGAAGGAGGCCCAGACCCGGGCTGGCCCCGCAAGGGTCAGCGGGGGCGGCATCCGCGCAGGCTGTTCGGTCGGCTTGGCGGCCAGCACAGCCACAGCAGTCGGCGTTGGTTTGGGGTCCACCGCCAGCTGCACCCCCTCCAGCGTAAAAAGCTGAATCTGGGAGAGGGGACCGTTGACCACTTCTTCAAAAACCGTCGGCAGCTCAGCAAGATCGACCAACGGCTGCGGCGGTGCTGGCGGCGGTGCTGGCAGCACTGGCTGGCGCGCCTGCAGGTCGACCGGGAAGAGGCCCATCAACTCGGGTTGCTTGCCGATAGACGGAATGGCTGCCGCAAAACGCTCCACAGGGGCACCCGCCACGCGCAACGAACGGCGGGGGTCCGGGGTCGGCGTGACAATTTCGATCTGGGCAAGTTCGCTGCTGTCCAGCGCAGCGGGCGTGGCGGGCGTGGCGGCTGAGGTCGGTGTGAAGGTGGGACGCAGACCGAGAACAGTGTCGAGAAGGGGCTCTGGCGCACGTTGGTCATGGGCGACGACCTGTACAGGCGCTGCTGCGCGATCGTCGGCGCTCCCGCGCGCCCAGATCAGCCAACTGCTGGCCGCCAGCAGGGCGCACGCTGCGCTGCCACGCACCAGCCGGGGAATCCAGGACGGTTGGGGGCGGGGTGTCGTAGGCAGGATCACCTGGGCCGTGCCGCGCGCTTGTGGTACACTGTAGCTGGGCCGGCCAGAGGGTCTGTCCTCAGGGTGAAACAAGCTTGTTCCAGGAACCTTGCTGGCTGGGACGGAGGAATCAGTATGTCGGCCGACAACGAATCCAGAGAACCGCCGTCTGATGGCAGTGAAAAAACGGTTGAGACTCAAGTTGCTCCCTTTCATCGCATCCACTTCGACCTTTTCACCCTCTTCCCAGCCATGTTTGTCAGCCCCTTCGGGGAGAGCATCGTTGCCCGGGCATTGGCGCGCGCACTGATTTCGATCTGCCTCCACAACATTCGCGACTTCACTGCCGACCGCCACCACATCTGCGATGACACACCCTACGGCGGCGGAGGGGGAATGGTCATGAAACCCGAACCGATCGTGCGTGCACTTGAAACCGTTCTGTCTCGCCCGCCTGGCTGGTCGTTGTCGGTGCAGGCCCCTTCCTCGCCCCTCCCCGACTGGAATCCAGATGTCCCGGTCTCATTGCCCGCAAAGCTGCCGGTGATCCTCTTGAGCCCACAAGGGCGACCGCTGACCCAGGGCATCGTCGCTGAGTTGGCACAGCAGCGCAGGATCGCTCTGATCTGTGGACGCTATGAGGGGGTCGACGAACGGGTGCGCCTCCAGCTGGCGACGCACGAGATCAGCCTCGGCGACTACGTGATCAGCGGCGGTGAACTGGCCGCCATGATCCTGGTCGACGCCATCACCCGTCTGCAACCGGGCGCTTTGGGCGATGATTCCGGCGCTCACCAGGACAGCCATTCGCCGGGATTGGATGGGCTGCTCGAAGGGCCGCAGTACACACGCCCTTTTACCTTTCGGGGCCACAGCGTGCC
>CAIOHJ010000027.1 GCA_903858085.1 uncultured Chloroflexota bacterium
CCACGATGTCGGGCGTCAGTATGTCGAAGCGACTGTCGAAAACGTCCATACGGCGTTTGTTGAAAATGTCGCTGAAGGTGCAGACGCCGAGCAGGTGATTCGTTCGTTGGCTCGTAAAGGGTTTGATGTCATCTTCACCACCTCGTTTGGCTTCATGGATGCTTCCGAAATGGTCGCTGGCGAGTTCCCCGACGTGACCATCGTTCATGTCAGCGGGTATAAATCCAACGGTGCCAACTTCGGCAATCTGATGGGGGCAATGGAAAATATCAAGTATCTGGCTGGAATGTTGGCTGGGAGCCGGGCGATGGCCGACGGCAACCCGCGTCTGGGCTATATTGCGACCTTCCCGATTCCTGAGGTGTTGCGCCTTGGGAATGCATTTGCGTTGGGCGCCCAGAAAACTTGCCCAGAATGCACCATGGATGTGCGTTGGATCTACACCTGGCACGACCCGATCGTCGAGAAGGAAGCGGCTGCTTCGCTCTTTGGCGCAGGCGCCCAGATCGTCATGACCGGAGCGGACACCCCTGCGCCGGCGGAAGCTGCCCCTGAAGGCAAGTGGGGCATCACCTACGACTACATCGGCAACTGCACAATCGATGCCTGTTTGACCTCCATGTACTGGAACTGGGGGGTCAAATATGCCGAAATTGTTGAGGCTGCGCGGGCTGGCACCTACATCGGTGGAGCAGATTATTTTGAGACCGACTCCGGAGCGTTGGGTCTGTATGGGTTTATGGAAGGTGAAACCCTGCAGCCTGGGGTGGCAGAGTTGCCGGAGGCCGACCTTCAACTGATCCGGGAGACGCTGGCCAAGATGTTGGCTGGCGAGATGACCCGCTTCGACGTCTTTGCCGGCCCCATCAGCGACAACCAGGGCAACCTGGTGTTGGCCGAAGGGGAGCGCATGGAGCAGGTCGACCTGGAAGGGTTTGCCCAGTTTGGCAGTTCGTGCACGACCTGCATGTACTGGTGGAACGAAAATGTGACAGCAGAGCTGCCAGCGCTCGAATAAAGAGAGGCTGCACAGGGCCGTCCTGCGGTCAAAGACGAACGAGTGCTGGGGAAGACGCAGACAGCGCCTTCCCCAGCAGATTTTCCCAATGCCAACCCTATCTACGTACGGAACCGGACCATGAGCGATTCACCGTATGCTGTAGAGATGCACGACATCGTCATCAAGTTTCCTGGGGTGCTGGCGAACGATCGGGTCGATTTCACGCTGAAACGGGGCGAGATCCACGCGCTGCTCGGGGAAAATGGTGCGGGGAAGAGCACGTTAATGAATGTGCTCGCTGGCTTGTACAAACCGAATTCCGGCACCCTCCGTGTCAACGGCAAAGTTGTCAGCTTCAACTCGCCACGCGATGCGATCGCACAGGGGATCGGAATGGTCCACCAACATTTTATGTTGGTCCCCACCCAGACGGTGACCGAAAATATTTTGTTGGGGTTGCCGGAACCACGTTTTTTTCTCAATTTGCCTCGATTTGAACGCAAGATTCAAGAATTGCAGAGCCAGTTTGGGTTGACCGTCGATCCCAAAGCCAAGATCTGGCAGATTTCGGTCGGCGAGCAGCAGCGTGTCGAGATCCTCAAAACCCTCTATCGGGGTGCCAATGTGCTGATTTTTGACGAGCCGACGGCCGTGCTGGCACCCCAGGAGATTCACGACCTGATCGCGACGATGCGGGCCCTGGTCGCCCAGGGGAAATCAATTGTTTTTATCAGCCACAAATTGCACGAAGTAGAGGCCGTCGCCGACCGGATCACGGTGCTGCGCAAAGGGCGGGTGACCGCCGGGGGCTTGCCTATGGCGGGGCGCACCAGGCGCGAACTGGCCCAGCTGATGGTCGGGCGAGATGTGGTCTTTGAAGTTGCCAAAGAAGCCACCCCGCCGGGCGAAGCTGTCTTGAAACTCCAACAGCTCAAAGCAACCAGCAACAAAGGAACCCCTGCACTGCGTGGGTTGTCGCTGGAGATTTGTGCTGGTGAGATCGTTGGGATTGCTGGAGTGGCAGGGAACGGCCAGAGCGAACTGGCAGAATGTATTACCGGGCTGCGTCCCTGCGACAGCGGCGAGGTGACCGTCGCAGGGACGCAGCTCACCAATCAGCCGCCGCTGACTGCCATCCTGGCCGGTGTCTCTCACATCCCCGAAGACCGAACCCGTGTGGGCTCCGCACCCAATCTGACAATCACCGACAACATCATCATGAAGTGCTACCGCCAGGACCCGATCGGCAACGGCATTACCATCGACGAACCCAGCGCGACAAAGTTTGCCAATGAATTGAAAGAACGCTACGATATCCTTGCCCCAGGAGTACAGACGTTGGCGCGCAAGCTCTCGGGGGGCAATTTGCAAAAGGTGATTCTGGCCCGGGAGATCACGGCCAACCCCAGGGTGATTGTCGCCGTGCAGCCGACGCGAGGACTCGACGTCGGGGCTGTCGAAGCCATCCAACAACATCTGCTGCAGCAGCGCAAGGCTGGCACCGCGATTTTGTTGATTTCTGAAGAGCTGGAAGAGCTGATCGCCCTGAGCGACCGCATCGCTGTAATCTTTGACGGCCAGGTGATGGGGGTCGTCGGCGCGCATGAGTTCAATCTCCACGAAATCGGGCTGATGATGACAGGCACACGGCTGGAAGCACTGCGGTCGCCGCACGGGAGAAAAGTGTAAACAAGCCCTCGGGTTGCTGGGGAACTTGTCGCTGCAGAGTTGAGCTGTTGGGGCGTCGAGTGGGTTGACCGGTGAGCGCCAGTGCCCGTCGCAATGGGGTGCTTGTTGTGGCTTCTGGGATCAAGCAGGTGCGCGAAAATTTTCAGTCATGCGAAAAACTGTGCCACGAAGGGAGGAAAGTGGCTTCCTCCACCCACCAGGGTGGTTTCTGCCGCCAGAGCGATGATACACCTACCTTTTACCCTGTTGGTTGAAAAGCGCACAGAAGAGGTGCCGCGCTGGCTGCCGGCAGCGACCTCGGTGGGGTCGGTCGTGTTGGCGTTTGTGGTCAGCGGCATCGTTCTTGCGTTCATCGGCGCCAATCCGCTGCAGGTCTACGGTTTTTTTGCACGTGCAACCTTTGGCAGCTGGGCAGCTTTT
Organism: uncultured Chloroflexota bacterium; assembly: GCA_903858085.1. Lineage (GTDB taxonomy): Bacteria > Chloroflexota > Anaerolineae > Caldilineales > Caldilineaceae > Caldilinea. Next base: position 3,110 of record CAIOHJ010000027.1, read on the forward strand.
TCGGATACCCTGGTCAAGGCAACGCCGCTGATTTTGGTAGGCCTCGCCTGCAGCGTGGCCTTCAAGATGAAACTTTGGAACATCGGCGCTGAAGGACAGTTTTACATTGGGGCCTTCTTTGCCAGCCTGGTGGTGCTGGTGCCGCTGCTGCCGACCGACGGCCCTCCCTGGCTGATGATTCCGGCGATGATGGGGATGGGCATGCTGGGGGGCGCGCTGTGGGGATTCCTGCCGGGGCTGCTCAAGGCTCGTTTTCAGGTGAACGAAATTATCACGACGTTGATGCTCAACTACGTGGCTGTGCTGTGGAACAATTTTTGGATTTTTGACCGCTGGAGCGATGCCGGTTTCCAAATGACGCCGACCTTTGGGCGCAACAGCTGGCTGCCTCGCCTCTCCGACTACGCGCGCGAGTACCCGGTCTTTTCGGGCCTCACCCTGCATCTGGGGGTCTTCTTCGGCCTGTTCGCTGCGGCAGCAGTCTGGTGGATTCTGCAGCGCAGCCGGTGGGGCTACGAAATCCGGCTGATCGGCGACAACCCCCAGGCCGCGCGCTACGCTGGGATCAGCATCGCCCGCAACGTGATCTGGGTGATGATGCTCTCCGGCGCGCTGGCAGGGCTGGCAGGGATGGCAGAGATCAGCGGTGTCGTGCACAGACTCCAAGAGAGAATTTCGCCCGGCTATGGCTTTACGGGCATCATCGTCGCCTGGCTGGCCAAACTCCACCCGTTGGGGGTGATTTTGGTGTCGATTTTGTTCGGGGCGCTGATCGTCGCCAGCCGCGAGGTGCAGCCTTCGGGGATCGCCCAGATGATCCAAGGATTTGTGCTCTTTGCTCTCATCAGCAGCGATGTGCTCCTGCGCTACAAGATCCGCCTGGTGCGCGCCGCCCCACAGCCCGCTGGACACCCCGGAGAGTTCGCATGAACCTGGAAGTCATTCTCCATGCCGGGCTGGCCACCGGCACCATTTTGCTCTTTGCATCGATCGGTGAGATTCTGGCAGAACGTTCGGGCGTCCTCAACCTGGGCGTCGAAGGGATGCTGCTGCTGGGCGCGATGGCTGGCTTCAGCGTTTCGCTGGCAACCGGCAATCCGTGGCTGGGAATCGGCGCAGCCATGCTGGCTGCAGGCCTGCTCAGCCTGGCCCATGCCGTGGTGACGGTCAGCTTTCAGGCTGACCAGGTTGTCAGCGGCCTCTCTTTGACCTTTCTGGGGACAGGGCTGGCGTTGGTGCTGGGCAATGGGCTCACCGGACAGAATGCTGCCCTGCTCCCCAATTTTGATCTGGCCGGGCTGGCCGCCCTGCCGCTGATCGGCCCTGTCTTTTTTATGAACCACAGCCCGATCGTCTACCTGGGCTATCTGTTTGCCCCGTTGGTCTGGTTCTATATCGAAAAGACACGGCCCGGGATGCACCTGCGCGCGGTCGGTGAAAAGCCTGTGGCTGCCGACACGATGGGGGTGAATGTCTACGCGCTGCGCTACGGGTATGTGTTTGTGGGCGGCTGTCTGGCCGGGCTGGCTGGCGCTACGATCAGCCTCTCGGTTTCGCCGGGCTGGTACAGCGCACAGACCACCTCCGGCCAGGGCTGGATCGCAATCGGGCTGGTGATCTTTGCCCAGTGGAACCCGCTGCGCGCCGCGCTGGGTGCCTTTTTGTTCGGCGCGCTGCGCCGAGCCCTGCTCGACCTGCAAGGCCCTTCAACGCTGCTGGGCTTCACCAATCCGCTCTTCATCAACTCCAACTTCGGATTTTTTCTCCAGATGGTCCCTTATCTGCTGACCATTCTGGCGCTCGTGATCGGCAGCAGAGCTGCTATGCGCAAACGACTCGGAGCGCCTGCTGCGTTGGGCGAGCCCTATATTCGCGGCGAACGGGGCCTGTAGGTGCTGCCCTGGACCCATGTGGCCTACACCTGGCTGGCGCTGGACCTGGCACAGGAACAGCTGGGCGTTGTGCCCAAGGCGGACTACCGGCTGGTCGGGCTGGCTGCGACCGGGCCGGATCTCTTCGACAAGCCGCTGGCCGCCCTCTATTTCTATCGCCGTTACAAATCTGCCGTGCTCTTTGCCCATACGCTGCTGGTGAATCTTGGGGTCCTCTGGCTGGCGGCCAGCAGGTTCCGCCCGCTGGCCCTCTATGGCGCCGCGTTCCTGGGCCATGCCCTGCTCGACCGACTCTGGCTTTTTCCAAATACCTTTTACTGGCCGCTGCGTGGCTGGCGCTTTCATGTGTGGGGCAAGCAGGGCTCCGAACAGAGCGAGATCGGCAAAGCCTACTGGTATGCCTTCACACGCCGGCCCGAACTGTGGGGGTGGGAAGTGGGGGGAGTTGTGGCCCTGCTCTGGTTTGTCTGGCGTCGCCGTCTCTATCATTGGCCCAACCTGCGTCAGTTTTTGCGCACAGGCCAGCCCCCTGTCCGCTAAATTTGCAGACGCGCAGCCCGCACAATTCTGGCCTGCTCTCTTGAATGCGACATGCACCGCATGACCTGGAATAAACCTTCCTCATCGGCTGACCCTTCGGGAAAGAGGCAGTCGGCAGGACGCCGGGTGTTGTTCAATACAGCGGCCCTGGCCAGCGCCAGCCTGTGGCGAATTGTCATCAGCTTTGTGCTGCAGGTGCTGATCGCCCGGCAGCTTGGGGTCGCAGGGCTGGGGCAGTATACGATCGCACTGGCCTATTTGAACGTCAGCCAGGTGGTCGTCGAACTGGGGCTGCCAACGCTGCTGGTGCGGGAGCTGGCCCAGCAGCCGGCGCAGCGCCTCAGCTACTTCCGTTGGCTCCTGGCCATTCAGCTGCTGAACAGCCTGGTGGTCTGGGCAGTTTTGATCGGCCTCGGCACCTGGCTCTCGGTGGGGCCGTCTACGGCGACTTCTCTCTGGCTGGTCGGTGCCTCTCTCCCGTTTTATGCGGTCACCGCAGCAGCACAGACGCTGTTTCAGGCGAGCGAACGCATGGAACTGGTGATGGGGGTGGAGATCGCGATCAATACGCTGATCCTGGCAGCCAGCATCGGAGTGTTGTGGGCAGGCGGCGACGCACTGGCGCTGATCGCTGTGATCATCGGCACACAGGCAGCTTCTGCACTGGCATGCAGCTGGCTGCTGGCACGCAGCCAGCTGTTGGCCGGCAGCCAGGAAGCGGCTGGACCCAACCCCATCCTGCTGCTGCGCCAGACCCTCCCGTTTCTCGGGCTGGCACTGGCAGAGGTCCTGCTGCAAAGGCTGGATATCTTGCTGCTGAGTGTGGTCGCCGGCCCGGCGGTGACAGGACTCTACAGCGCAGCCTACAATGTCGTGCGCGTCGCCATGAAGCTGATCCAGAGTTTCTGGCGCGCACTCTACCCCACCCTGAGCCGCCTGCAACATCGCTCGGCAGAACAGTACGAACGGCTGCAGGCGCTTGGCCTGCGTTTTGGACTGCTGGTCTTGCTGTTGGCCGCCGCAGTCGGCTTCGGTGTGGCGGCAGAGCTGCTGGGGTGGATGTTGGGCGCCGAGTACGCTGCCGCAGGTCCCGTGCTCCGGTCTCTGCTCTGGGCCATCCCCCTCTTTCTCTTTGAGGTCTATGCCCTGACCGTGCTGATGATTGAACGCCAACTGCGGGCAAGTTTGTGGATCAGCGTGTTCCACATCGGGGCCTTGCTGGCCCTGCTGCCGCCCCTGGCCCTGCTCTGGGGCGCCGCAGGTGCCGGAATCGCCGTGTCGCTCGCCGGAGCCGTAGGCACCACAACCGGGTTGCTGCTCCTGCGCAGGCCGGTCGCGGGGATTGGACAGCCCGGGCTCTGGCTGGCTGCAGGCGTGGCAGGAACTTTGGCAGCGCTGGCACCGTTTGATTGGCGTCTGAATGCCCTGCTGGCAGTGTGCGCGTACCTTGCCCTCTGTTGGGGAACCGGCGTGCTGGCCCCAAACGATCTGCAGACATTGCGCAGGTTGCTGAGCAACCGCGAGCAGAGATGATTTGTCGGAAATGGCCGGGTAGGCTATAGTTGTATGTTGCCAATAGGCAGAGAACGGATAGATTGGTCGAAATTTGCAGGCAGATGATGGCGATCGACTCAAACGAAAACAGACGGGGACTCCGCGTGTTGATGGTCGCTCCGACCAGCTTTTTTGGAGACTACGGCTGCCATGTGCGGATCCTGGAAGAGGCATCTGCCCTGCAGAGACTGGGCCACCAAGTCACGATCGTCACCTATCGCAACGGCCGTGATGTGCCGGGGCTGGACATCCGCCGAACGTTGCCCATCCCATGGCGACAACAGTACGAAGTTGGGTCAAGTAGACATAAAATTGGATTTGATGTTTTGCTGGGCCTGAAAACCGTGCAACTTCTGCTGCGCGAACGATTTGATGTGCTGCACGCCCACTTGCATGAAGGTGCGCTGATTGCCCTGGTGCTGGGAAAAATGTTCCGCCTGCCCATCGTCTTTGACTTTCAGGGCAGCTTGACCGAAGAGATGATCGACCATCAATTTCTGCGGCGTTCCAGCACTGTCTACACACCGCTGCGAAAACTGGAAGAGTGGATCGACCGCAGCGTGGACATCACCTTGACCAGTTCAAAAAATGCTGAGCGTATTTTGGTGGAGTCTTTTGGCTGCACCGCTGCACGGATTCGGCCGCTGCCTGACTGTGTCGACGTCGAGACCTTTGCTCCCCTGCAGCCAGCGGAGCAGCCAGCCCGTTCCGCCGAACGCCTGCGGCTGGGAATTCCAGCCACGGCTCCGGTGATCGTCTATCTAGGGTTGCTGGCGCAGTACCAGGGGACCGACCTGTTGCTGCAGGCGATGCAGCAGATTCGTTCTCTGCACCCAACCGTCTACCTGCTCCTGATGGGTTTTCCGGGTGTGGAACGGTATCAGCGGCTGGCCGGTGAACTGGGTGTCGCCGATCGTGTGATCCTGACCGGGCGGATTCCCTACCATCAGGCGCCGGCTTACTTGAAACTGGGGGATCTGGCGGTTGCCCCCAAGCTGAGCTTGACAGAAGGGGCCGGCAAGCTCCTCAACTACATGGCATTGGGGCTGCCGACCGTGGCGTTCGAGACTCCCGTGGCGCGCGAGTACCTGGGCGAACAGGGGGTCTACGCAGAACGGGGCAGCGCTGCCAGCCTGGCCACAGCGCTGATCGCCCTGGTCGAGGACCCCGGTCGCCGGGCCGAGCTGGGGGCAAAGCTGCGCCAGCGGGCCAGCGACCACTACGACTGGAACCGAGCCGCCCGCATGATCGCCCAAATCTATCTGGATCTCCTGGACAACCCACCGGCTGGAACCCCCAGGTGGATTGTTCGTGACGAACCACATGAAAAGACCGTTTGAGACCTGGGTATGAACCATTCTGACGCCAACCCGCCCCCCCACGCCAGCGGCCCTTTGCAGTCACTGCATGTTCTGGGAGCGCGCGCCTCTTTGTTGTTGAACTATCGCTTCCTGATCTACAACCTGGTGGTCCGCGATTTGAAATCGCGCTACCGCAACAGCGTGCTGGGCTTTTTGTGGAGCCTGCTGAACCCTCTGGGGATGATGGCAGTTTTCACAGTGATTTCGCTGGTTCTGTTTCGAGATCAAACCATCGAAAATTACCCGATTTTTTTGCTGAGCGGGATCCTGGCCTGGAACTATTTTTCAGCCAGCATGATGACTGGGACAAACAGCGTGGTCGCCAACGGCCATCTGATCAAAAAGGTGCATTTCCCCACCGAGGTTCTGCCGATCGCAACGATCCTGGCCAATCTGGTCAATTTTATCCTGGCCTTGTTGCTGCTGTTTGCGGCCATTTTGATCTTTCGGATCGAGTTTAGCCCCTGGATCTGGTTGCTGCCGGCGGTCATTCTGATCCAGACGATGTTTACGCTGGGGATTGTCTTTTTTTTGAGCACGCTGCAGGTCTACTACCACGATACGTTGATCGTGATGGATGTGGTCATGCTGGCCTGGTTTTTTCTGACCCCGGTTTTTTATTCAGCAAGCATGCTGCCGGTCTCTTATACCGTGGCAGGGTTCACCGTCGATATCCAGCGTCTGGTCTATATCTTGAACCCCATCGCATCGCTGGTCAATATGTACCGGGACCTGCTCTACTGGGGCTATCGCACGGACTTGGACTTTTTTTTGCGGACTTTTTTGACAAGTGTTGTCGTTTTGGTCGCTGGGTACTGGTTTTTTGTGCGCCATAGCGCCAATTTTAGCGAGGAGGTCTAATGATGGTTGGGGCATCTCAGTATTCTTCGGCTCGCAAGTCGGGCATCAGCAAGCGTATCGCTCTTTGGATTTTGTTGTGCGGGCTGGTAGGGGCTGGGCTTCCAGCGCGCGCCAGCGCAGATGTCGAAATTTTGAGTCAGTATCCTCTCTCTGCTGCCCCGTTCGACATTGCCGTAGAGAGCAGCAGCCGGGTCTGGTTCACCTTGCCCGAAGCCAATGCCATCGGCTCTTTGGAATTGACTGGGACGGAGCCAGTCTATAGGGAGTACCCACTGCCCGCCGCCGACAGCGAGCCTTACCGCCTGGTGGTCGCTGCTGGCCAGGTCTGGTTTACCCAGCGGCAGGGGAATCGCATCGGGCGACTGACCATTGCAGATGGATCGCTGGTCGAGTACCCGGTGCCGACTGCCGCCAGCCAGCCGACTGGGATCGATGTGGCCCCAGACGGGCGGGTCTGGTTCGCCGAAAGCGCCGGAAATCAGCTGGCCGTGTTGACACCAGCCACCGGCACGATCGTCGAACGTCCCACGGGAAGAACCAACACCCAGCTCGACCGGGTCAACGCACAATCGGCTGGGATCGTCTGGGCGACTGCCCCTGGAATCGACCTCCTCTTCGGCTATCGTCTGGCCAACGCGGATTTCATCAGCGTGAGCCTGGAGGATGCGACAGGCGCCCAGGGGAGCCTGCGTGGCCTGGCGGTCAGCAACATCGGCGTCCCATGGGTATCGACCCGCAACATCGCCAAAGTGGGCAGCTACCTGTATGGTACGCTGGCAATCTGGCTTTGGTACCGCTACAGCCCAACCACAGCAGACCTGGTCGACCTGGTGTGGGCCGATGTGGCGGGAGAGCCGGTCTTTTGGGGGGTGGATGCGGCCCGAAAGGAACTTGTTCAGATCGATGCCGAGACGCTGGGGGTGAGGCACCGGATGCCTGTCGGGGGGAATGAGAGCCAGCTGAGTGAGCTGGCGTTCGACCCCACAGGAGGCGTGGCCTGGGTCGCGGATCCAGGGACTTCGTCGCTCTACAGCTGGCAGGCCCCCTATTCGCTCAAAACCTACTTGCCCGTTATCGATCGTTGACCGTGGATGCAGGCAATGCAGGGCTGCCTGGGAAACGACAGATCAAATGGGGGGTCTGGCTGCTTCCCCCCCTGCTCTATCTTGGTCTGGTGACTGTCTATCTGGCTCTGATCCCGCTGGGAGAAAGTCCCGATGAGCCGGGCCACTGGCAGTGTGTGCAGCAGGTTGCCCTCTACAACCGCCTGCCGATCGTGGAGCCGAAACCGCAGGGTCCCTGGTGGGAGCCCGGTGCCATCTTGTCAGGGCGTATGTGCTACCACATGCCCCTCTACTATGTGCTGGCAGGGCTGGCCCAGAAACTGGCAAGCGCCACGACAGGGACGCCGCTGGCGGTGGAGTTCCCGGCCTACAACGAGGCCTTTGGGGAGAGTGGCGTGATGTTTCTTCACCCGGCCAGAACAGCGTTTTGGCCGCTGGCGGAACCGGTTGCCGTGCTGGCTGCGCGCTGGATTTCGGTCCTGGGGGGGCTGGCGGTGGTCGGGGCAACCATGGCGATTGCCTATTCTCTGTGGACAAAGTCTGCATGGGCAGCGGTGGTTGCGGGCCTTTGGGTGGCGGGTTGGCCGCAGTTTCTGTTTTTGAGCCGTGCCATCAGCAACGACAGCCTGGCTACAGCGTTGGCGGTCGGTGTGTTGGCATGGTTGGTGTGCGACAGCCGGCCCCAGCGGTTTGTCGGACTCGCTCTGCTCTCGGCGCTGGCGGTGCTGACCAAGGTGACCATGCTGTTTGTGGTGGCTGTGGTGGCTGTCGGCTGGCTGCTCGAACTGTGGCAAACCCCCGGGCAGCGCCGTGCCCTGTGGCGATCGGTGCTGCCGATGCTGGGGATCTGGGGCGGAACCCTGCTGCTGGTGCAGTGGACGCCGGTGCTGCGCGACAATTTTGGATCGAGCTCCCGTTCCTTCAGCGGGTTCCACGAGCGCATAGTTCTGCTAGAATATTGGGTAGAGGGGCTGTATCTGACCCTGAGTTCGGGGTGGGCGCGCTTTGGGTGGATGAACGTGGCGGCCCCGGATTGGCAGGCGTATCTGTGGTGGGCCCTTGTCGGTCTGTTGGCTTTGGGGGGAAGTGTGGTCTGGTGGCATCAAAAGCTGCCACGACGGACCCTGTTGACGCTGCTGTTGCTGTTGTGGGTGGCGGGCAACCTGGCGACTTACCTGCGCATCAACCTGGCCGTGCCCCAGCCACAATTCCGATTTTTGATGAGTTTGCTGCCGATCGTCGGCGCGCTGGTGGCTGGTGGGCTTCTTCGGAAGCCCTGGCCCCGCGGCGTTCAGCCTGTTTTGCTGGTGACATGGCTGGTGGGCGGGGCGATCGTGGTCAATCTGGCCCTGCTCGGACAGCTGGTGTTGCCCAGATACTGGGACATCCCCTGACCAGGAAAAAGCCTGGTGGGCTGGGAAGCGCGCCAGCCGGCGTGGGGTGTGTGAAACTGGAGGAAAGACAATGTTTGGGATCCACAAGAGTCGGCTGTCTGCCTGGCGCCTGGCGCTGGGCGGAGTGTTCGCCTGGGTGGGGGTGATGGGGACACCGCTCCTGGTTTCGGCGGCGGTGGACAGCTGCACGGCTGCGCAGCTGGAAGCGACGTTTCTGCCGTTGGTGCCTGCCAACGAACCTGCCCCCAACTGCCGGTATGGCGCTTCGGCTTCCGCTGCCGGCGCCGAGGCTGTGGCCGATCTGCAGATCGGATGGGTGGTGTCGTTCGGCGCCGCTGAACCTGCCTGGCTGCCGGCGGGTGTGGCGCATACCCCGATGATCCGTCTGCACCAACTGCGCGATACATCGGGCCAGCGGCTGGACGCCTACACCGCCAGCCCGGCGTTGACAGAAGAGGCGTTGGGCAGCCGGATCGCCGCTGCCCCCGGCGCAGTCTGGATTGTGGGCAACGAAGTCGATCGCCTGAGCTGGCAGGATGACTTGATGCCAGAGATCTACGCGGTCGCCTACCACGACGCGTATCACTTTATCAAACAGCAAGACCCGACGGCACAGGTCGCTGTCTCGGGTTTGGTGATGGTCTCCCCCGGACGTCTGCAGTACCTCGACAAAGTTCTCGACGCCTACCGGCAACGATATGGCAGCCCGATGCCGGTCGATGTCTGGACCTTCCATGCCTATATTTTCCCGGAACGGAACGAAGAGTATTACTTCCTAGACCCAGAGACCGGAGAGTGGGTTTTGGACGAAGAGAGCGGCAAAGCTGTCTTTGCTGGGATTGCCAATGGGACGGACCCGGCACTGGCCCTCCAAAAGCCGTACTGGAAACGTCCGCTGGAAGCGCAGCAGACGCTCTGCCAGCGCCCCGACTATTACTGCATCTACGAGCACGACCAGGTCGACCTGCTGGCACAACAGGTGGTTGCGATGCGTGGCTGGATGAAAGCCAACGGCTATCAGAGAACGCCGCTGCTGTTGACAGAGTGGTCGCTGCTGTACCAGTACATGCTGCTTCCGGATGGGACGTGTGCCGTCCAGGACGAGCAGGGAAACTGTTTTACGCCAGAGCGGGTGACACAGTTTCTGCGCAGCTCGGTCGCTTATCTGGAAACTGCTGCCGACAGCGCCTTGGGCTACCCCCTTGACAACAGCCGCCTGGTTCAACAGTGGGCCTGGTTTACCCTGGACGCGCTCGGCGAAGATGTCTTTACGGTGGGAAATCCCAGTTTGATGGTCGACCCCGTCACCGGGGAGCTGACGCAGATGGGGAGGGAGTATCGTACCCAGATTGCCCAGCGCCCTGTTCAGCCCAATCTGGTGATCGACCGGGTCTGGGCCACAACCACGGCGATCGACCCGCTGACCGGCACCGCTGCCGCACAGCTCAGGGCCCGTGTGCGCAACAACGGCAACACACCGACGAAGCAGCCGTTCGAGGTGACCTTTTTCCGGGAGGGGGAGCCCCCGCAGGAGATCGGGCGTGCGACCGTCGCCGCAGGGTTGGAGGGCTGTGCGGGGACGGAGGCTGTCGTGGAGCTGCTTTGGGAAGATCTTGCGCCTGGCGCCTATTTGTTTTCGGCGGTAGCCGATCTGGAGAACGTTGTGGGGTCCGGGGATCTGGCGTCGCGGGTCGCACGTTCGGCGGTGTTGGTGGACCCGGACGTAGTTTTTCTGCCCCTGCTGCAGCGTTGAGCGCTGCCCGGCAATTGCCCTTCAGCCAGGGCAGCGATGCTGAACTGTGCGTGGGCTGTGGTAGGATGCGTTCATCGCCGGTGCCGTCCTGGCGGTGGTTGTTGGAGAGAAGGAGTTTCACATGTTGACAGATTGCTTTCGTCTGCCCCTGATTGCGAGGGGGACCTTTGCAGCCCTGCTATGTCTGGCGCTGTTGGGTCTGCCAGCCCGGGCAGCCAGCGACGGGCCCGCAGAGCCCCTCTGCCGTTTTGGGGTCAACCACCATGCTGGGGTGTCGCTAAATTCGCTGCCGATCGGCGCGTTGAACGCCGGCTATTTTATCGACTATCTGGCGGATACAGCGGACAGCCCCCCTGGCATGCAGCAGCTGCGGATGGTTCGCTTCAACCAGCCGAACAAAGCAAGCACCGACTACACGACGACCCCCTCGTTGGCAGCTGTGGCAGCCCTTGCCGAAGCCCATCCTGGTGAAATCTGGCTGGCCGGCAACGAGCCAGACCGTGCGGTCTATCAGGACGACATGACGCCGGCCGCCTATGCCCGCGCCTACCATGATCTCTACCAGGCGGTCAAAGGGGCGGACCCGACCGCAGTGGTGGTGGCGGGCAATATTGTCCAGGCCAGCCCGCTGCGCATGCAGTACCTGGACCAGGTGCTGGCTGCCTACCGTGCCCGCTACGGCAGTGCGATGCCGGTCGATGTGTGGGGAATCCATACATTTGTGCTCAACGAACAACGGGGCGAGTGGGGGGCAGAAATCCCGCCCGGGCTGCCTGCTACGGAGGGATGGGTGCTGGGCACGGCTGACAACGCCAATTTTGACCTGTTTGTCGAGCAGATCACAGGCTTTCGGCAGTGGATGGCCGCCAATGGCTACCGCAACCGTCCGCTCTTCGTCACAGAACATGGGGTGTTGATGCCGGATGGCTATGGGTTTGGTCCGTTTTCACCGGCAGAGGTGAGCGCCTACATGACGGAGACCTTCAGTTATCTGCTCGACACTGTCAACGTCAACTGGGGCTATCCTGCTGACAACCAGCGGCTGGTGCAGCACGTCTCTTGGTACAGCGTCAACGATAAATTCAACCCGACTACCTGGAGCGGCTTCAACGGCTACCTGTTTGACCCGGGGGTGGGCAACCAGCGCTCGCCGATGGGGGATGCCTACGCCCGCTTTACAGCCCAGGTGGTCAGCCAGAGCGACCTGCTGGTGGCCGAGCTGAATTTTACCCCGGCGATTCCGCCGACCGGGACACTCCCCATCACGGTGACTGTCCAGGCGGTGGTCGGCAACAGCGGCAACACGGTTTCGAAAAAGGCGTTCAGCCTGCGTCTTTACCAGGGGGACCCTGCCAATGGCGGACAGCTGCTGGAGGGTGCTCTCTACAGCGGCACGCTGGCCGGCTGTGGCCAGACCCGAACCTATACCTACACCTGGCGGAATGTGACCCCAGGCAAGTATGACCTCTATGCTGTGGTCAGCGCCGGAGCGGGGGTGACCGATGTGCAGCCTGCCAACAACCAGCTGCAGAAAACCCTGCGCTTTGCCGAGAAGCTGCTTTTTTTGCCGATCCTCAGGCGGCAGTAAAGGCTGTAGAAGGCGAGAAGAGAGGGACCGTCGAGGGCAGAGCCAGGAGAAGACTGAGGGTGCATGAACACAGGGATGTCGTGGACAGGCGATAAAAAGCCGTTGATCGATGTGGTGGATGTCTGCAAACGGTTCCGTTTGCAGCGCGAAAAACAGCGTTCGATCCAGGACGCCTTTATTCAGTTCTGGCGCAGAGGTCAATCTGCCCCCGAGTACTTCTGGCCCCTGCGCAACTTGTCTCTGCGTGTTTGTGCTGGGGACAGCATCGGTGTGCTGGGCCAGAACGGTTCTGGCAAGAGCACGCTGCTCAAAGTGATCACCGGCGTTCTGCCCCCGACCTCGGGGCGGGTCGAAATTCATGGGCGGGTGGCTTCTCTGCTCGAACTGGGGGCTGGGTTTCATCCCGATCTGACCGGGCGAGAAAATGTCTTTTTGAACGGTTCGATCTACGGCATGGACAGCGGGACGATTCGGCGCAGGCTGGACCAGATTGTCGACTTTGCCGAGATCGGTGATTTTATCGACACCCCGGTCAAGCACTACTCCTCGGGCATGTACGTGCGTCTGGGCTTTTCGGTTGCCGTCCATACAGTGCCCGAAGTGCTGATCGTCGACGAAGTGCTCACAGTCGGTGACCAGATCTTTCAACAAAAGTGCATGCAGCGGATCCACGAGATGAAAGCCGCTGGGGTTGCCATCATTTTGGTTTCACACAACCTGGAGGATATCCGGCGGCTGTGCGACCATGCGATCTGGCTGCAGAACGGGGATGTGCGTGCCGCTGGCCCGGCTGCCGAGATCGTGGACGACTATCTGGCCTACACCAATGAACTTTATTACACCAGGCGCCGCGCCGAACAGGCGGCCGAGAACGACCCGGTGGCAGAAGAAACCGCGACAGACACCCGGCGTTGGGGGACGCATCAGGCTGAGATTGTGCAGGTCGAACTTTGCAACGGTCAGGGCCAGCCCGCCGACCGGTTCCACCAGGGCGATCTGTTGTCGGTGCGCATGCACTATGTTGCCCACGAACGGCTGGTGCAGCCCCGCTTCGGTCTGGCGATTTATCGGCAGGATGGCGCACATGTCAACGGGCCCAATTCGGTGGGCGAAGGATATCACCTGGAGGCCATTGAAGGCAGCGGGTGGATGGAGTACAAAATCGATGCGCTGCCGCTCAACGCCGGACGCTACGAACTGACGGCGGCCATCTACGACCGGACTGCATCGGTTGCGATCGACCATCATCACCGGATGTACAGCTTTGAGGTCGTGCGTCCCCGCGGCTGGAGCGAAGAGGGGGTGGTGCACATCCCGGCTACCTGGCAGCACACCGCAGCCGCCGCTCTCAGCGCCGCCGTGCCGCCAAAGCCATGAGCCCTGTGCAGGCGCCGCCCGCAGCGGTCACCTTCTTCTTGCTGGCAACGGCGCTGTTGTGGGGGGGCTTGCTGTGGGGGGGCGTCCCTTGGCTGGGTGGAGGGCGGGTGCAGGACTGGCCGCTGCGCCTGTTTCTGGCCACGACAGGGACGGTCATTGTGGTGGGCTGGGTGGCCACGACGCTGGCTTTGGTGGGTCTGTACAGCCTGGCCACCTTGGCTGTGGTGCTGCTTGGGTGTGCCGGCCTGCTGGGGTGGGGAGCAAAGGTGTACCCCCCTCCCGCAGGCCGCTGCAGCCGCGGCGGCTGGCACGAGCTCGCCCTGGCGGCTCTGATGGGGCTGGGGGCTTTCTTCTACCTGCGGCCGCACGAATATCTGTTGGGTGGAAGCGATGCGGGCAGCTACATCAACACCGCCGCAGCGACTGCGCGCACCGGCACCTATCTCCAACGCAACGAGTGGAATCGTTTTCTGGCCAGCCATGCTGCGGTGACACTGCGGCAACAGCCCGACCAGCTGCTGCCCCGCCATTTGCAGCTGGTCGGCTGGTATGTTGACGACACAGACCCAGCTTTGGTGCGCCCGCAGTTTTTTCCGTTTCATCCGGTGTTGCTCAGCGTGGCCATGGGGGTGGGCGGAGTCGCCGCCGGTTTTTGGGTGGTGCCAGCGGTGGCGGTGTTGGGGCTGGCAGCGCTCTATTTCCTGGCGCGCCAGCTGTTTGGCCGTTCGGTCGCGTTGACCGCGACTATGCTGCTGACGCTGACCAGCACTCAGATTTTTTTTGGGCGGTATCCGACCACCGAGCCGCTCACGATGTTGTTGTTGTTGGCCAGCTTTCTGGCGTTGCAGGTCGTTTGGGACGAGGATCGGCAGGCTGCGCCGGGCTGGGGTCTGTTCGGCGGTGCGGCGCTCGGTGCTGCCTTGTTGACGCGCATCGACCTGCCGATCGTGCTGGGGGCGGTGGGGGGGGTGTTGGTGTTGCGCGGCTGGCAGGGGCGTTGGTCGCCAGCCTGGGGGGCACTGGCCTGCACGCTGGCGATTTTTGTTTTTCAACTGATCTGGATGATCTGGGCCTTTACCTGGCCCTATTTTTGGAACACCTACTCGTCGGCCTTTGGGCTGGTGCGTCGGGCTCCCTGGCTGGTCGGAGGGCTGGTTGGCGTCGGCGTGGTCAGCCTGGCTGTTGCTTTTTGGGGAGGACCCCAGCGGCTGCACAGGGCGGTGGAACGGTGCCAGGGGTCAGTGGCGGTGCGCTGGGCCCTGGCTGCTCTGATCGTGCTGCTCAGCCTGTACGCCTATTTCTTGCGCCCGCTGCTTGAACCGGCGCGCCTGTCGCTCTCCTGGCCCGCAGGGAATTCTTTCCCGATTCTCAACGGGCAGAACTGGGTGCGGCTGGGGTGGTATCTGACCCCGCTGGGGCTGGGGGTGGC